>JAJTHZ010000182.1 GCA_021299185.1 Lysobacteraceae bacterium | reverse complement strand
GCAGTCGGCGCCCCCGCTACGGGCGGCCTGGCCCACGGCCCGCGAGGCCTGGCGCGCCAGCCTCGCGCCGGACGGCGACCGTCCCGAGGCACTCACGGCGCTGGCGGCGCTCGATGCGCGCGAGGGTCGCCTCGACGCGGCGCGTGGCGCGCTGGAGCGCGCGCTGGGGCGCGAGCCATCCTCCGGCATCGCGGTGGTCAACCTCGCCGAGGTGCGGCGCGCGCAGGGCGATGCCACGGGCGCACTGGGCCTGCTGCGTGACGGCGCCCGGCGTCTGCCGCAGGCGGCCGAGGTGCAGCACGCATTGGGCCTGGCGGAGATCCGCGGCGGCGACCGCCGTGCCGCCCTGCGCGCGCTCGCCACGGCGGTGCGGCTGGCGCCGGACGAACCGCGTTACGCCTGGGTACATGCGATCGCGCTGCACGACATCGACGATCCGGCACGCGGTATCGCGGCGCTCGAGGCCGCGCAGTCGCGCCAACCCGGGTATGCGCCGCACGCCGAGGCGCTGCTGCGGTTCGCGCAGGCGCGGGGCGATGCCGAGGCCGTGGCGCGCTGGTCCTCGGCGCGCGCGGCGATCCGCTGATCGGGAGCCGGCGGGTCGGGTACCCATTTCGGGGAACCCGCGGTTCCGCCCGTCGCCGGCGCCGGTGTAACAAGGACATCCGGTCGCGTCCGGCGACCCGATGGAGGGGCCCCGAGCCATGCGTGCGACGACCTGGATGTTGCTGTGCTGCGGCGCGCTGTTCGCCGCGACCCCGGTGCTGGCCCAGCGTGGCGCCGACGGGCCGCCGAACATCCTGGTGATCATGCCCGACGACGTCGGCATCTCGAACGTGGCCGCCTACAGCCACGGCATGATGGGCCCGACGCCCAACATCGACCGCATCGCCAACGAGGGCATGCTGTTCACCGACCATTACTCGCACCCGACGTGCACGCCGGGACGCGCGGCCTTCATCACCGGCCAGTTGCCGATCCGCACCGGCCTGACCACGGTCGGCATGGCGGGCTCGCCGATCGGGCTCGACGGCCGCGATCCCACCCTTGCCGAATTGCTCAAGGAGCGCGGCTACGCCACCGGCCAGTTCGGCAAGAACCACCTCGGCGACCGCAACTCGCACCTGCCCACGGTGCATGGTTTCGACGAGTTCTACGGCAACCTCTACCACCTCAACACCGAGGAAGAGCCCTTCCTCGCCGAGTGGCCGAAGGACGCCGGCTTCGATTCGCGCTACCGCCCGCGCGGCGTGCTCGATTGCAAGGCGCTCGCGCAGGACAACCCCGAGCAGCCCAAGGACGGCCGCTTCGGCCCCTGGGGCAAGCAGTCGTGCAAGGACACCGGGGCGCTGGATCCCAAGCGCATGGAAACCGTCGACGACGAGTTCCGCGACCGCTCGATCGACTTCATGCGGCGCGCGGTGAAGGGCAGGAAGCCGTTCTTCGTCTGGCACAACCCCAGCCGCATGCACATCTACACCCACGTGCGCGAGGCCAACCGCGGCAAGTCGTTCCCGACCACCGGGTACTCGGAGTCGGTGTACGCCGACGGGATGCTGGAACTCGACGCCGCGGTCGGTTCGCTGCTCGACGAGATCAAGCGCCTCGGCGTCGAGCGCAACACCATCGTGATCTTCACCACCGACAACGGCGCGATGGTCGACTGGTGGCCGGACGCCGGCGTGACCCCGTTCCGCGGCGAGAAGGCGACCACCTGGGAAGGCGGCGTGCGCGTGCCGTTCCTGCTGCGCTGGCCGGCCAGCGTCCCGGCGCGGTCGGTGTCCAACGGCATCCAGACCATGGAGGACGTGTTCACCACCCTGGCCAGCGCTGCCGGCGTCAAGGACGTCGCCAGCACCCTGCGCCAGCGCGACAACGTCATCATCGACGGCGTCGACAACCTCGCGCACTGGACGCAGGGCAAGCCCTCCGCCCGCAATTTCGTCATCTACTACAACGAATCCGAACTGACCGCGGTGCGCATCGGGCCGTGGAAGTCGCACATCCAGGCGCGCGACGGCTTCTTCGACTACAACAAGCCGGCGGCGATGATCTTCAACCTGCGCATGGATCCGTTCGAGCGCCAGGACGGCTGGAAGTCGCGCGAGATCGCGATGAAGCTCGGCGTGGCCTGGGGCGGACAGATCCAGGACGTGCTCGGAGCGCACTACCGCAGCCTCGCCGAAGTGCCGCCTCGGCAGAAGGGCGCCACCCTGCTCGCGCCGGAGGCGCCCGGCGACTGACGACGTTCGTGGCGCGCTGATCGCCCGCGACCGGGCGTCCCCGCCGACGCCGCGTCACGCGCGCAGCGGGCAACGGCTGGAGGGCCGCATGCGGCAGGGCTGGCATGCGGCTCCCGGCAGCGGCAGCGCGCCTTATGAACGGCTGCGCCACGATCGGCACGCGCGACATCGCGCACACCGCCGGCTTCTACATCGACCTGCCGTCGCTGCTCGACGCGCGCGTGTTCATGGACATGCCGGGCAAGTTCAACGCCTGCTGCATGACCGGCGGGTAGGCGGGCACGCCGTAAGCGATAACCCAACACCGTCCTTCCCTGCCCGCGCGTCGCGCGGAGAATGCTGTCAGGTTCGGAGGACGGAGCGGGACGATGGCGAAGGTCGGCAGGGTTCGGCGGGACGAGGCGCAGTGGCGAGCGCTGGTGGCG
>JAJTHZ010000258.1 GCA_021299185.1 Lysobacteraceae bacterium | reverse complement strand
GGCGCGGGTTTCGACATGCGCCGCTGCAGCGCGGCGCGACGGCGCGCGAGCCACGCCGCCGCCTCGACGCGCGCCGCGCTGCCGCGACCCGGCCGCTGCGCGGCGCGCTCGGCGCAGAAGCGCTCTTAGGCGCGCATCACCGCCGCCTGCCGGCGCAGCAGCAGTTCGAGCATGATCGCGTCGTCGAGCAGGCCGATCACCTCGGCGTCGTCGGGGACCATGTCCTCCGGGTCGCCGAGGTAGATCAGGGTGACCAGCACGTCGTCGCGCCACGGCTGCGGCAGGGCCCAAGCGTCGTCCTCCAGCATCGCGACCAGGCGCAGCGCACCCTCGAACTGCCGCCGCACGTAGCTCGGCGCGCAGTGCAGCGGCAGCTGCTCGATCGCCTGCCGTGCGGCAGCGATCACATCGACCTCGTCCATCGTGGCGGCGAGCCGCCGGGCACGCGCCAGCGCGGCCTCGAGGCGCGCGATGTCGTCCGGTTCCAGTTCGATCGTCACCCGCATGGCAGACCCCCGTGCAGTCCGCCGGCGAGCATACGGCCTCACCCGGCCAGCGTCACGGGTGACGCTTGGCACATCCCGCTGCTTCGCGTAGCGTGGGCGCGACCCCGCCCCGCCGCCGCCATGAACGACGACACGCTCGACATCCTGCACCGCGACGCGGCCGACCCGCTGGCCGGATTCCGCGACGAGTTCCTGTTCCCGCGCGGGCCCGATGGGCGCGAGGTCGCCTACTTCACCGGCAACTCGCTCGGTCTGCAGCCGCGCGCGGCGCGGAGCCTGGTCGAGCAGGAACTCCAGCGCTGGGCCGGGCTCGGCGTCGAGGGGCACTTCCGCGGCGAGGTGCCGTGGATGGACTACCACGCCGCGCTGCGCGAGCCGCTGGCCGAACTGGCCGGCGCGCTGCCGCACGAAGTCGTGGTGATGAACACCCTGACCGTCAACCTGCACCTGATGATGGTCAGCTTCTACCGGCCCACCGCCGAGCGGCCGGCGATCCTGATCGAGAAACACGCCTTCCCGTCCGACCGCCATGCGGTGGAATCGCAGGTCCGCTTCCACGGGTTCGACCCGGCCACCGCGCTGATCGAGCTCGAGGGCGACGGCCCGGGCGGCACGCTGACGATGGACGGCATCGCGCGCGCGCTCGACGCGCACGGGCACCGCATCGCGCTGGTGCTGCTGCCGGGCGTGCAGTACCTGACCGGCCAGCGGCTCGACCTCGGCGCGATCGCCCCGCTGGCCCACCGCAAGGGCTGCGTGGTCGGCTACGACCTCGCGCATGCGATCGGCAACGTGCCGGTCGACCTGCACGCCAGCCACGCCGATTTCGCCGTGTGGTGCTCGTACAAGTACCTCAACGGCGGACCGGGCGCGATCGCCGGCTGCTTCGTGCACGAGCGCCACGCCCGCACGCCACGGCCGCGCTTCGCCGGCTGGTGGGGCCACGAGGCCGCCACCCGCTTCCGCATGGGCCCGGATTTCGTGCCCGCGCCCGGCGCCGACGGCTGGCAGTTGTCGAACCCGCCGATCCTCGCGATGGCGCCGCTGCGCGCCGCGCTGGCGCAGTTCCAGCGCGCCGGCCTCGCGCGACTGCGCGAGAAGTCGATCGCGATGACCGCCTTCCTCGCCGCGCAGGTCCGCGCGCGCGTCGACCGCGTGCTCGAGATCCGCACCCCGGACGACCCGACGCAGCGTGGCTGCCAGTTGTCGCTGCGCGTGCGTGGCCACCGCGACGAGGGCCGCTCGCTGCACGAGTGGCTCGAACGCGAGGGCATCGTGGTCGACTGGCGCGAACCGGACGTGATCCGCGCCGCGCCGGTGCCGCTGTACAACCGCCTCGCCGACTGCGCGCGCCTGGTCGACGCCGTCGAAGCCTGGTCGAAGACGCGGTGAGCGACCGCATCGTCATCGCCGGCGCCGGCCTCGCGGGCGCACTGCTCGCCACCCTGCTGGCGCGGCGCGGCTACGAAGTCGCCGTGTTCGAGCGCCGCCCGGACCCGCGCCGCGCCGGCTACGAGGGCGGCCGTTCGATCAACCTCGCGCTCGCCGAGCGCGGCATGCAGGCGCTGCGCATCGCGGGGCTGGAGCAGGACGTGCTGGCGCAGGCGGTGATGATGCGCGGGCGGATGGTGCACGACCTCGACGGCGCGACCCACCTGCTGCGCTACGGCCGCGACGACCGCGAGGTGATCTGGTCGGTGCACCGCGGGCGCCTGAACCTGACCCTGCTCGACGCCGCCGAGGCCGCGGGCGCGCGCATCCACTTCGGGCAGCGGCTGCTCGACGTGCAGTTCGAGGCCGGCATCGCGCGCCTTCGCTGCGAGGACACCGGCAGCGAGTGCGCGATCGAGGCGCCGGTGATGATCGGCGCCGACGGCGCCGGGTCCGCCCTGCGCGCGGCGATGCAGGCGGTGGTCCCGCTGGGCGAGCGCTTCGAGCCGCTGGGCCACGGCTACAAGGAGCTCGAGATCCCGCCCGCCGCCGACGGCGGCTACCGCATCGAGGCCAATGCGCTGCACATCTGGCCGCGCGGCGGGTACATGTGCATCGCGCTGCCGAATGCGGAGCGCTCGTTCACCGTCACCCTGTTCCTGCCCAACGCGGGAGCGCCGCCCTGCTTCGAAGCGCTGCGCACACCCGCGGATGCACGCGCGCTGTTCCAGCGCGACTTCGCCGACATCCTGCCGCACCTGCCGGACTTCGATGCCGACTTCGCCGGCAACCCGGTCGGCATGCTCGGCACCCTGCGCCTCGACCGCTGGCACCTCGACGGCCAGGCCGTGCTGCTGGGCGACGCCGCGCACGCCATCGTGCCCTTCCACGGCCAGGGCATGAACTGCGCGTTCGAGGACTGCGTCGAACTCGACGCCCTGCTCGGCGAAAGCCGCGATTACCACGCCGCCTTCGCCGAGTTCGAGCGCCGCCGCAAGCCGAATGCCGACGCGATCGCCGACATGGCGCTGGAGAACTACATCGAGATGCGCGACCTGGTCGACGACCCGCCGTTCCTGCTGCGCAAGCAGGTCGAGCGCGCGCTGGCGGAGCGCCACCCCGACACCTTCGTCCCGCGCTACGCGATGGTCACCTTCCGCCGCACGCCCTACGCGGTGGCGAAGGCGCGCGGCGCCGTGCAGTGGGAGATCGTCGATGCGCTGGCGCGCGGCCACACCCGCATCGAGCAGGTCGACCTCGCCGCCGGCGATGCGCTGGTGCGCGCCCGGTTGCGGCCGCTGGCCTAGTCCCCCGACGCGGGCCACACGGGCGATCCGCCGTGCGGCCGCATCCGGCCGTGCGCGCGCCCCCCGCGCGCATGCGCCGAAGCGCCGCGGGGCACCCGATCCGCGGCGTCGTCAGCGCGGGCAGCTCGGCGTCGACGACAGCCGCTGCACGGCATCGTCGCTGGCCCACGTGCCCGTCAACGGGGCCAGCAGGGTGGCGTCGACGCGGGTGCTGCCGTTGTTCGCCGTGCCGAAAGCGCGCACCAGGGTGCCCACCGACCGGACGGTCGGCGTCACCGCCGCGCACAGCGGGCAGAACCCGCTGTACTGCTGCAGCGGCAGCGTGGAGGCGCCGAAGGGCGCGACCTGCGCGTTCAGCCAGACCGGGTTCCCGGCCGCGTCGTAGATGAACGGAATCTGCAACTCGGTCGCCGGCAGCGTGATCACCGAATAGCCGTATCCGGAACGCGCCGGGGCGAACCACAGGCCGCTGTAGTCGCGCGTGCCGCCCTCCACGCACTCGGGCGGGGCGACGGCGAAGAGCGGCTCGCTGCCGGTGCGGCCGTCGAGCTGCCAGGTCCAGCGGAAGGCATTCGGGCCGGTGCGGGTCAGGATGACCTCGCCGACCTCGGTCAGGAGGTTGCTGCTGCCGTTCCAGGTCGAGCGCTGCAGCGGCGCGCGCCACACGCCCTGCCCGGCTGCGGGCACGGCGGACTGCGCGATGTACCAGACCGGAGATCCGTCCTCGCGATAGGTGTACCAGAGCGCGGCCAACTGCTCGGCGCCGCGCGCGAGCAGCACGCCGTGTCCGCTGCGTTCGGGATTGAAGTAGGCGTTGTCGCCGAACACCGGCGCGTCGCCGCCGACGGTGGCGGCGACCGTGAGCACGATGTCCGCATCGACGGCGCCGTTGTTGACCGGCGTCAGATACCAGCGCCCGGGCTGCAGCGTGGGCGCTGCGAGCTGCACGCGCTTGCTCGACGCGGCACCGGTGGCGCTGGCCGCCGCGCTGGCGCGCGGTGGGGCGGCGCGCGGCTCGGGCTGCGCGCCGGGCGCCGGGTCGCGGGCCACGAACAAGTCGACGCCGGCCGCGTTGGCGAGGTCGACCGTGAGTCCCGTGGCATTGGCCGGCAGGTCGACCACGATGCGCTCGTGCGCGGTGCCAGGTCGCAGGCGCAGGCGCAGCGCGTCGCCGCGCGCGTCCAGCACCTGCGCCGACTGCGCGAGGCTGCCACCGGCCTCGACCACCACCGGCACCCTACCCAGGCCACCCGGCGCGGCGCGTGAGGCGCCGATCTGGAGGTAGCCGGTCCAGGCTTCGCCCGGCAACATGGACGGCGCGTTCCAGCCGACGCGCACGGCGAAGTTCTCGCGCGCCGGCACGCGCCCGGGTCCGCTGGCGAACAGCCGGTCGCCGCTCGTCGACGCCGCGGGACCCGCCACCGGCACGGCCGAGTAGCGCAGGCTGGCGCTGTCGCTGCCGCCCACGCCGGCGGACGCATTGATGGCGTAGATCCAGTAGGTGCGTCGGTCGGCCGCGCCTTCCAGCACGACGTCCAGCGCGCAGCGCTCGCTGATGGCCGGCCCGTTGGCGATGCACAGTTCCTCGAATTCGTCCGGTGTGCCGTCGGCGTCCTGGTCCTGGCCGATGTAGAGGTCGATGTCGCGCGACGTGCCCGACGTCGCGTCCGCGGCGATCGCCCAGGTGACGCGCCCGGCGTCGCTGCCGGCGACGGTGATCGTGCGCACGATGCTGCCGATCGAAGGCTCCTCGTACGGATCGCGGTTGCCGCGCGCGCCGATCGCCTGCGCGGCCTGCTCGAGTCGCGCCAGCGGCGTGGCGGAGAACACGGGCTCGGGCAGCGCGACCAGGCCGCCGAGCGTGAAGTCGGTGCTGCCACTGGTGGACGTCGCGCTGGCGACCAGCCGGGTCGGCAGCGCGCCGGGATTCGAGAACACCGCCACCGGCAGGCGCTGCTCGACGCCGCCGGGCCCGCGCAGCAGCACGTCGCCGAACACCCAGCGCCCGAGGACGCGTCCATCACCGACGTCGAGTTCGACCCGCAGGACCTGCGACTGGCCGGGACCGAGTGCGAACGACTGCGGCGACACCGTCGCGCGCGCGCCCTCCGGCAGCCGCGCCTCGGCGGTCCAGGCACCGCCGGCTCCGAAGTCGGTGAGCGTGCGCGTGAAAGCGCAGCGCTCGCGGCAGTCGGCGTCCACCAGCGACGGGCGGTTGATCCGCGTGGGTGCCCTCGGGTCACCGCTCGCGATCGGATCGCCGGCGACGAAATCGCTGCGCGGTAGGTCGAGGTAGAGGCCGGCGCGGGCCGCCTGATCGACGCGCAGGCGGCCGCTGCCGACGTCGTGCGCATCGGCCGGCGTGGCGGCATCCTCGCGCCGCATGCCGGTGCGCGCCGTGGTCAGCAGCGCACTCTCGATCTGCGAGACGGTCCACGCGGGCCGCGCGGCGGCCAGCAGCGCCGCGGCACCGGCCACGTGCGGCGTGGCCATCGAGGTCCCGCTGAGCGAGGCCACGCCCGGGCTGTCGTCGGCGGCGGCGAGGATCGACACGCCGGGCGCCGCGATGTCGGGCTTCAGCCAGCCCGCGTGCGGGCGCACCGGACCACGACTGCTGAAGCCGGCGCGGCGGTCGCCGAGTTCGGCGTCCAGCACGCGGCGCGTCGCCTCGATCGTCGCGCTCACCTGCCCGCCCGCCTGCCGCGCCGCCTCCAGCGCGGCCTGCAGGCGCTGCCCGGCGGCATAGCCGAGGTGCACCGCCGGCATGCCGTGGTTGTCACTGACCACGCTCTCGCTCTCGGCCAGCGTGTTGACCAGCACGTAGCCGGCGGCGCCGGCCTGGCGCACGTTGAAGCTCTTTTCCACGCGCGCGTAGATGCCGCGCACGCAGACCACGATCTCGCCGTTGAAGGTGCCCGCGGGGAACGGATTGCTGCGCCCGTCGGGCGTCACGCCCTGGCTGGCGCCGGTGCCGCACAGCGCATTGCCGAAATCCTTGGCGTGCACGATGCGACGCCGCTCCAGCGCCCCGCCCTGCGCCGCGCCGGTCAGGCTGAACGGGCTCGCGATGCCCGTGCCCTGCACGCCGGCGAGCACGGTGCCGAACAGCCGGTCGTGGGTGGCGGCCGCCGCGGTGACCACCCACGGCGCGTTGCCCGGCGCATTGATCGTGGCTGCGGCCGGGCCGGCATTGCCGGCCGCGACCGCGGCGAACACCCCGGCGGCGCGCGCGTTCAGCAGCGCCACCGCGTCGCCGGTGCCGCCGCCGCGCACGCCGTTCCAGGGATCGCGCGGGTCGTCGCTGCCGATCGAGTAGTTGAGCACGTCGACACCGTCGCGCACCGCCTGCTCGATCGCCGACACCAGCGCGCTGCCGCTGCAGATGCCCGGCGAATTCAGGTCGTCCGGATCGTTGGTGCAGGCCTTGTAGGAGATGATGCTGGCGCGCGGCGCCACGCCGGACACGCGCAAGGGCTGGTTCGCGGTCGCGCTCGATGCGGGTGCGGTGTACGGATTGCCCGCCGCGGTGCCGGCCACGTGGCTGCCGTGGCCGTTGAGGTCGATGCCTTCGCGATTGCCTTCGGTGGTGAAGTCGTGGATGCCGATCAGCTTGGCGTTGCAGCGCGGGGCCGCACCCGCGCACAGGCCGAAGAACGTGCCGCGCGGGTTGACGTGCACGTAGCCGTCCTCGGCCGTGGCGGCGAACGACGGATGGGTCGGGTTGATGCCGGTGTCGATCACGCCCACCACCGCGCCGGCGCCGCGCCCCAGCCCGCTCGCACCGGGCACGGCGTCGTTCCAGAACGGCTCCACGCCGACCCAGGCCGGGCCGGCATCGGTGGCCACGCGGCGCGTGAAGTCCGGCTCGACCGCGCGCACGCCCGGCAGCGCGCGCAACGCGGCGGCGCCTGCGTCGTCGAGTTCGAGCGCCATGCCGTTGGCCACCACCGACCAGCGCGCGCGCGGGGCGAGCGACTTGCCGCCACCGCCCGCCGCGGCCAGGACCGCGTCCTGGCGCGCCTCGAGGTGCGCGAGGTAGGCCCGCGCGGCGGGGTCCGCGAAGTCGATCCGTCCGTCGCGGCGCGCGGCCGGCGCCAGCCGCTTGCCGCTGGCGTCGCGCACCACCGTGGTGCCGTCGTGGGCCGCCAGTGGCGGCGCGTCGAGGGTGACGATCCAGGTCCGGGGCCCGGCGGCCAGTGCGGCCGGGGCGGCGAGGGCGAGGCAGATCGCGGCGGCGATGCGGGTGCGGCGGCTCATCACGTTCCTTCACGGATGTGGAGAACCCGGCGGCGCGCGCAGTTGATCCAGCGCAAGCGCGCGGCCCCCGGACTGCGGCTAGTCTGCCGAAATCCGAATCGGCCCGTCGTGACGTCCGTCCGCCCGCATGCACCCTCCGACCGGAATGCCCCCGCTGCTCGAAGCCTTTCTGGCGGCGCACTACCGCGTGTTCCTGCCGACCGGCGAGCAGATGCTGGTCCCCGGCCGGCCGTTCGTCGCGCCGCTGGGTCCGGCCGGAACGCCGTGGGCCCTGCTCACCGCGTTCAATCCCTTGGCCCGCAGCCAGCCGTCGGCGGCCAACGACGCCGCGCAGGCGCGCCTGCTCGCCGCGCTGCACGCCGCGCGCTGCGCGTGCTGGCCCGGCATCAACAGCGATGCCGATGGCGGCCACGCCGAGCGCAGCGTGCTCGCGATCGGACTGGCGCCCGCCGCCGCCGACGCGCTCGCGCTGCAGTTCGGCCAGTGCGCGCTGCTGGCCGGCACCCTCGGCGCGGCGGTTCGCCTGCGCATCCTGCGCGCGCACTGGCGGGAAGCCGTCGTGGACACCGCTTTCGTCGACTGGGTAGCATCGACGGCGCCCGACGACCGCCGGACATGACCTCGATCGACGCTCCCCTGCCGCCGCTGCTCACGGCACGCGGCCTCCGTTTCTCGCGCGACGGCGAGTCGATCTTCGGGCCGCTGGACTTGGAGGTTGCCAGCGGCGCCGCCCTGGTCGTCGAAGGCGGCAATGGCGCGGGCAAGACGACCCTCTTGCGGGTGCTGGCGGGACTGCTCGACGCCAGTGACGGCGAGATCGCCTGGCAGGGCGCGGAGCT
>JAJTHZ010000031.1 GCA_021299185.1 Lysobacteraceae bacterium | reverse complement strand
GCGCCGTCGCGGAGCACCTCGATGCGCTCGACGATGGAGATCGGAATCGTGTTGAGGTCGACGAAGCCGCCCAGGTTGCGCACCCAGCGGCGGCCGTTGACCAGCACCAGCGTGCGGCCGGCGCCGAGGTCGCGCAGGTCGACCGCGGTGGTGCCGTCGCCGCCGTTGTTGAACGTGGTGTTCAGCGCGGCGCCGTTGGTCGACAGGTCCTGCAGGATGTCGCCGACCGACGTCAGGCCGGTGCGCTGCAGGTCCTGGCGCTCGAGCACGAACACCGGCTGCGAGGTTTCGATGTCGGTGCGCTTGATGCGCGAACCGACGACGGTGATCGTCTCGAGTTGCTCGGCGTCCTGATCCTGGGCGAACGCGACGGCGGCAGGAGCCGCGGTGGCGACCGCACCCAGGGTCAGAGCGAGTCGAACGGACTTCGACAGCTCATTGAATCGGGTCATTGTTTATCTCTCCAACGTCAGAGTTGCGACTTGGTCGGGGACTAGCCATGGCCATCCATGGCACAGGCCGGCTTCATGCCGACCCACCGAAAGGTTCGGCAGCGCGGGATGGTAACAACAAACTCACAATTGGCGAAACTGCCGTCGCGCGCACGCAACAGTCGCTCCGCGACAGGGGGTGGCCTGAAACCGGCCAGTGGCCGGTCAGAGGTCCTGGGTGTAACGCACGTAGGGCGTGCGTGCCGTGGCCTCGTCGAGGACCGGCGCGGCGGGCGCGGGCAGGGCGCCGTTGCCGCGCCCGATCAGGTTCTGGGCGCCGACCGACAGCTCGCCACGCCACGGCGTGCGCCAGGCGAAGCCGATGTCGAGCCCGGTCCAGGTGCCGTCCAAGCCCTGGGTGGGTCGCAAGGCGCGACCGGTGATGCCGCCACTGAACGGGCCGTAGACCAGCCCGAGCTGCACCGCGGCCTGGTCGAGCGCCAGCGGCGCGGTTCCCGGAAGGACCTGCCACTGCGTCTCGCCCACGGTGGCGCCGAGCGTGACCCCGCCCCAGGGCGCGATGCGCCACAGCCCGGCCACCGACGCATCCCGCGTATCGACCAGCCCCATCGGCGCCAGCAGGGAGGGACCGTCCCAGCCGGCGAGGACCGCGGCCGGCAGGGTGGCGATCGGGCCGGCGCTCCAGCCGGACAGGCTGCTGCCGGCCAGCGCGAGTTCGAGAACGCCCGCCTGCCAGCCGATGCCGGCGCTCTGCCGGCTCAGCGCAGGTTGGGGGGACTGCACGGGCGTGGCCTGCAGGGCGCACTCGGTGGCGTGCGCCACCAGGCCGATGACCCCCTGGCACCAGGCCGGAGGCAGTGCGGGTGCGGCCATCAGGAGGGACTGTCGCCGGCTCGCGCTGGCGATCACGCGTGGGCCGTCGCCGGCAGGAACCGCGAACAGCCCGCCAATGGTCAGCGGCGCCATGGCGCCGGCGCGCAGCGCCGGCTGCAGCGGGGCGACGAGGATCTCCGCGCCGTTGCCGTCGGCGCGGATCGCGCCGAGATACTCCCCGTCCGGCGACAGTCGCAGCAGCACCGGTGCCTCGGTGGCGGCCACCGGCGCGCGCACGGGCTCGCTGGCCGCGCAGGGCGCGGCGGCGAGCAGGGCGACGATGGTGAGTGCACGGGTCCGCATGGCGAGCAGTATGGGCGTGGACGCAGCCATAGACCGCGAACTGCCCGGCAAGTTTCGTTCCGGAGCATTGTTCCGGAGCGGTCTGATTCTAGACGATAAACGGAGCCTTAACCACGCGTCGGGCCGGGAGCCGGACCGTTCGTCGGCTCGGGACGGAACAAAGCATCGACATCCGCGCCGGCGAAGGCATAGGCCTGGCCGCAGAACTCGCAGCGGACCTCGGTCCGGCCCCGGGCGTCGAGGGCGGCCCGCACCTCCGCTTCGCCCAGCGCGCGCAGCACGGCGGTCACTCGCTCGCGCGAGCAACTGCAGCCGAAGGCGAGCCGGCGCTCGGGCTGGATGCGCACGTCGTCCTCCACGAACAGGCGGCGCAGGATGGTCTCGGGGGCGAGGCTGAGCAGTTCCTCGTCGGTCAGCGTGCGGAACAGGATCGCCAGCCGCTCGAAGTCGGCGCTCGCCGTGCGTGCGCCGATGCCGCCTTCCCCCGGCACCTGCTGCAGCAGCATGCCGGCCGACACGGTGTCGGTGGCGACGAGGCGGATCGCGGTGGGAAGCTGCTCGGAACGCTCGAAATAGCCCTCGAAGGCGTGCTCGAGGCGATCGCCCTGCAGCGGCACCAGGCCCTGGTAGCGCAGGCCGCCGGTGCGCTCGATGGTGATCGCGAGCACCGCGTCGGCGCCGACGTCCGCCAGCGATGCGGGCGGCCGGGCATCGCGGGGCGAGCGTGCGATCGCGCGCACGGTGCCGGCGTCGGTGCACTCGGCGAACAGCGTGCCGACGCTCGACGGCGCCCGCATCTGCACCGACACCCCGCCACGCAGCTTGATGTCGCCGGCGAACAGCGCCGCCGCGGCCTGGCACTGGCCCAGCCAGCCCAGCAGCGCCGGCGGCGCCGCATCGCGGCCGGCGAGCGTGCGCCAGGCCGGGCCGAGCCGCACGATCACGCCGCGCACGCCGGTGCCTTCGACGTGGAAGGGCCGCAGCCAGTCGCCGCCGGCCGGTGAAATCAGGGAAGATCGCTCGCTCATGCCGCGCAGTATGCAACGACCCGCCGCCGCCTCCCGTCGACGCCCCTGGTGGCGGCGCCTGCTGCGGCTGGCCGCCTGGTCGGTGGCCGGTTTCGTGGCACTGTCCGTGCTGCTGGTCGCGACCCTGCGCATCGTGCCGCCGCCGACCACCGCTTTCGTCACCGCGCGGGCCATCGACGCCTGGCGTGCCGGCACGCCGGGCTTCCGCATCGACCGGCAATGGGTTCCGCTCACGCAGATCGCGCCCGAACTCGCGCTGGCGGTGGTCGCGGCCGAGGACCAGAAATTCCCGACCCACGGCGGCTTCGACCTCGACGCGATCGGCAGCGCGCTGGCCGATCGCGATACCGGCCGGCGCATGCGGGGCGCCAGCACGATCAGCCAGCAGGTGGCCAAGAACCTGTTCCTGTGGTCGGGCCGCAGCTGGCTGCGCAAGGGTCTCGAGGCCTGGTTCACGGTGCTGATCGAGCTGCTGTGGCCGAAGTCGCGGATCCTCGAGGTCTATCTCAACGTGGCGGAGTTCGGCGACGGGATCTACGGCGCAGAGGCGGCCGCGCGCCGCCACTTCGGTCGCGCTGCGGCCGACCTGCGGCGTGCCGAGGCGGCGCGGCTGGCGGCGGTGCTGCCCAACCCGCGCATCTATGTGGCCAGCCGTCCCAGCCGCTACGTGCTCACCCGCCAGCGCTGGATCGAGCGCCAGATGGGCCAACTGGGCCCGGCCTGGCTGGCCGGCGTGCTGCCACCGCCGGCCGGCCAGCGCGCGCAGTAAGATCGCGGGGTGCCGCCGGCCGCGGCACCGGGAGGACGCAGATGGCGAAAGTGGCGGAACTGCTCGCCGGCAAGGGACGCACGGTGATCGCGATCGGGCCCGACGAGCCCGTGCTGGAGGCGATCGAGCTGATGGCCGAGAAGGGCATCGGCGCGGTGCTGGTGATGCGCGGCGAGGAATTGCTGGGCATCCTTTCCGAGCGCGACTATGCGCGCAAGATCATCCTGCGCGGACGATCGTCGGCCGAAACCGCGGTATGGGAGATCATGACCGCACCGGTCACCACCGTGTCGCCGCAGGACAGCGTCAACACCTGCATGGTGCTGATGACCGACCGCAAGTTCCGCCACCTGCCGGTGGTAGACGACGGCCGCGTGGTGGGCGTGCTCTCGATCGGCGACCTGGTCAAGGCGGTGATCGAGGAGCAGCAGCGCGAGATCGCCGAACTGCAGCGCTACATCGCCTCCTGACCCCTGCCTCGTCCAGCCCCGCCGCGGTGGGCATGCCCGCCGGGGCGGCCTGCGGCCCCGCGAACGACCCGAACCGTGAGTCCCATCGACCCGATCCACCAGGCCCGCGTGGAGCGCCAGTTGGCGGAGCTGGCGACCCGCCTGCGCCGCGCCGTGGAGATCGCCTGCCGGGGTCGGCCCGGTCTCGATCTGGATGAGATCGAGCAGGAATCACGGATCCGGCTGTGGAAGGCGCTGGACAGTGACCGGATCGAGGTCGCCGGTGCGTCTTATGTGCAGAAGGTGGTCGCCAGCGTCGTCATCGATGCCGGCCGGCGGGCCGCGGTACGAGCCGCAGAGCCGCTGCCGGAAACCGATGCCGAGGTGGGCCCGGCGGGTTTGCTCGCCGAGGGCACCGACCGCGCCGCGATGGACGGGGAGCACGTGGACCGCGTGCTCCGCTGCATCGAGGCGCTGCCGACCCGCCGCCGTGTGCCGGTCAAGCTGCACCTGCAGGGCTACTCGCTGCCGGAGATCGCCGAACTGGAAGGCATCTCGGCGGAGGCGGCCCGCAAGCTGGTGACGCGTGGCCTCGACGAACTGAAGGATGCCCTGCGTGCGCAGGGTCTGGGTGACTTCGATGACTAAGCCAAGCCTTTCCGCGATCTACCGCCAGGCTACCGCCCGCCGCGACAGCGGCATCGGCGCCGACGACGTCGCGCGTCTGGCCGCCGGGGAAGTCCTCGGCCAGCGCCATTCGGCCGCGGTCGAAGCGCTGGCCGGCTCCGCCGCCGCCTTTGCCGCCTTCCGCGCCGCGCGTGCGGTGGGCGACGCCCCGTCGCTGGATGCGGGCACCGTCGTCGCCTTGCCGCGCCGCGTGGCCGCGCCACGTCCTGCGCTGGCGATGGCTGCCGGTGTGATGGGCCTCGCCCTGGTCGCGGGCCTGCTGTTGCGCCTGGACCCGCAGGGACCGACGGTGCCGGTCGCCACGCAGTCGGCGGACGACGTGATTTTCAGCGTGTCCTACGAAAGCGATGGCGCGATCGTCGCGCGCGACGAGGCGATCTTCGTCGACGAGTTCGGCGGCTGATCGCAGGCGCCGCCCGCGCGACTCCCGAGGACCATCGATCGCCGCTGAAGCGGCTTTCACAGTCATCGATCGCGTTGTGGGAGCCGGCTCTGCCGGCGATCGCACTGGCGCTGCGTCACGGTGGGTTGGTCGCCGCTGAAGCGGCTTCCACAGTCTTCGATCCCGTTGTGGGAGCCGGCTGGGCCGGCGATCGCCCCGGCGCGGCGTCACGGAAGGTCGATCGCCGCTGGAGCGGCTCCCTCCCACCGTCTCGCCGTCGCCGTCGACTCAATCCACGACCGCGCTGGCGTGCTCGCGGGTGGCATCGAAGTGCACCTGCGGCCAGCGCTCCTGGGTCAACTGCAGGTTGACTCGGCTCGGCGCGAGGTAGACCAGCAGCCCCGCGGCGTCCAGCGCCAGGTTCGGCGTGGCCTTCTCGCGGAACTCCTCCAGCTTCTTCGCATCCTCGCAGCGGATCCAGCGCGCGGTCGCCACGTTGACCTGTTCGAACACGCACTCGACCCCGTATTCGTCCTTGAGCCGGTAGGCCACCACGTCGAACTGCAGCATGCCGACCGCGCCGAGCACGAGGTCGTTGCTCATCAGCGGGCGGAAGAACTGGGTCGCGCCCTCCTCGGACAACTGCGCGAGGCCCTTGGTCAACTGCTTCATCTTCAGCGGATCCTTGAGCCGCGCGCGGCGGAACAGCTCCGGCGCGAAGTTGGGGATGCCGGTGAACGACAGCGACTCGCCCGCGGTGAACGTGTCGCCGATCGAGATCGTGCCGTGGTTGTGCAGGCCGATCACGTCGCCGGGCCAGGCCTTGTCGACGATCTCGCGGTCGGAGGCCATGAAGGCCAGCGCGTTGGCGAGCTTGACCTCCTTGCCGAGCCGCACGTGGAAGGCCTTCATCCCGGCCTCGAAGTGGCCGGAGCAGATGCGCATGAAGGCCACGCGGTCGCGGTGCTGCGGGTCCATGTTGGCCTGGATCTTGAACACGAAGCCGGTGAGGGGCTCCTCCTGCGGCTGCACGGTGCGTCCGGTGGTCGCGCGCGGCTTCGGCGCCGGTGCGTGGCGCACGAAGAAGTCCAGCAGCAGTTGCACGCCGAAGTTGTTCACCGCCGAACCGAAGAACACCGGGGTCTGGCGCCCGGCGAGGTAGGCGTCGGCGTCGAAGGGATGCGAGGCGCCCTTCACCAGTTCCAGTTCGTCGTGCAGTTCCTTCCACGCCTCCTCGCCGATCCGCGCCCGCAGCGCGGGGTCGTCGAGCTTGAGGATGGTGGAATCCTGGCGGGTGAAATTGCGGCCGGGCTCGAACAGATGCACCTCGTCGTCGACCAGGTGGTAGACGCCCTTCAGGCGCGAACCCATGCCGATCGGCCAGGTCACCGGCGCGCACTGGATCTTCAGCACGCTCTCCACTTCATCCAGCAGTTCGATCGGCGAGCGGCCTTCGCGGTCGAGCTTGTTGATGAAGGTCATGATCGGCGTGTCGCGCAGACGGCACACGTCCATCAGCTTGATCGTGCGCTCTTCCACGCCCTTGGCGCAGTCGATAACCATCAGCGCGGAGTCGACCGCGGTGAGCACGCGGTAGGTGTCCTCGCCGAAGTCGGCGTGGCCGGGCGTGTCGAGCAGGTTGACGACGCGGCCCTCGTAGGGGAACTGCATCACCGACGAGGTGACCGAGATGCCGCGCTCCTTCTCCAACGCCATCCAGTCGGACGTCGCGTGGCGGGCGGCCTTGCGGCCCTTCACCGAGCCCGCCATCTGGATCGCGCCCCCGAACAGCAACAGCTTCTCGGTCAGCGTGGTCTTGCCGGCGTCGGGGTGGGAGATGATGGCGAACGTGCGCCGGCGCGCCGTTTCGGTGGCTTGCTGGGACATTGGGGGACAGCCGTTGCCGCCGGAGGGTGGCTAGCCGGCCATTATATGCGCCGTGCGTTCTGAGTGGCTGGGAGAGAGGGCCCAGGGCCCAGGGCTCAGGGCCCAGAAGGAGCGGCGCTCCGAACGTGTTGTGTCGCACGCGGACGGCTTGCGCGACGGACAACTGCCAGGGTACCGGGCCCAGGGTATAGGACGGCAGCGCGTCGAGCGGCTCTTCCTGGGCCCTGAGCCCTGGGCCCTGGGCCCGCTGAAGCAAGCTCGATGTCCAAGGCCCTATACCCTGGGCCCTATACCCTAAACCCTTCGCTCCAGGCCCCGACGCCTCGATCCCCGCACGCTCAGCACTCGATCACGTTCACCGCCAACCCGCCCCGCGACGTCTCCTTGTACTTGTCGGCCATGTCGCGCCCCGTGTCGCGCATGGTCCGGATCACCTTGTCCAGCGACACCCGGTGCTTGCCGTCGCCGCGCAGGGCCATGCGCTGGGCGTTGATCGCCTTCACCGCGCCCATCGCGTTGCGCTCGATGCAGGGGATCTGCACCAGGCCACCGATCGGGTCGCAGGTGAGCCCCAGGTTGTGCTCCATGCCGATCTCGGCCGCGTTCTCGACCTGCCAGATCGATCCGCCCACTGCGGCGGTGAGCCCGCCGGCGGCCATCGAGCAGGCCACGCCGACCTCGCCCTGGCAGCCCACCTCGGCGCCGGAGATCGAGGCGTTCTCCTTGTAGAGGATGCCGATCGCGCCCGCGGTGAGCAGGAACTCGACGATGCCGTCCTCGTTCGCGCCGGGCACGAAGCGGTCGTAGTAGTGCATCACCGCCGGGATGATGCCGGCCGCGCCATTGGTCGGCGCGGTGACCACGCGGCCACCGGCGGCGTTCTCCTCGTTGACCGCCAGCGCATAGAGATTGACCCAGTCGAGGATGGTCAGCGGGTCCTTGAGCGCGGCTTCCGGGCGCGCCGACAGCTCGGCGGCCATCGCGGGCGCGCGGCGCTGCACCTTGAGCCCGCCGGGCAGCACGCCGGGGTGGCGGATACCGCGCGCCACGCAGTCGCTCATCGCCTTCCAGATTTTCAGCAGGCCGGCGCGCGTCTCCGATTCCGTGCGCCAGGACTTCTCGTTCTCCATCACCACGCCGGCGATGGTCTTGCCGGAATCCTCGCAGTGGCGCAGCAGTTCGGCTCCGGTGGTGAACGGATAGGGCAGGGGCGTGGTGTCGGCCACGATCCGGTCCTCGGCCGCCTCGTCCTGGTTGACCACGAAGCCGCCGCCGACCGAGTAGTAGTCGCGCGTGGCCAGCACGCGCTCGCCGGCCGCGTACGCCGTGAAGCGCATGCCGTTGCTGTGGTAGGGCAGCTTCTGCCGCTTGTTGAAGGCGAGGTCGTACTTCTCGTCGAAGCCGATCGGATGGCGGCCGAGCAGCGACAGCCGGCGTTCCTTGCGGGTCGTGGCCAGGCGCGGCTCGATGGCATCGACGTCGACGGTGTCGGGCACTTCGCCCTCGAGGCCCAGGATCACCGCCTTGTCGGTGCCGTGGCCGCGGCCGGTGTGCGCCAGCGAGCCGAACAGCTCGCAGCGCACGCGCACGCACTCGGCAAGCGTGCCGCGCTCGTCGAGCCAGCGCGCCACGAAGCGCGCGGCCGCGCGCATCGGTCCGACGGTATGCGAGCTGGATGGGCCGATGCCGATCTTGAACAGGTCGAAGACGCTGATGCTCATGGGCGGTGCGGGGCGTGGCGGAGGCGGCGCGAAGTCTAGTCGATCGCCGCCGACGCGGCAGCGCACCGGGGCTCGCGGGCCATCCGGGCAGGCGGACCGTTCAGCCCGGGTCGCGGGTGCACACCGCGTAGATGCTGGCGCACAGCTCCGGATACTGCTGGCCCAGCGCGTAGCAGCCTTCGACGTAGTCCATGCCGAGCACGCCGTCGGCGAGCAGGCGGTCGAACTGGAAGTTGGCCAGCGGCTTGAACACGATGCCGCCGCGCGCGGCGATGCCGAGGCCGGCCTCGCGCAAGTCGCGCTCCAGGGTGTCGAAGCGGTAGGTGCAGCGGTGGCCGTGGCGGCGCTCGGGTTCGGTGACCGCCGCGTTGTGCGCGATCAGCCCCATCTTGACCGCGATCTGCCGCGATGCGGCGTCCGCGTTGGGCACCACCACGAACAGCAGGCCGTCGGGCGCCAGCGCGCTGCGCAGCGCGGCGAGCGCCGGTCCCGGCGGGTCGATGTGCTCCAGGGTGTGCACGAGGAAGATGGCGCGGTAGTGCGGTTCCAGCGCCACCTGCTCGACCAGCCCGTGCACGAAGCGCACGCCGGGTGGGACGCGCGCGCGCGCGCGGGCGACCAGGGTCGCGCTGGCCTCGACCACGGTCAGGTCCGGGAAGGCCTCGGCGAGCAGCGCGGTCGAGGCGCCGTCGTAGCAGCCCACCTCCAGCGCCGGACCGGGACGGAACCACGGGCGCAGGGTGCGCATCATGTAGCCGCGCACGATGGCGTCGAAGTCGTAGGCGTAGCGGCGGCCGACGTCGTCGTCGAACTCGGCCTCGTGGTCGCGGGCGCTCTGCATGGCGTGCGTCATCCCTGGTCGGCGTGGTAGCAGCGGCGCTCGGCGGGCTGGTACCAGGCGTCGTGCGAGTCGGGGATGCGCGAGCGGAAGCCGAGCACCTCGCGCACCCGCGGATCGTCGCTGAAGCCCTCGCCGACCAGTCGCGGATAGTCCATCTGCGGCTTCACCAGCGGCCGGGTGAAGGTCAGGGTAAGGGCCCGCCGCGGCTCGCCGTTGCGGTTGGGCGAGGCGGCGTGCCAGAGGTTGGCGTCGAACAGCAGTGCGGTGCCGGCGCGCCCGGTGACGTGGATGGCATGCGCGGCGAGATAGTCCTCGGGCGGGCGGTCGGCGAGGCGATGCGAGCCCGGCAGCACGCGGGTGGCGCCGTTGTCGACGCTGAAGTCGTCCAGCATCAGCAGCAGGTTGAGCATCAGCCGGAACTCGCCCGCAAAGGTGCGCATGTCGCGGTGGAAGCGGTGTGCGTGGGTGTAGTCCGCCGCCGGGCCGTCGAGATGCATCAGCCCGCCGAAGGAGTTGAGCACGTAGGGCCCGCCGAAGTGGTGGCGGATCTGCGCGTCCAGCGGCAGCGCGCGGATCAGCTCGCCCATCGCGTCGTCCTCGCCGAGCAGGTGGTGGGCGACGCCGCGCATCGAGGCGCCGAGCCCGTTGCGCCGGCGGATCGCGTCGCAGCGCGCGATCCAGCGCTCGAGGTCGGCGCGCAGGCGGGCGAGGAAGGCCGCATCCAGCACGCCGGGCACCACGGCGTAGCCGAGGCGCGCGAGGTCGAGGGCCAGGGCGTCGGGCGCGGGCGCGCTCATGCGCCGTCCCAGTAGCGGTGGCGCGCCGCCCACTCGCGGTAGCGCGCCGCGTCGATGCCGAGGATCAGCTTGTCCCAGCGGCGACCCTCGCGGTGGTACCAGCCGCGCTTGATGCCCTGCACCTGCCAGCCGCAGTGCTCGACGTGGACCTTCAGCGAGGCCGTGTTGTACTCGATGATGTCGGTATCGAGCAGCGCGAGGTCGAGCTCGTCGAAGGCGTGGCGCATCACGGCCATGATGGTGTCGCGGCCGAGGCCGCGGCCGCGATGCTCCGCGTCGCCGATCATCACCCCGTGGAACGCGGTGCGGTTCTTCCAGTCGATCGACACCAGGTTGGCGGTGCCCACCAGGCCGACGCCGTCGGCATCGACCGCGAAACGCTGGTCGTTCGAACGGCAGGACAGGCCGGCGAGCCAGGCCTGCTGGTCGGCGCGGCTGACCGGGAAGTGCCAGCCGCCGAGCAGCCGCTGCACCTGCGGATCGTTGGCCCAGGCCTGCAGCCTCGACAGGTCGTCGGGCTCGATCGCGCGCAGCGTCACCTGGCGCCCGCGCAGGTTCATGCGGCGGCCCGCGTGGCGTCGAACACCGCCAGCATCGCGTCGACGTCGTCGTCGTCCAGGCGCTGGTCGCAGGGCAGGCAGACGGTCGCATCGCGCAGGCGCCGGCCGACCGGGTCGTGGCGCAGCGACGTGGCGTCGTCCCAATAGTGCGCGCAGTAGATGCCGTGCGCGGCGAGCCGGCGGTGCAGGACTCCCGCATCCGGCGCGGGCAGGGGCAGGCACAGCGGCACGGCGTCGTCGGGCAGGTCCGGCGGGGCGTGGCCGAGCGCGACCAGGCCGTCTGCGAGGCGGCGGTAGTTGCGCCGCCGGGCCCGCGCCACGGCGTCGAAGTCGATCCCGGCGAGCAGCCGGGTGGTGAGCGCCGACATCGTCGTCGGCGCGGATTCCGCGCTGATCGACGCCTCGGCGGCGGCGAAGTGCGCGCGGCCGCCGGCGACGTCGCCCGCCGCGCGGTGCAGCAGGTGGGCGCAGCGCGCGATGCTGGGTTCCTCGCGCGGCGGTGCCGGTGCCGCGGTCGCCGGCGGATGGCGCAGCCAGCCGCCGTCGGGCACGCCGACGAACTTGCGCGGCGAAGTCGCGGTGGGCACGCCGGGCTCGGGTTCGAACCACAGCGACATCGCGGCATCGACCAGCACGCGTTGCGCGCCGAAGTGGCGGCAGGCGCGGCGCACCGTGGCGCCACACAGGCCGAACCAGTCCACCAGCAGGACGCGGTCGCCGTCGTCCGGCTGCACCGCGGCGTCCGGACCGAGGTCCTCGGCCAGCGCGTACTCGCGCAGCCGCCAGCCGCTGGCGGCGAGCGCGGCGCGCGCCGGCGGGCAGTACCAGGCCGGCAGCCACAGGGTCGCGCGTGGCCAGGCGTCGAGCGCGAGGCGCAGGGCCATGCGGCCGCTCTGCACGGCGCGCGCGTCGCCGCGCCACGGCAGGCCGCGGCCGGCGCCGGGCTCCAGGCCGAAGTAGCCACCGAGGGCGCGCACGGCCGTCATGCGTGGCCGGTGACCAGGTCGAACTGCGCGACGCGGCGGGCGACTTCGTCGACCGGCAGGAACATCAGGGCGTCGAGGATCGACAGGTTGGGCACGAAGCCGCCGCCGTCCTGCGCGTAGTGTTCCGGGCGCGCGCGCAGGAAGCGCAGTTCGATGCCACGCGCGGCGAAGGCCGCGTGATCGTACAGCGAGGTGCCGCCGATCGCGTTCACGTAGGTGTCGGCGCCGAGCGCGGCGCAGATCGCGAGCACGCGCTCCTGGCCGCGCAGGCGGGTGTCGTGCGGCACCTCGGAGGCGCGCACGATGCGGGCGCGCAGCCCGAGCGTGGTGGCGACGCTGCGCAGCCCGTGCAGGTTCGCGTCCGCGACGCCCTCGGCGGCCGGATCCATCGCCACCGCGCCGAGGTCGAGCGCGTCGTCGCGCCGCGGGGCGTGCCGGTAGCGGTCGCGCAGCCGGTCGAGCAGCCGCGCGCGCTGCCGCGGCCAGTCGTGGTACTGGCGCTCGGCGATGGTCGAAGCCAGCGGCGCGGACGCCACCGGCGCGGTCCACCACTCGGGGGCGCCGTCGCGCAGGATGCGGTTGCGGTTCACCCAGCCGTGCTTCTCGAACTGCACGTTGTCGTAGGCGACGAACACGTCGGCGGCCGCGAGCAGGCCGTAGTAGCCGAGGTAGGGGAAGAAGTACGGCTGCATCAACGCGACGATCACGGCGCCGCCTCCCGCAGGGCGCGGATCACGTCGGCCACGGTGTCGATGGCGTCCACCGGCAGGGTGGGGCCGGTGGGAAGGACGATCACCCGCGCGGCGACGTCGGTGGTGTGCGGCAGCAGCAGCCCGGCGTGCGGGTAGAGCGAGCGGAACGGCTGCATGTTGTGGCAGCCGGGCCAGAAGTACTTGCGCGCCAGGATGCCCTCGGCGTGCAGGGCGGCGACGATCGCATCGCGCGGCACCGGGAAGTCGCGGTCGAGTTCGGCCACGACGTACTGGAAGTTGCTCGCTTCGGCCGCGTCGTAGGGCAGAACCCGCAGGCCGGGGATCGCCGACAGGGCGTCGGTGTAGCGCTGGTGGTGGGCGCGGTTGGCCTCGACCACGGCCGGCAGCACGTCGAGGTTGGTCAGGCCCATCGCGGCGCAGATTTCCGGCATCTTGCCGTTGGTGCCGGGGTGGACCACGCGGTCGAAGTCCTCGAAGCCGAAGTTGCGCATGTAGCGCATGGCGCGCGCGAGGTCGTCCTCGTTGGTGGTGACCGCGCCACCCTCGAAGGTGTTGAAGAACTTGGTCGCGTGGAAGGAGAACACCTCGGCGCGGCCGAAGGCGCCGACTCGCCGGCCGCGGTAGGTCGCGCCGAAGGCGTGCGCGGCGTCGAACATCAGCGCCAGCTGGTGGCGGCGCGCGATCTCGGCCAGTTCGTCGATGGGCGCTGCGCGACCCCACAGGTGCACGCCGATGATGCCGGTGGTGCGCGGCGTGATCATGCGCTCGACCGCGGCCGGGTCGAGGTTGTGGGTGGCGGGGTCGATGTCGGCGAACACCGGCGTGATCTCCTGCCATTGCAGCGCCTGCGCGGTGGCGACGAAGGTGTAGGAGGGCAGGATCACCTCGCCGCGCAGGCCGAGCGCGCGGATCGCGATCTCCAGCGCGACGGTGCCGTTGCACATGGCCACCACGTGGCGCACGCCCAGGTGGGCGGCGAGGCGGCGCTCGAGTTCCTGCACCAGCGGCCCGTTGTTGGTCAGCCAGCGCCGGTCGAGCAGCTCGTTGGCGAGTCCGAGGAAGCGCTCGCGGTTGCCGATGTTGGGCCGGCCGACGTGCAGCGGCTCGGCGAAGGCCGGCGGCGCGCCGTGCACGGCGAGGTCGGCGCGGCCGCGGATGCGCTTGCGCACGGCCGGTGGCGCGCACTCGGCCGGCGGGTCGTGCGGGAGATGGGTCTCGAGGATCATGCGGCGGCATCCGAGGGTTCGATCGCGCGCGGCGCGACGCGGAACGGCGCTGGCGGCTTGCCGCTGCAGTGCCGGCGCCACATGGCGCGCAGCGCGTCCTCCAGGCCTTCGACCACGCGACGGGCATCGCGCTGCGGGGCGGTGGCGAGCTGCTCGCGCAGCCCGGCGCGCAGCGCGGCGAGCGTGTCGATGCGCTCGATCCATTGCGCCGCCAGCGGCGCCAGTGCTGCGGCGTCGGCGGCGATGAACTGCGGCAGGCCGGCATGGCGCAGGATCGCCGCGCTGGAGCGCGAGGCCAGCGTCGCGCCCTCGAAGGTCAGCGTGGGCACGCCCATCCACAGGCCGTGGGCGGTGGTGGTGCCGCCGGTGTAGGGGAAGGTGTCGAGCAGCAGGTCGACCTCGTGGTGGGCCGCGAGGTAGGCGGCGAGGTCGGTACGCGGCAGCAGGTCGACGCGCGCCGTGTCGATGGCGTGCGAGGCGAGGCGCTCGCGCAGGCGGTCGCCCTGCGACGGGTCGATCGCGCCGATCCGCAGCCGCGCGCCCGGCACCGCGGCGAGCACCGAGGACCAGGCATCGAGGGTCGCCGCGGTGATCTTGGCCGAGCGGTTGAAGCTGCCGAAAGTGGCGTGGCCGCGTGCGAGGGCGGGCAAGGGGCCGACCGGCGGCGACGCGGGATCGGGCCGGAACACCGACACGGTCGGCAGGTGCACCAGGCGCTCGGTGAACTGCGCATCGAGTTTCCCCGGAGGTGCGAAGCCGCGGTCGACGAAGTAGTAGTCCATCGCGCGCAGGCCGGTGGTGCCGGGATAGCCGATCCAGCTCACCTGCAGCGGCGCCGGGCGGCGCGCGAACACCGCCAGGCGGTGGTGCGCGGTGTGGCCGGACAGGTCGAACAGGATGTCGATCCCGTCGTCGCGGATCGCGGCGGCCAGCGCGTCGTCGGACCAGCCCGCGGCCGGGGTCCATGCGTCGACCAGTCCCTGCAGGCGCGACGTCACCTCGTCGGCGGCCGGTGCCACCGAGTAGGCGTGAAGGTGGAAGCGGGCGCGGTCGATTTCGCGCCACACCGGCTCGATGAAGTGCGCGGCCGCGTGGCGGCGGAAATCGCCGGACACGAAGCCCAGGCGCAGCGGACGCTCGGGGTCGCGCGGGCGCTGCGGCGGCGCGACCGGGCCGAGCGCGCGTTCGAGGCGCAGGCCGAACTCGCGATGCGCCTCGAACAGCTTCTTCGGTGACAGCGTGCCGTGGTGCTGCAGCAGCAGCAGCAGGGTGCTGCGCGGGCCGCTCGCCTCGGGCGCGGATTCGACTGCGCGGCGGCACCAGGTCTCGGCCTCGGCGTGCTCGCCGTCGGCGGCCAGCAGCGCGCCGAGCAGGCTCGGGTACTCCGGGTGGTTCGGGTCGCGTTCGATCGCGGCACGGGTCGCGGCGCGGGCCTCGTCGCCGCGCTGCAGGTCGCGCAGGAGCAGGGCGAGGTGGTGCCAGGTGGCGGCGCGCTGCGGCGCGCGCGCGAGGGCCTCGCGGTACGCCGTCTCGGCCTCTTCATGCCGGTGCAGCGCCGCCAGTGCGACGCCGAGATTGTCCCAGGCAACCGCGTGCGCGGGATCGAGCGCGAGCGCGCGCCGCGCGGCCGCTTCGCCCGCCGCGGCATCGCCGACCGCGACGGCCGCCGCGGCGAGGTTGCTGTGCGCTTCGGCGTCGTCGGGCAGATGCTGCGCGGCGGTGGCCAGCGCGGGCAGCGCCGCCGCCGGCGAAACCAGCACCCACTGCAGCGCGCCGAGCACTTTCCAGACCGCGCCATCGTCGGGTGATGCGGCGACCTGCGCGGCCGCGGCCGCCATCGCGGCGGCGAGGTCGCCGCGCGCAAGCGCTTGCTGCACGGCCGCCGACGAAACGGCGGCAGCGGCATCGGCGTGCGGCGGACTCGGGCGCGGGGCGACAGCGGACGACATCGAAGGCTCCACCGGGCGGGGCCCGATGGACCGGTGGCAGGCAAAGGGCATGCCGGAAGTCCGCCACCTCGCGCGTCGGAACGCCGCCGTCCGGCGCGCTGCCGCCGGCCGCGCCGGGCTGGCAGGCCGTGCCTCGCTTGCGTAGGCTTGCCGGCCCGCCGCTCCCACAGGCCGGTCCATGGCCCTGCACCTCTATCGACGCGAGTCCTGTTCGCTGTGCGACCTCGCGGAGGCCGCCCTGCAAGGCGCCGGCGTGGCGGACTACGTCGCGGTGGAGATCGGCTGGACCGGCGAGCTCGCCGAGCGCTACGGCTGGCGGGTGCCGGTGCTGCACGAGCCGGCCAGCGGGCGTGAACTCGACTGGCCGTTCGATGCCTGGGGCGTGCGCGCGTTCGTTGCAGGTCCCCGGGGCTGAGGCGGGGTGGGGGAATCGCGGCGCGCGCGCCGCTCCCTCGATACTGCGGCAGGGTCGTGGCACCGCGGCGGAGCGACGCCGCGGGCAAGGCGGGAGCGCCGCGTGCGGCGCGATCCGTCTGCCCGGTGCAGGCCTATTTGCGCGCCAGCACCAGGTCCACGGTCACGTCGACGAACTGCGGGATCAGGTCGGTGTCGGCCCACTCGCCGGTGCCGATGTCGAAGGCGATGCGATCGACCTTGGCCGCGGCCTTCAGCGTCGCGCGATCGCCCGCCGCCTCGAAGCGCAGGTTGAACGGCATCGCCGCCGTGCGGTCGCGGATCGTGAGCGAGGCCTCGCAGTCGATCGCACCGGCGGTGGCGCCCGCCTTGCAGGCGGTGGTGCGGAACGTCGCGTTGGGGAACTTGCCGGTCCAGAAGAATTCCGGCGTGGCCAGGGTGCCGTCGCGCTCCTCGTTGTCGGTGCCCACGCTGGCGACGTCGATCGAGACCTCGATGCGGGTCGCCGCGGGGTTCGCGGGGTCGATCGTGATCGCCGGCGTGAAGCGCTGGAAGCGGCCATTGAAGGCCTCGCCGTCGTAGCTGCTGGCGAACGCCAGCGAACTGCCGTCGGCGACCATCGACCAGTCGGCGGCGCGGGGCGCGCCGGCAGCGGCGAACAGGGCGATGGCGAGGGCGGTGCGGATCATGGCGAGGGCTCCTGGGGCGTTGCGGGCGCGGGCGGGTCCGGCGTGCGCGGGCTGGGGTCGGCGGGGCGTGCGCTGGCGAAGGGCAGCATCGAGCGCAGCACGCCGTCGCGGTCGACGAAGTGGTGCTTGAGCGCGGCGGCCACGTGCAGGCAGACCAGCGCCGCGAGCGCGATCGCGGCGTATTCGTGCACCGCGCCGCTGATCGCCTTGAGGGTCTCGTCGCGCCCGGACAGCGCCGGCACGCGGAACAGCTCGAACCACTTCAGCGGGAAGTTGGACGCCGAGTTGTACAGCCAGCCCGACAGCGGCATCGCCAGCAGCAGCAGGTACATCGCGAGGTGGCTCGCGTCCGCCGCGCGCTGCTGCCAGGCCGGCATCGCCGGCGGTGTGGGGCGACGGCGGTGGGCGAGGCGCAGCGCGATGCGCAGCGTCATCAGCGCCAGCACGGTGAGGCCGACCGACTTGTGCAGCTTGTAGATCTCGATCTTGCGCGGGCCGTTCGGCAGGTCGCCCATCCACCAGCCGACCGCCAGCAGGCCGATCACGCCGAGCGCGATCGCCCAGTGCAGCAGGCGCATCGCGCCGCCCCAGTCCCATTGGTCGTTGCGCAGCGCCATGCGGACTTACTCCTTGATGGCTTCGATCTCGAGCACGACCTCGACCTCGTCGGCGATCGCCGCCGGCAGGCGGCTGATGCCGAAGGCCTTGCGGCTCAGCGTGGTGCGCGCCGAGAAGCCCGCGGTCTGCTTGAGGTTGAAGGTGTTGCGGCCGATGCGGTTGCGGCGCAGGTCCAGCACCACCGGCTTCGACACGCCGCGCAGGGTCAGGGTGCCGTGCAGGCGGGCGGTGGCCTCGCCGGTCGGCTCGATGCGCTCGCCCACGAAGCGCGCGGTCGGGAAGCGCCCGGCGTCGAAGAAATCGTCGGAGCGCATCTTCTTTTCCCAGCCGGCGTCGCCCAGCCACAGCGAGTCGATCGCGATCTCGGCTTCGACGCGGCCGGTGGTCCAGTCGTCCGGGTCCAGTTCGAGGTGGCCGGAGACGCCGGTGAAGCGGCCCATCTGGCGCGAGAAGCCGAGGTGGTCGGCGAAGAACAGCACCTGGCAGTGCACCGGGTCCAGCCGCCAGCGGGACGGCGCGGCGCTGGCGGCGACGCAGGTGGCCAGCAGCAGCAGGCCGGTGGCGAATGCGGCGAGGGCAGGGCGACGGCTCATGGCGCCAGAGTGTGCCGCGCGTGGCGTGCAGGCGGTGCGTGCAGGCCTGCAACCTGCGCTTGCGCGGCCGGTGGACCGGTTATCCTCACCAGCGGTGCACGGGACGGGCAGGGCGGGGATCATCGATGCGAAAAGGATGGGGCTGGGGCGTGGTGGCGGGGCTGTGCTTCGCGTCCGACGTCGTGGCGCTGCCGCCGACCCCGCTGTTCGAGACGTTCGGGGTGGCCGAGGGTCTGCCGACCACGCGGATCTACGAGGTGGTGGAGGATCGCCGCGGCTTCCTCTGGATCGCAAGTGCCGAAGGTCTCGCCCGCTACGACGGCGTCGATTTCACCGTGTGGCGACGCGATCCGTCCGACCCGGCCTCGCTGCCGGCCAACGACGTGCAGACCGTGTTCGTCGACCGCGAGGATCGGATCTGGCTCGGGACCGTGGACGGCGGGCTGTCGCTGCTCGACCCGGCAACCGGCAAGGTGCGCAGCTGGCGCGGCGGCGAAGGCGGTGACGGACTGTCCGGCACCGACGTGTGGGCGATCGCGCAGGCGCCGGACGGCGCGCTGTGGGCCGGCACCTTCGCCGGCGGGCTCAACCGCGTGGACCCCGCGCGTGGCGTGGTCGGTGTGGTGCGCCACCGCGAGGGCGATCCGTCTTCGATCGCCGGCGACATCATCATCGACCTGCGGACCGATGCCGGCGGGCGGCTGTGGGTCGGCACCAATGCCGGCCTGAGCGTGCTCGACCTCGACGCCGCACCGGCCGGGGATGGTCCGGCGCGGCAGTTCCTGCCCGGCCAGATGGTGACCGCGCTGCACGATGCCGGCGACGGCGCGATGTGGGTCGGCCTGCGCGACGGCCTGGTGCGCGTCGACGGCGACGGCACCGTGCGCCCGGTCGAGCTGCCCGACAAGGCGGTGATCGAGGCCGTGATCGAGGACGACGCCGGACGCCGCTGGTATCCCACGCGGAACGCGCTGGTGCTCGAACAGGATCCGGGCGAATTCGCGGTGTTCCGCCGCCAGCCCGGACGACCGCACACGCTGCCGTCGAACTACTTCGTCGGCGGCCTGCGTGATCGCGAGGGCGGCTTGTGGTTCCCGGCCCGCGAGGGCGGGCTGGTCCACGTCAAGCCGCGCTGGGACAACTTCACCCTGCTGCGACCTTCGCCGCGCGAGGGCGTGCTGCTGGACGAGGAGCGCGCCAGCGCGGTCGCGCTGTGCCCCGACGGCGACCTGCTGTCCAACGGTGCCGACGGCGGCCTGTCGCGCTTCGACACCCGCACCGGCGCCGACGTGTACGTCGACCTGCCGTGGCCGTCCACCGGCGCACCGCGGCAGATCCTGGGGCTGCTGTGCGCGCGCGACGGCACCTATTGGCTCGCGCATGGCGGCGGCGTGTCGCGCTTCGATCCGCGCAGCGGCGCGTTGCGCAATTGGCGCGGCGGCCAGCGCGGCGGCATCGCCTCGGGACTCGCCGACCTGCTGCTGGAGGACAGCGACGGCAGTGTGTGGTTGTCGGTCGCGGGTGCCGCGCTGGAACGATTCGCACCCGGCGCCGACGGGCCGCAGCGCATCGTGCCGTGGACGGATGCCGACACGCACCACGAAGTCGAGCAGCTCGCGTTCGGCCCCGACGGCGCGCCGTGGGTGGTCGGCACGCCCGGCGTTGCGCGTTTCGATCGCGCTGCCGACGCGTGGCGGGCGCTGGCCGGTGCGCCGTCGGGCCGCATCGAAGCCTTCGCCTTCGACGCCGAAGGCGGGCTGTGGCTGCACGCGCCCGACGGCCTCCTGCGCCTCGAGCGCGATGGCGACGCCCTGCGCGAGACCACCCGCATCGGTCCGGCCGACGGCTTGCCCGCGGTGCGCGGCGGTGGACTCGAGATCGACCGCGCCGGCCGGCTGTGGGTGCTCGCGCCGACCGGCGTGTGGCGGATCGATCCGGCGACGCGCAGCGTACGCCGCATCGGCCGGGCGGACGGGCTGCCGGCCACCGATTTCGGCGAGCGTGCGGTGGCGCGCGCCGCCGACGGCACGCTGTTCGTGGCCAGCGCGATGGGCGTGGTCGCGTTCGATCCGATGGGCGTGCGGGAGAACGAGGTGCCGCCGTCGGTCGTGCTGTCCGGCGTGTCGCTGATCCGCGGCGGCAGCCGGATCGCGCTCGATCCCGCGCAGCCGGTGCGGATGTCGCACACCGACCGCGACCTGCGCATCAGCGTGCGCGCGCTGTCGCTGGCCGACCCCGCCGCGAACCGCTACCGCTTCCGCCTGCAGGGCTTCGACGCGGACTGGGTCGAGAACGGCAACCGTGGCGAACGCGAGGTATCGCAACTGCCGCCCGGCCGCTACCGCCTCGAGGCGCAGGCCGCCAACCCGAGCGGCGTGTGGGCGCCGGCGCCGCAGGCGCTGGAGATCGAGGTCGCCGCGCCGCCCTGGCGCACGCCGTGGGCGTTCGCGCTCTACGCGCTGGCCGTCGCGCTCGCCGGCTGGCTCGGATTCCGCGCCTGGCGCGCGCGCGTCGAGCGCAGCTACGCGCTCGCGCTCGCCGAGGAGCGCCGCCTCGCGGCGGAGCGGCAGAGCCAGGCCAAGACCGAATTCCTGGCCGACGTCGGCCACGAGATCCGCACTCCGATGACCGGCCTGCTCGGCATGACCGAACTGCTGCTGCGATCCGGTCTCGACCCGCGCCAGCGCGAGTACGCGCAGACCGTGCGCCGTTCCGGCGAGCACCTGATGAAACTCGTCGACGACCTGCTCGACCTGTCGCGGATCGAGGCCGGGCGCTTCGTGCTCGAGCCCGCGCCGGCCGACCTGTGGGCGCTGGTCGACGAAGTGGTCGCCCTGCTGCGCCCGCTGGCCGACGAGCGCGGGCTGGAACTCGCCTCGCGGATCGCCGCCGATGCGCCGCGCCACGTGGCGGTCGACGCCACGCGACTGCAGGAGGTCCTGTTCAACCTGGTCCAGAACGCGCTGAAGTTCACCGTGCGGGGGCGGGTCGACGTCGACCTCGCGGCGGATCCCGCGCAGGCGGATGGCCTCGTGATCGCTGTGCGCGACACCGGGCCGGGGATGGGCAGCGAAACCGTCGCCCGGCTGTTCTCGCGCTACGAGCAGGGCGCGGCGCCGCGCCGGCGCGGCAGCAGCGGCCTCGGGCTGTCGATCAGCCGCCGTCTGGTGGAACTGATGGGCGGCCGGATCGAGGTCGAGACCGCGCCGGGCGCGGGTTCGACCTTCCGCGTGCGCCTCGCGCTGCCGCCGGTCGCTGCGCCCGATGCGGCCACTGGCGCCGAGGCCGCGACGCCCGCGGATGCGAGTGCAGGCGTCGCCGGCAGCCTCGCGTTGTTGGTGGTCGAGGACGATGCCACCGTGCGCGAGGTGATGGTCGGCCTGCTCGGCGTGGCCGGGCACCGCGTGCAGGCCGGCGCCAACGGGCTCGATGCGCTGCGACTGCTCGGCGAACATCGCTTCGACGCCGCACTGTTCGACCTCGACCTGCCCGGTGTGGACGGGCTGCGGCTGGCGCGCATGGTGCGCAAGCGGCCGGGCGACGCGGCCCTGCTGCCGCTGGTCGCGGTCACCGCCAACGCCAGCGCCGGGATCGAGGCGCAGTGCCGCGAAGCCGGCTTCGACGCCTTCGTGCGCAAGCCTGCCGGACCCGATGCGCTGCAGGCCGCGTTGCAGGCCGCCCTCGCGCGCCGGCGTGCGGCGCCGCCGGGCGACGCACCATGAGCAGCGCGCCGTCCGGCGAGGCCGCCGGCGCGCTGGGGCCCGACGGGCCGTTCGCGCGCGAGGTCGAGGGCTTCGCGCCGCGCGCCGTGCAGCAGGAGATGGCCGACGCGGTCGAGCGCGCGATCGCCGAAGGCGGCGAGCTGGTGGTCGAGGCCGGCACCGGCACCGGCAAGACCTTCGCCTACCTGGTGCCCGCGCTGCTCTCGGGCAAGCGCGTGATCGTGTCCACCGGCACCAAGACCCTGCAGGACCAGTTGTTCCATCGCGACCTGCCGCGGGTGCGCGAGGTGCTCGGCGCGCGCCTGAAGACGGCGCTGCTGAAGGGACGCGCCAACTACCTGTGCTGGTACCGCATGGACCAGACCGTGAAGGAAGGCACCCTGCCCAACCGCGCCGACGTCGCGCTGCTCTCGCGCGTGCGCGCCTGGGCCGCGCGCACCGCCAGCGGCGACATCGGCGAGGTCGAGGGCGTGCCCGAGGATGCGGGCCTGTGGCCGCGGGTCACCTCGACCGCGGAGAACTGCCTCGGCGCCGAATGCCCGTTCTTCGACGACTGCTTCGTGGTGCGCGCGCGCCGCGCCGCGCAGGAGGCCGACGTGGTGGTGGTCAACCACCACCTGCTGTTCGCCGACCTCGCGATCAAGCGCGAAGGTTTCGGCGAGATCCTGCCCGGCGCGCACGCCTTCGTGCTCGACGAGGCGCACCAGATCCCCGAACTCGCCGGGCAGTTCTTCAGCCAGTCGGTGTCCGGGCGGCAACTGTCGGAAATGGAGGCCGATGCGCTGCGCGAGGCCGCCACCGCCAGCGGCGCCAAGGCCGCGCTGGAGGAACTCGGACGCAACGTCGAGCGCGGCGTCAAGGACCTCAGGCTGGCGATGGAGCGACTGCCCCGGCGCGGCGCGTGGGACAAGGTGCGCGAAGGCGAGGACGTGGCGCGCTGGCTCGGCGTGCTGCGCGCCGCGCTGGCCAAGCTGTCCGAAGTGCTGGGCGGGATGGCCGAGCGCAGCGAAGGCCTGTCGGCGTGCGCGGCGCGCGCGGTCGACCTCGAGGTCCGGCTGGAACGCCTGTGCAAGGCGCCGGAGCCCGGCTGGGTGCACTGGTACGAGGCCAGCGAGCGCGGCTTCGTGCTGTCGGCCACGCCGCTCGACGTCGCCGGGCCGCTGAAGGACTTCCGCGAGCAGTCGCGCGCGGCGTGGATCTTCACCTCCGCCACCCTGTCGGTGGCCGGGCGCTTCGAGCACTTCACGCAGCAGATGGGCCTCGAGCATCCGCACACGCTGTCGCTGCCGAGCCCGTTCGACTACGAGCGCCACGCGCTGTGCTACCTGCCGCGCGGGCTGCCCGACCCGAAGGCGTCCGACTACACCGACCGCGTGGTCGCCGCCGTGCGCCCGGTGCTGGCCGCCTCGCGCGGGCGCGCCTTCCTGCTGTTCACCTCGCACCGCGCGCTCAAGCGCGCGGCCGAACTGCTGGTCGACCTCCCGTTCCAGCTGTTCGTGCAGGGCACGCGGCCGCGCGCGACCCTGCTCGACGAGTTCCGCGCCAGCGGCAACGGCGTGCTGCTGGGCGCGGCCTCGTTCTGGGAAGGCGTCGACGTGCGCGGCGACGCGCTCAGCGTGGTGGTGATCGACAAGCTGCCGTTCGCGGCCCCCGACGACCCGGTGCTGGAGGCGCGCCTGTCAGCGATCCGCGAAGGAGGCGGCAATCCGTTCGCCGAGGTGCAGATCCCGGCGGCCGCAATCGCGCTCAAGCAGGGCGCGGGGCGCTTGATCCGCGACGTCGACGACCGCGGCGTGCTGATGCTGTGCGACCCGCGCCTGCTGGGGTCGAACTACGGCCGGCTGTTCCTCGCCTGTCTGCCGACGATGCCGATCACGCGCGATCTGGCCGAGGTCGAGGCCTTCTTCGGGGCGCACTGAGCAGCCGTCGATGCGCATTGGTGCAAGGTGCCTTGAGCGCAATCGTCGCGGGGACACGCTGGTGATGGCGCCGGCGTTGTTGCACGACGCGTGAGCCTTAACCGCCGCAGCGCGTTCCGTGGGAGCCGCTTCAGCGGCGACTGCAGCGATTCCCCCCGCCGCTGTCGCCGCTGAAGCGGCTCCCACAGGGAACACCACCCTTTCGCGGCTTCTCCCGGGCCCTGACGCATGGGGTCTACGACGCGCTCGCCTTGCCCTCGATCCGCCCGATCCGCGGCCGCAGCGCGCCCGCGCCGCGCCCGCGCGGCGCCCCAGGCTCTGGACTTCCCGTCCAGGAGCCATCCCATGCCGCCCTTGATCCAGTCGTCGACCCTGAAGCTGCTCGGCATCGCCGTGCTGTGCCTGCTGTTTGCCATCCCGCTCGGCCTGGTCGGCGACCTGGTGCAGGAGCGTGCCGGCCGGCTGGCCGAGGCCGAGGAAGGGATCGCACGCAGCCAGGGCCGCGCGCAGGTGCTCGCGCCGCCGGTGCTGGAATGGCGCCAGCGGCGCACGGTGCTGCGCGACAAGGAGCCGGTCGAAGTGGTCGACGCGCACGGCCAGGCACCGACCCGGACCACCATCGACGCCACGCTCGGCGTGGAGCGTCGCGTGCGCGGGATCTTCGAGGTCCCGGTCTACACGGCGGACGTGCTGCTGCGCGGCGAGTTCGTGGTCGCGCCCGAAGACCGCGCGCGCGCCGCGCTGGCCGGCGGCATCGAGCGCCTGCGCCTGGTGCTGCCGGTGGCCGACCTGCGCGGCGTGCGCAGCGTGCCGCGCCTGCACATCGACGGCCGACAGTTGCCGCTGCGTAGCCTCGGTGCGCCGGCGTTCGGCATCGAGGCGCTGGGCGTCGAGCTGCCGCCCGACCTGCTGGCGCGCGAGCGAATCGGGTTCGAACTCGCGTTCGCCCTGTCCGGCACGCGCGAGTTGTCCGCCTGGCCGCTGGCCGACGAGACCGAGGTCGCGATCCGCGGCGCCTGGCCCGCGCCCAGCTTTGCCGGTGCCTTCCTGCCCCGCGAGCGTGAGGTCAGTGAGGATGGCTTCTCCGCGCAGTGGACGGTGCTCGCGGTCAACCGCGACTTGCCGCTGCGCTGGACCGGCGAAGCGCCGGCGCCGGGCGCACTGGAAGCGGCGCGCTTCGGCGTGGAACTGTACGAGCCCCTCGGCGTGTACCGCCTCAGCGAGCGCAGCCTCAAATACGGCCTGCTGTTCGTGGCCCTGACCTTCGGCGTGTTCCTGCTCGCCGAACTGACCGGCCGCCTGCGCGTGCACCCGGTGCAGTACCTGCTGGTCGGGCTCGCGCTGGCCGTGTTCTACGTGCTGCTGCTGGCGCTGGCCGAGCACCTCGGCTTCGGTGTTGCCTACCTGGTGGCCGGCAGCGCGCTGACCGCGATCCTCGGCGCCTGGGGCAGCGCGGCGCTCGGCGGCGTGCGGCGCGGACTCGCGCTGGGCGCCTGGCTGGCGGTGCTGTACGGATTCCTGTTCCTGATGGTGCGCAGCGAGGACTTCGCGCTGCTGATCGGCGCCCTGGGCCTGCTGGCGATGGTCGCCGCGAGCCTGTGGCTGACCCGCCGCATCGACTGGTACCAGCCACGGCCGGCGCCGCCGCCGACGCCGGCCGCGGCGTGAGCGGCCGGGGAGTGCGACAATCGCGCGATGCGCCTGCTCGCGATCGAAACCGCCACCGAGGCCTGCACCGTTGCCCTGTGGGTCGACGGCGCGGTCGGCGAGCGCTTCGAGCTCGCGCCGCGCCGCCACGCCGAACTCGTGCTGCCGATGGCCGACGCGCTGCTGGCCGAGGCGGGAGTCGGCAAGCGGCAACTGGATGCGATCGCGGTCGGGCGCGGGCCGGGGGCCTTCACCGGCATCCGGCTCGCGATCGCGATCGCACAGGGCCTGGCGCTGGCCCTCGACCGTCCGGTGGTGCCGGTGTCGACGCTGGCGGTGCTGGCGCAGGGCGGCGCCGGCCACGGCCTGCCGGTGCTGGCGCTGGTCGATGCGCGGATGGGCGAGGTCTACGCGGGTGCATTCGACATCGCCGCGGACGGCCTCGTGGTGCCGCGCGGCGCCGAGTCGGTGTCGGCGCCGCAGGACGTGGCGGCGCCTGCCGCGCGCTTCGCCGGGGTCGGCACCGGCTTCGGCGCGCACGGCGGCGCGCTGGGCGCGCGCTTCGGCAGCGCGCTGGCGCAGGTGGCGCCCGATGCCCTGCCGCGCGCGGCCGACCTCGCGCGCCTCGCCGCGCGCGATCTCGCCGCCGGCCTCGGTGTCGATGCGCTGGACGCGCAGCCGGTCTACCTGCGCGACAAGGTCGCGCTCACGCTGGCCGAACAGGGCAAGCCGATGCCCACCTGAGGGCCGCCCCGAGGAAGGCCCGGTGTGGGAGCCGCTTCAGCGGCGACGCTCCTGCCGGTGGCTGTCGCAGGGGAAATCGCCGCTGAAGCGGCTCCCACACGCAGGAACGCGATCGCTGCCAGTGCATGTAGGAGCCCGCTTGCGGGCGACCGCGGCACGCGGATTCCTGGCACGATGCGGTTGTGGGCGACGCGTGCTCCCGAAAGCCTCAGGCAACAGGCTCGAGGTCGCTCACGCCGCGCGCGCGGTGGGCTCGCTGCTGACCCGGGCGGCGAGCGCCGGCGCCGGCACCGGATCGCCCTTCGCCCCCGAGCGCTCGCCCGCGAACGCGGAGACCGCGCTGCACACCAGCGCGCACAGGTAGGGCAGCGACTGCGCGGCGAGGATGGTCATCCACAGGTTGCCCTCGAACCACTGCGTGCCGATGTGCTGCACCAGCGCCACGATCAGCAGCATCAGGGCGACGAACATCAGGCCCTCCTCGCGCACCGCGGCGAACGCGCCGGGCCGGCCGCGCAGGCGGCGGCTCTTGGCGGTGCGGGTGAACGGATGCTCCTTCGACACCAGGCCCTTGAGCACCCCGCGCGCGATGGCGTGCGACAGCGCCATGCTGGCCACCGCAGCGCCCAGCGTGTCGCGCCACGAGCACGGCACGCGCACGCGATACAGGATGATGCCGAACGCCGCCTTGCACACGAAGAAGCCCAGCACCGGGATCAGGAACAGGTTCAGCGGCAGGCTGAACACGTCCGGGTTGTACAGCATGCCGATCGACCAGCCGATCGCCAGCAGGGTGAACACCAAGTGCAACGCATCGGCGAACCAGGAGAACCAGCCGGTCAGGAAGTGGAAGCGCTGGCCGGCGTCGAGCTTGCCCGGGCCCCACAGCCAGTCCCAGTGCGCGCGCAGGATCTGCATCGCGCCGAAGGCCCAACGGAAGCGCTGCGACTTGTAGGCGGTGAAGTCGGCCGGCGTCAGGCCGCGGCCGATCGGCTCGTCGACGTACAGCGCCTCGTAGCCCTCGTTGAACAGGCGCAGGCCGAGTTCGGCGTCCTCGGTGATGCACCACTCGGCCCAGCGGCCGGTGGCGACCAGCGGCTCGCGGCGGATGAGCGTCATCGTGCCGTGCTGGATGATGGCGTTGCGCTCGTTGCGGTGGTGCATGCCGATGCGGAAGAAGCCCTCGTACTCCCAGTTGGTCATGCGCCGGAAGGCGTTGCCCTCGAAGTCGCGGTGCGCCTGCGGGCACTGCACGATGGCGACCTTCGGATCGTCGAAGTGGCCGACCAGGCCACGCAGCCAGTTCGGTTCCACCACGTAGTCGGCGTCCACCACGCCCACCACCTTGGCGCGCGGGTCGGTCTTCTCCAGCCCGAAGTTCAGCGCGCCGGCCTTGAAGCCGGGCCACGGGCGCAGGTGGAAGAAGCGGAAGCGCGGCCCCAGTTCGCGGCAGCGCGCCTCGACCGGCTTCCACACCTCGTCCTTCTCGGTGTTGTTATCGATCACCAGCACCTCGAAGTGCTCGTAGTCGAGCGCCGCCAGCGAGTCGAGGGTGGCGATCACCATCTCCGGCGGCTCGTTGTGGCAGGCGAGGTGGATCGACACGAAGGGCCAGTCGCGGCGCGCCGGCTCGTGGCGCAGGCCGGCGTGGCGGCGCCACTTCGGGGTCCAGATCGCCTCCACGAACTCGAAGCCGTTGCACAGCAGGATGCCGAGGATGGCCAGCTGCGCGGGCAGCAGCACCACCAGCATCGCCCAGTCGATCGGGTCGAGGTAGAAGTCGAACGGCACGCCCACCGACCACACCAGCAGCGCCGCGGCAGACTGCAGCAGCACGCAGAAGAACAGCTTGCCGACGGTGCGGAAGTGGTCGAAGCGCAGGCAGAACCACAGCATCGGCACCAGCGCCAGCGCGATCGCCAGCAGCGCCTTGGCCAGCCACAGCGGGTCTTCCGGCACCGGCCCCGTGAGGTCGAACTTCAGTTCGCGGTCGGCGCTGAACATGCCCCAGTAGGCGCCGACCCGGCCTTCGCCCGCCTCCTTCCACGGCTGGTCGAAGGCTTCCATGACGTAGTAGTCGAGGTTCTCCTTCTCGGCCAGCGCGAAGAAGCGGCGCAGGAACTGCGCTGAGTCCTGCACCGAGGGCGTCGAATACTTGAAGCGGTCGCCGTTGGTGGGCCAGCCGACTTCGCCGATCACGATCGGCTTGTCGGGGAAGGCCTCCTGCAACTCGCGGTAGCGCTTCATCACGTCGTCGATCGCCACCCGCCGCGGGATGCCTTCCCAGTACGGCAGCAGGTGCACGGCGATGTAGTCGACGTGGTCGGCGAGTTCGGGGTACTTCAGCCACACATGCCACGGCTCGGCGGTGGACACCGGCACGTCCAGCGCCTCGCGCGCGCGGTCGAGGTACGGGATCAACTGCTCGGCGGTGAGGTCGGAGCGCAGGATCGCCTCGTTGCCGACCACCACGCGGTCGATGTTCGGGAAGGCGCGCACCAGCCCGATCAGGGCCGTCACCTCCTCGTCGTTGTGCTCGAGCCGGCGGTCGAGCCAGGCGCCCTGGGTGACGGTCAGCCCGTATTGCATCGCCAGGCGCGGGATCGCCACCGACTCGGTCGAGGCGTAAGTGCGCACGCTGCGCCCGTAGCGCGAGAGGATCGCGATGTCGCGCTCGAGTTCCTCGACGCTGGGATAGATGTTCTCCAGCGGGCTCTGGTAGCGCTGGAACGCGGAGAACGCGAAGCCGTCCACCCGGCCGACGAAGTCGGGCACCTTCGCCGGGCGATGGGTGTACGACCACAGCGCGAGATTGGCGAGCGCGACCAGTGCGGCGATGGCGAGCCCGCGCGCCCACGCGGCGGCGGTAGGACGGGGTGCGGCCATGGGTCCTTGGGGAGTGGCGCCCGTCCCTGAGCGGGCGCGATCCCAAGATTACTGCAACGCAGCAGAGCGTGGCAGACCGGCGTTCAGGCAACAGACGGCCAGGGCGGCATCTGTGGGAGCCGCTTCAGCGGCGATCGATCTGCGGCTGCATCCCATTCGCAGGGTGGGAGCCGCTTCAGCGGCGATCGACCCACCTGGGCCCCTGTCGCGCGCAATCGCCGCTGAAGCGGCTCCCACACGGGACGCCAACCCTGCGCCCGGATCACGGGCGTCCGCGCCGCAACCCCAGCAGGGCCGGCACCAGCGCCAGTGCCGCGAACAGGAACAGCGGCAGCATCAACCGCGGCTCGGACAAGAGCCCGATATCGATGCGCTGGCGGCTCGCGATCACGTGCGCGAGCCCCGCGCCGACCGCCGCGTTCACCGTGCCAGTGAACCAGGCGCCGATCGCGGTGGCGGCCAGGAACAGCGGCCAGCGACAGCCGAGCCAGGCCAGCGCCACGCTGAACGGCCCCAGCGGGAACACCGGCAGCAGGCGCATGAAGAAGGTGTAGCTCGCCGGATTGCGCAGGTAGCCGTCGCGCACGCGGGCCAGCAGTGCGGGCGGCTGGCCGCCCGCGAACCAGTAACGGGACGCGCCGAACAGCAGGCTTGAGCCCAGCAGGCCACCGACCATCCCGATCACCCCGCCGAGCCAGGTGCCGAACAGCACGCCCGAGAGCACGACCACCGCCAGTGCGCCCGGCAAACCCGTCGCGATCACGCCGCCGGCGGCCAGTGCGAGGCCGCCCATGGTGCTCCACGGATGCGCGTGCGCCTGCGCCTGCAGCCACTGCTGGTGGTCGGCGAGGCGATCGAGCGACAACTCGCGATACAGACCGCTCGCCAGCAGGAATGCGCCGCCGGCGAGCAGGACCAGCAGCGGCAGCGCGCGGCGCAGGCGGGTGCGCAGATCACGCGGCAGCTCTGCAGCCGCCGTGACCGGCGGCTCGAGTTCGCGAGCCTCGGCGGCATCGCAGACAAGCTGCGCCCGGGCGCGCGCCAGCGCACTGCTTTCGGCCTCATCCTTGGGGTGCTGCGAGGGCTGCATGCGGTTGCGGGGGCGGAAGAGAAGCGGCCCGAGCGTTGCCGCCCGGGCCGCGCGTGTTTCGCGATGTCAGGCGGCTAGGGTTCGAAACCGTCCTGGAACAGCAGCCAGCCACTCTGGGTGGGGCGTGTCCCGGGGTTGATGCGCAGCACGAAGCCGTCATGGTCGGATGCCCGCAAGAGCAGGTTGGCCGGGGCGACGTCGAACTCGAGGCTCGCTTGCGCATCTGCGTTGCCGCGCCCGAAAGCAAAACCCTCGAAGCGACCGCTCGCCGCACCGTTCAGGAAGGCATGGTCGAGCACCTGCGCGTTGCCCTCGAAGTTGAACGAGTAGCGCTGCGCATCCGGGACTGCCAGCAGCGCCTGCTCCAACGCCGGCTGGACGATCTGTCCGCCCGATGCGACGCAGGGCGAGGTCGGCGTCCCCCCGAAGCCGATGTCGTACTCGGACTGGGCCGGGTTGGTGTCGCCGCGGATGATGCCGGCGACGTCGGCGTAGCCGTCCGAGAACTGGAAGGCATTGAAGTCGCCGATCACCACCAGCGGCACGCCCGAATTCGCCGCGTTCGATTGAAACGCCTGGACCTCGCAGGCAAGGGAGATTGCCTGGCGTAGTCGCTTCTGCCGGACTCGATGGGCGTCCTGGCGGAAGGTCGGTGCGGTGATCGGGTCGCCGGTGTCTTGGGTGTCGCGCAGGTCGTCGATCCCGCCGAGAGAGCGCAGGTGGTTGACGATCACCGCGAACCGGAGCGGACTGGTGCCGGCCGTGCTGCTGGCTTCCAGCAGCAGCGCCGGCCGATCGTTCAGGTTGCCGGTCGAGACCTGGGATGCACCGTTGCCGTCCGTATAGGCGAACGAAAACTGCTCGGTCGCGCGGAGTTGGGTGAAGGTTGGAGACGCGATGCGATCAGCGCGGTACAGGAAACCGACCGCGATGAAGCCGGGGTCGTTCCGCACCTGCCCATAGGCGACGGTATACGTCGGGCCGCCGTCCAAGGCGATCCGGTTCGCCAAGAGTTGCAGCGCGGGAGTAACGCCGAGACTCGCGCCTGCGCACACGGTGTCAGGAGCGCTCGGGTGTTCGACCTCCTGCAGCCCGATCACGTCCGGGGCGCGCATGATGTTGCGAATGTAGGCCGACAGCTTCTCGAGCTTGGCGTTGGTGTTCGCGATCTGGGTGGGCGTCAGTGACGGTTCCCCGCCGTTCGGCGGTGCTGGCCGCGAGGGGTCGTCGCAGAGGTCGTACAGACGACGCACGTTCAACGACCCGATCGTCAGTTGGTCGGCTGATGCCGCCGGTACTGGGACCGACAGCGTCGGCTGCGGTCCCAACAGCGCGTACGTCGACGGCCAGATCTCGTAGTCCGCGAAGTCGATGCCGAGCACGCCGGTCGCCGACAGCCGCGTGCCGGGCGCGAACGACGTGTTCGGCTGCCCGAGTCGATCGGCGTCGAACTCCACCAGTTCCGGGTTCGCGTCCCACACGAACCCGGCAGGCAGCGGGGGAGCGGCCGGCGTGATGGCGGCCAGCGAGGCGTCCTCGCCGGCGACGGGGAACGCAACACCAGGCTCACGGTAGGTGCGGGCGCCAGCGAGCGACACCGTCGCTTCAGCGACCGGGTCCGAGCCGAACGACAGGTTCGGGGCAGTGACGACCGCATTGGCCGCACTGACGCGCATGTACTCGTAGCATTCGAAGTTCTGCACACGAACAGCGGTCCCGGTCGGGAACGTGCTGCCGAGTGCCGGGCACGCCGGCACGACGCTGCTCGGGCTGGGGATCACGGCATCCAGCGCCAGCGGTGGGGCCAACGTGTCCAGCGAGCCGGTGCCGATACGGTTGATCGTGAGCGGCGGGGTCGTATTGGTGAATTGCGTGCCGCTGAGCGTGCGACCCTGGCTCGTCGAAGCAAATTCGACGACGCGTCCGCGCAGCGCGACCAGGTCGCCAACGGCTACCGGAGTCGTCGTGCCCGTGTACTGCGGTGCGCTACCGGTGAATACGAAGATGCCGTCCGAGGTGCCGGCATTCCCGTCGCCGGGCGCCGGCGCCTGCATGACGAAGCCGTTCGAGACCACGGCCGTCACGATGTTGCCGGCCGTGATCACCGTGTTGCCCGCCTGGGGCGATGCGTCGCCGGCGCCCTGGATGGCGGGAATCGACAGCGGCGCATCGTCGTTGTCGTTGATGATGCCGGTGGCGGTCGCGACGCCGAGCGTGACGCGCGGGTCCGACGACGCGATGGTCAAAGTGTAGCTCTCGGTGCTCTCGTCATCGATGTCGCCGAGCACCGATACCGGAACAGTGGTGGTCAGGCTGCCGCCGGGGATCGTGAAAGGCGCGCTCGCCAGCGGCACGAAGTCCGCGGTCGTCGCGGTGCCTGCGGCGGTGCTCGCGGTGAAGGCGACGTCGCTCGCCAGCGCGCCGCTCAGCGTCACGGTGAAGCTCTGCGGCTGCGACCCGCTGTCGCCCTCGGTGACGGATGTCGCGTCGGCAATCGACAAGGTGGCACTGGTTGCGTCGTCGTCCACGATCGTGCCCACGCCCGTGCTGGCGTCCGGGTCCGACGTCGCGCCGGTGATCTTGGTGACCACGACGAGGAAGGTTTCGTTGCCCTCGACCACTTCGTCGCCGTTGACCTGCACCGTGAACGTGTAGGTGCTCTGGCCGGCCGGGATGGTCTGTGCCGCGAGGTTCTGCGGCACGTAGTCGACGGTGGCCGTCGCGGTCTGGTCGGCGGTGGCGATGGTGAAGCCCACGCCGCCGACGCCGGCCGGACTCGACAGCGAGACGGTGAACACCGCATTGCGGGTGCCGGTGTTGCCTTCGGTCACCGAGACATCGTTGATTGAGAGGCTCGGCGTCACGGACCCGACGACCGGGGCGAGGGCGATGCCCCGGAAGGCCGTGTTGGTGCCTGCGGCGGCGATCGGCGTCGGCGTCCCGGTGAGCGTCGCGTTGTAGCCGCTCGCGTCCGAAAGGCTGAGCAGCGCGGTGGCGCTGCTGGCGAACAGCGTCACCGTGCCAGCATTGACCGAAGCCGCAAGTCCCCGGACCGCAGCCGCGGTCACCGTGCCATTCGCGGTCCAGGTGCCGCCGACCAGCGCGTACTTCAGGATCTGGTTGGCCGTGTCGTCGGCGACATATAGCGTGTCGTTGCCGGCAACAGCGTCGGTCAGGTCGAGCAGGACGAACGCGTATGGCGAGCCCGCGCTGATGGGGAGGCCCGGAAGCGGCGCGATGGTCTGCCCAGCCGTCGTCGGCGTGCCGGCCCCGACGGTGCCGATCCGGATCGCGCTGCCGGACGAGGTCGAGACGTGCAACTGGTCGCCGGCGATGTACGCGTTGCGTAGGTTGGTCACGGTGGTCGACAACTGCGTGCTGGTCGTTGAGCCGAAGCTCGCGTACCGCACGCCGCCGGTCGAGCCGGTGAACCACAGGTCGGTGCCGTTGGTCGATGCCGCGCCGCGCGGGTTACCGGCACTGGCGAAGTCGGTGAGCGCGGTACTGGTGTCGACGACGCCGTCGGAGCCGACGCGGAACACAACCCGATTGGTCGCCGCTGACGTGGTGCCGGCAATGCTCGCCGTGCCAGGCGCCGCCGCATAGCACGTGCCAACCAGGAACCGGTTGTCGGTGCTGCGGGTCAGCATGCCCTCGGAGGTCGAGGTGCCCGCAGCGACGCACTCGCGGTTCCCGCCGGCCACGGCGGTCGGCAGCGCGATGCTCTGCACCAGCGTGCCGGCCGTCGTGTACTCGTCCAGGAAGACCACGGTGCCCGCGTTGCTCAGCGCAGCGGCGCCATTGCCGACCCGGTAGACCACGACGTTGCCAGGCGTGAACGGCGCCGCGAACGCGGCAGTGGCAGCGAACAGAGAACCCGCCGCGACCAGCGCGGCCATCGAACGACGAGGAAGCATCAGACCCCCGGTAAGGAACGACCCGATTGACGAGTCGCGGGAGCCTACCAGCAAGGCTTCACCGTTTCATGGCAAGCGCAAGTGCTTGATGCGACGATCATTCAGGGTGCGACTACGTGGACGGAGCTTGGCCTGGGCTGCCGTTCCATCGCAGGCGCCAGCGATCGAGACAGCAACTGGTCTCCGTGCGGACACTACGCCGATGGCCCTCAGGCGTGCGGCAGTTTGGCCAACGCACCAGCTTCGGCGCCGAGGGTGGTGCCGTTCGACGGAGCTTGTGCAGATGTCCCCGACCAGCCGATGCTGCGGGCTGCGCGCGCTCTGCCGCCAGCCACCGTCTGATGCGTGAGTCGCTGCTGGGCCGGAGATCCGCTTGCGTGCGGCCCGTTTGACGAGCGCAGGAGGCCATGCCGGGTTGGAGTTATTGACACTCCGAAACTCGATGGGAATACTCCGCAACTGTCGCCAGATGGACCGCTTGCCGTGCGCATGGAGTGCATCGTCTCTCTCAGTCGGAGTGCACGGCTGACTCGCGTTGTGCACAGGGTACCGCCGCAATCGGCCTTCTCACCTGAGGCCGGGAGCAGGGCTGCAGGTCGTGTCGCGAATCTGGTTGAAACTCGTCGAGGCGCGTCGCCAGCGGCTTGATGGTGGATCGGTCAGGCGGCGAGATCAAGCGGTGCGGGCGGCTGCGCGAGGCTCTGCCAGCCGTCGACCTTTCGCAGCGCGATCTG
>JAJTHZ010000124.1 GCA_021299185.1 Lysobacteraceae bacterium | reverse complement strand
CCGGTGACGCTGGTCTATCCGACGCTGCAGCCGGCGCAAGCGCGTGCCTTCGGCCCTTTCATGCTGACGGTGGCGCCCGACTCCCCGCTGGCGCCGTTGCTGGCCGCCGGCCCGGCCGACGCCGCTCCGGCTGGCGGCGCGGCAACGGCAATCGAGCAACGCGGCGCACGCCGCAGGCTGATCGTGCTGTCGCACGGCACCGGCGGCAGTACGCACTCGGACCACCAGCTTGCCGCCACGCTGGCACGCGCCGGCTTCGTGGTGGCGCAGCCGCTGCACGCCAGCGGCGGTGCGGTGCTGTTGCTGCGCCAGACCTCTTGCTTGCTTTGCCCGTCAGCCATCTGATGGACCACGACGGCGTCGCGGTGCGGTCAGACGTGCGTCTCGTGTCCGCCGGGGGCATCGCCATCCCGGCAGTCCCTTTTGTACCTGGCGGGCGGCGGCCTTCTCATGCGCGCTGCCGTCGAGTGGGCGGTTGGTGCGGCGCTCGCCCGCTGGGTCCGCCTCGCCGCTGCTCCGATCGTCGGCTGCCACGAGGAACGCAAGCGCAATTCCGGACTTGAACTGACCGCCGCGCCAGAGTCGGCCACCCCAACCCTTACCAGCGCCACGGGCCGATTCCGGCACGGACCCTGCGGGCGCCGCCCAACGGAGGGGGCGAACGAGGACATCCACCAAATAGCGCTTTTCCTACACGCCCGCGCTGCAGCGGCTGACAGACCACCGGTCGGCGCTACGCGATGCTGTCGCCATGACCTCGCCCCGCAGCCAACTGGTCGACCCCGAGGCCCCAGGCTTCTATCACTGCATCTCGCGCTGCGTCCGTCGTGCGTTCCTGTGTGGCGAGGACGCACTGACAGGTCGCAGCTTCGAGCACCGCAAGCAGTGGGTCGAGGATCGGCTGCTCGAGCTGGCGGAGGTCTTTGCCGTGGGCGTCTACGCCTATGCGGTGATGAGCAACCATCTGCACTTGGTCGTCTACGTCGATCCGTCGGCCACACTCGCGTGGTCGCCCGACGAAGTCGCCCAACGTTGGGTCCGGCTCACGCCGGTGCGCGTTGACGGCGAGATCGACGAAGCGGCTTGCGAAGCACGGGCGGCCGCGCTGGCTGGGAATGCCGAGCGCATCGCCGTCCTGCGTGAGCGCCTGGGCAGCTTGTCTTGGTTCATGCGATTCCTCAATGAACCGATCGCACGGCGCGCCAATCGCGAGGACGGCTGCACCGGCCATTTCTGGGAAGCGCGGTTCAAGTGTCAGGCGCTGCTCGACGATGCCGCTGTGCTGGCCTGCATGGCCTACGTCGATCTCAATCCGATCCGCGCCGGATTGGCCCCGGATCTGCCCAGCAGCCCGTATACGTCGTCCAGCGCCGGTTGGCTCATCCGGAGTCGATCGAATCCGCGGCGACGCTGGAGCCCGTTGCGGGCTCGGTCGCGTGCGTCCTGCCCGCGACGCTGGTCGAGTACCTGGACCTCGCCGACTGGACCGGTCGAATGGCCCGCTCGGACAAGCGCGGGTCCATTGCGGGGACCGAACCACCCGTACTGCACAAGCTCGGTCTCGCGGCGCACGAATGGCATGCCCAGGCCACCGGCATCGAGCAGCGCTACTGGCGCGCGATCGGTGCGGTCGACGCGCTGATGGAGAAGGCCCGCCAGCTTGGACAGTGCTGGCTCAAGGGCGCCGGCACAGCCGGCGCACGAGCGCATAAGCAGGGGCCCTGACCGGATGCAGCCGTGGCGCCAGTCGCGGCGGCGTGGATCGGCCCTGCTGGCGGGGCGAACCGGAAGGTCGGGGCCGCCATAGCGGCTCATGGACCCGCCGGATCCCTCCGGTCGGACCGGTGGCGATGCGGTCGCGCGCCGCTTGCTGGCTCGGCCGCGGGCCTTGGTCGGTATGCCTGTGGTGCCAGGTGTCGGGCGAGGGCATCGCCACTCGGATCGTCCTGACGGTGGGGGGCCGGTGTGTGGATGCACTGGATTGCGTCCGCTCCTTCAATCCGTTCATGCGGTGAACGTGGTCGTGGCATCCGGTCGCGCGGCACGCGCGGCGGCCGTCGGACGGCCGTGTGCCGGCGCCGGGCCGTCCCGGTGCCGCCGGTGAGAAATCCGTCGAGCGTCGCGCGTCCTCGGTGCCAGTCCACAGGGTGACGACGATGATCCAGCAGCATGATCGGGGGATTGACACGGCGGGATGCGCGTGTAGTGACCGGAGGGCTTGGATGCGCGGCGCCGCGGACATTGCGTGCCGCCGGCGCGGGCGGTCGCCGCGATGGCCGTTGCGTGCAGCCGCGATACTGATTGCGACAGGGCTCGCCGCGCTGGCCAACGCGCCGGTCCACGCGCAGAGCCAGACGGTGAGCGTCGGGCCGGCGCCAGGCAGCACGTCGACGACGCTGGCCGGTGCCGTCGCGGGCCTGCCGCGGCTGGGTCCGAACGTGGTGCACCAGGTGCGCGTGATGGCGGGCAGCCTGATCGAAGGCGGCGCCACGCTCGACCGCGTGTCGGTGCGCATCGAGGGTGGCTATGCCACGTGCATCGCGACTGCGCCGCAACCGAGGGTGCCCTCGCGCATCAGCGGCACGGCGGCGGTGCCGCTGCTGCGCCTGCGCAACGTGGTCGAGCCCGGCGCCGAGTACCGAGTCGAACTGCGCCAGCTCGAATTCCGCGACGGCCCGGCCGGCGCGATCGAGGTGGACGGACGCGTGGCGCTGCGTCTCGATGGGGTGGAACTCACCAACAACCGCGCACCGATCGGCGGTGGCCTGCGCGTGATCGGCCGGCCCGCGGGCTGGACGAACGGCGCGCTGGTGTCGTTCGGCGATGGCGTGGTGATCAACGCCAACGAGGCGGTCGCCGGCGATGGCGGTGGCATTCACTGCACGGCGGGCGGGGTGCTGCGGCCCGCGGGCGCCGGCCTGCTGTTCCTGATCAACAACGTCGCCAGCGGTCGCGGCGGCGGGCTGTACCTCGCCGGCTGCGACTTCGGCGCACCGCCGATGGGGGCCGTTCCCGGCGTTCGCATCGCCAACAATCGCGCGGCGGGTGGTGGCGGCGCGGCGCTGGTCGACAGCACCGCGCAGGTCGCCGGCGCGGGTTTCGACATCGAGTCCAACAGCGCCGTCGGCGCCGGCGATGGCGGCGGCCTGCTGCTGCAACGAACGGTGCTGCGCGCCACCGCGCCGCTGCGCCTGGCGGGCAATCGCGCGGGCGGCAGTGGCGGCGGTGCGTGGATCGATTCGGGGCAGGTCGAACTGCGGGCAGCGACCTGGGACGTGCGTGGCAACACGGCGCTGGTCGGCGGTGGCGGACTGCACGTGCAGGGGGACTCGCTGCTGGAGACCTCGGGCAGCGGCGCCTGCCGCGAAGCCTGCGTGCGGATCGAGGACAACGAGGTCACCGGTACCGGCATCAAGCAGGGCGCGGGAGGCGCGCTGGTCGCGCTCGACAACAGCGTGGTCGCCTGGGACCGGGTGCGGGTGCGCGGCAACCGGTCCGACTCGGCGGCGGTGCTGTTCGCGCGCGGCGCGGCGCCGTTCGGCGTGGCGGTCGAATGGTCGAACGTGGTGGCGTCCGGCAACTCCGGCGCCTACCAGTTCGGCTTTGAGGGTGCGCCGTTCGTGATCGGCTCCGGCGGCGTGGTGCTGCGCCTGCGCCTGGCGACCCTCGCCGCCAACGAAGCGCGCGCCGCGGGGTCCGCGGTGCCGCAAGTGTTCCGCTTGTTCGATGGCGCCTCGCTGGCGCTGCGCGGGGTGGTGGTCGACCAGCCGGGCTGGCAGACGCTGGGGACCCCCGTCGGTGCGCAGGTCGCCCTGTCCGGCGCCTGCGTGATCAGTCGCGAGGCGACCAGCCTGGCCACGCGCGGCGTGCCCGCGCTGGCAGCCGATCCGCGCCTCGATGCCGCGGTGCGTCTGCGCGCCGACAGTCCCGCGATCGACGCCTGCCCCATCGGCGCGCTGGACGATCCCGCGGCCCTGCTCGGCGCCGCACCGTTGCAGCAGGACCTCGACGGCGCGCGGCGCCCGGTGCGCGTGCGCGCGGCGGTCGGCGGCAGCGAATACGACGCGGGCGCGCAGGAGTACGCCGATCGCGTATTCGGGTCGGGCTTCGAGAGCGACGCGGACTGAGGCGCGCGGCCGCGCCCGCGCGCGCCACACTCAGCCGCCCGGTCGCGCCGGCAGCACGGCCACCGTGACTTCCTCGCGATCGTGGTAGAGCTGCTTGGCGCGCACCGTCCACGCATCGCCCAGCGAATCGCGCAGCAGCGCGATGCAGCGCTGCGTCTCCAGCCAGCGCTTCTTCATCGGCAGCTTGAGGTTGAACACCGCCGCGCGGGCGGCGCCTTCGGACAGCCAGTCGCGCATCAGCGTGGCCACGCGCGCAGGTTGTTCGACCATGTCGCAGACCACCCAGTCGACGCGCTGACGCGGGCGGAAGCGAAAGCCGTCCTCGCGGCGATGCTCGACCTGGCCGCTGGCCATCAGGGCGTCGTCCATCGGGCCGTTGTCGACCGCGGTGACGCGCATGCCGCGCGCGACGAGCTGGAACGTCCAGCCGCCGGGCGAGGCGCCGAGGTCGACGGCGGTCATGCCCGGGCGCAGCAGGGCGCGGCGATCGGCGTCGTCGAGCAGCACGAGGAAGGCCTCGTCCAGCTTCAGCGTCGAGCGGCTGGGCGCGCCGCGCGGGAACTTCAGCCGCGGGATGCCCTGCGGCCAGGGCGCGGCGTGGCGCACGTCGGCCAGCGCGAGCAGGGCGTGCGTGCCGTCGCGCAGCACGAGGTGCGCGCGCATCGACGACGCCGGATCGACCAGGGTGCGCTTGCGCAGCAGCGGCAGCGCGGCCGCTTCCAGCGCGCGCGCCAGTCCGCGCAGGTCTTCGCCGGCTTCGCTGTCCGGGGCCTCCACCCACCAGTCGGCGATGCGCAGGCCGGCGGCGGCCAGCGCGTCGATCGGCGGGCCGAGGCGGTCTTTCGGATCGAGCGCGTCGAAACGCGCCAGCAGCGCGAGCGACTGGCGGGCGAAGACCAGGTTGCGCCAGTGCGGCGGCGGCGGCAGCGCGTGCTGGTCGGCCGGCGCGATTTCGACCAGCGCGGCCCCACGTTCGGTGCGCGCGAACCCCGCGCGCCCGTGCTGCGCCGCGGCGTCAACGGCTTCCTCCGCGCACTCGGCCTCGAAACCGGCGCGGCAGTGCAGCAGCCACGACCGGCCATCACTCGTTGATGACGTTTCGTTCACTCCCGTGAGCTCCCCGAAGGCTGGCCCGACCGGTCGCGCCGTTCAGCCTGCGCCCTCCGGGCGCGATTGCGGTTGACACAGAGCGCGCATCGCCGTACATGATCGGGGCTGAGCAAACGCCGGACGGCACGCGTGGGGTGTGTCGCCGGTCCCATCGGGAGGAAGTCCATGAGATCGACCTTGGGCAGGAACGGCTTGCGCGTGTCTGCGCTCGCCACCGCCATCTTCGCATGCGGCGTTGGCGCCATCGCGCCGCAGGTGCAATCCGCCGGTTTCGCGCAGCAGGCGACTGTCGGCAGCGGCGACACGACCACGATGGCCTTGAACGCCGATCTGTTCATCGTGCAGTTCGCCGAGCAGCCACTGGCCTTGTACAAGGGCGAGGTCGACGGGCTTGCGGCGCCCGAGGTCCTGCGTGCAGGTCGACGCGAGGGCCGGGTCGATGTCAATGGCAGCGCAAGCCGCGCCTACGTCTCGCACCTTCGCTCGCGACAGGCGTCGTATCGCGCCAGCATGTCCAGCTTGCTCGGTCGCGAACTGACGCCGATCGCCACCCTGCAGCACGCTTTCAACGGCATGGTCGTGCGCCTGCAGCCGGGCGAGGTCGAGCGGATTCGCAACATGCCTGGCGTGACGCGCGTCGAAGGCTATACCGAGTACCAGACCCGGAGCGATCGCGGGCCCGACCTGATCGGCGCACCGCTCCTGTGGGGCGGCCCCGGCGTCGCTGGCGACCTGCTGTTGCGCAGCGACTTCGAGCCCGGTGAAACGGCTCCGGTGCTGCCGCCGGGCAACCGTGCCGAGGGCATCGTGATCGGTGTGATCGACGGTGGCATCAACTTCGACAGCCCGTCGTATGCGGCGACCGCCTCGGATGGCTACGTGCATACGAACCCGCTCGGCTCGGGCGTCTCCCTCGGCACGTGCGTGACCGGTGGCGTGGATGCAGGCTTGTGCAACGACAAGCTTATCGGCGCCTACGACTTTGCGTTCCCCGTCGCGTGCCCCACCGGCACCTGTGCGGCGAACATCCTCGAGAATCCTGGCGCCGAAGACCTCGACGGCCACGGCAGCCATACGTCGAGCACCGCGGCCGGCAACCCGGTGGTCGCGACCTTCCGCGGCAACCAGATTCCGCTGTCGGGCGTCGCGCCGCGGGCGAACGTCATCGCTTACGACACCTGCTGGTTCAACACCTTGACCAATACGGGACCCTGCGGCGGCCCGGCGTTGGTGCAGGCTGTCAACCAGGCGGTCGCGGATGGCGTGGTCGACGTCATCAACTACTCGATCAGCGGCGGTACCCAGCCATGGTCCGATGCCATCGCGCAGGCGATGCTCGCGGCGCACGAGGCTGGCATCTTCATCTCGGCTTCGGCCGGCAACGCCGGCCCTGGTCCAAGCACGACCAGCCATGCGTCGCCATGGGTCACGACCGTGGGCGCCTCGACGCACTCCCGAGGGACGATCGCGTACGTCCTCAACGCCAGCGGCCCGGGTACGCCGCCGCCGTCCACGCAGAACATCGTGCTCAACGTCGGCCCGGCGGGCAGCGAGTTCGCGGCGAGCATCCCGCCGACCACCCCGCTGGTCGTGAGCCCCGCTTTCGTGGCTAACGTCAACGTGGCCGACGACGCCTGCGCGGCCCTGCCCGGCGGCACGTTCGCCAACGCGATCGCGGTGGTGAGGCGCGGTACCTGCGGCTTCGTCGTCAAGGCGCAGAACGCCGTCGCAGCCGGTGCGGTGGCCGTGGTGATCGCGAACAACGACGCCAATCCGAACCTCGGCTTGATCCCCGCCGGCACGCCACCGGTGGCGGTGCCGGTGTTCGGCATCACTCGCGGTCAGGGGGAGACGCTGCGCCAGTTCGATGTCGACTCCACCGAACAAGTGACCGCCGGGATCCCGTTCCCGGCCCCGCAGACCGTCCTTACGCCGGACGTCATGGCCGGCTTCTCCAGCCGCGGCCCGGCGCTGTTCGACCTGCTCAAGCCGGATGTCACCGCGCCCGGCGTGCAGGTGCTGGCCGCCGTCTCCGGTCCTCCGACCGCGTACGGGCTGTTGAGCGGGACTTCGATGTCGAGTCCGCACAATGCGGGCGCTGCGGCGCTGCTGCGCAAGTCCAGGCCCTCCTGGGCCCCGACCGAGATCAAGTCCGCGTTGGTCATGACGGGCAAGACCGATGGTGTGTTCAAGGAGAACGGCACCACGCCCGCCGATCCGTGGGATCGCGGCGGTGGCCGCATCCAGGTGGCGCTCGCCGAGCGCGCAGGCCTGGTGCTCAACGAGACCGGGCTGAACTTCCAGAACGCCAACCCGGCCACGCCGACCGGCCGTCCGTCGAACCTCAACCTGCCCAGCGTCCAGAACGGCAACTGCACTGCGCAGTGCACCTTCACCCGGCGCGTCCGCAGCACGCTGTCCACGGCCGAGACCTGGACGGCCAGCGTGAGCGGCTTGCCGGGTACGGTCACGCCTGCGACCTTCACCGTGGCGCCCGGGGACCAGCGCAACATCTCCGTTGCGGTCGATACCACAGGTATCGCTGCCGGAGCCTACGCGTTCGGCGAGGTCGTTCTGACGCCCACCGGGAGCTCCAGCCCGGTGCTGCGGATGCCAGTTGCGGTGCGTCGTAGCCCGCAGGAGATCGACCTCAATCCGACGTCGATCGCGCTGACCGCGCCGACCAACGTCACGGGCACGACGACGTTGAACGTGCGCAATACCGGTGGTGATCCCCTGACCTGGACCATCCCGTCGACCGGCACGCAGACGGTTCCGCTGATGACGCAGTCGAGCCAGAACAACAACGGCTTCCTGTCGTCGTTCCTCGCGGGCCAGACGCCGACGCCGGCCGGTGCATACACCGCGGAAGACGTCGTCACGTTGACGGACGCTACGGTCGCGAGCATCGCTGCGCCGGGCTTCGTGCTGGGCGCGGCGAGCTTCACGGCGATCAATCCGACCGGGATCACGTTCAAGATCTACAACTCGGTCGGCGTGCCTGCCGGCAACCCCGAGGCTGGCGCTGGCGGTGAGGTTTACTCCTGCACCCGCACGCTGGGCGCGCCGAACAACGCCGGTTTCACGGTCGTCGGGACGGGGCAGTTGCAGACCCTCGTTCTCGACCTCGCTGCGGCGACCGGGTGCCCGGCCGCGCCAGCCCTCGTGCCCGGCAGTGGATACTGGGTGTCGGTGTACGCTACCGTTCCGGGCAACTCGACGGGCGGGCGCTGGTTCAACTTCGTGACGGTCGCGCCGACCGGCAACAACGGACAGGTCATCTCGCCGACGGGAGCCCTGGGTCCGACCACCTGGACGAGCGTCGCGTCGCAGTCGACATTCGACGGCTTCGCGATGACGGTGAATGCTGCGGTGGACTGCACGCTCCCGCCGTGGCTCGCGCCGGCGACCTCCAGTGGAACGACGTCGAGCGGGGCCAGCACGCCGGTAACGCTGAACGTGAACACGACTGGACTCGCTGCCGGCGTGTATCGCGCGAACGTGTGCGTGTCCAGCAACGACGTGGACGAGCCGGTGCTGCGGGCGCCGGTGGTGCTGACTGTCCAGTGACCGCGCGTTCCATTGGGCACTGGAAGAAGGGGCGGCGACGCCCCTTCTTCCTTTTCTGCGCGGCCGCGGCGGCAATGCGCCGCTCCAGTTGGCGGTGAGGCCGACCGGATTGGCGGCCGGATGTGCCGTCGCCGGCAGGGCTGGTGAAATCCGCGGCCTTCGCTCAGTACGCCGCACCCCCCATCGCCGCATACATCGCCAGCACCTCGCGCGCTGCTTCGCGCTGGATGTCGCGGCGCACTTCGATGCCACGGCGGGCGAGTTCGCCGACCCAGTCGGCGGGCAGCGGGCCTTCGTCGAACTCGGTGAGTTCCTCCACGTCCTCGGCGCGGGCCCCGATCAGCAGGCGGCGCACGCCGCTCCAAACGGTGGCGCCGAAGCACTGGCAGCAGGGCTGGCTGCTGGTGGCGAGCGTGAAGGCGTGACCATCGTCCAGATCGAGCCGGAAGCGCTGCAGGCGGTGCTGCGCGGTCATGAAGGCCATCATCTCGGCGTGCGCGACCGAGCACGACAGCGGCACGACGCGATTGACGCCGACACTGACCAGGCGCCCGGTTTCGCTGAAGATCGCCGCGCCGAACGGGCCGCCCGTGTGGCGCTCCACGTTGATCCGCGACAGGCGGATCGCCAGCGCCATCTTCGACTCGTCGTCTGCGCAGACGAGGTCGGGCTCCACCGCCTGGTGGATCCACGGCGGCAGTGTGAGGTGGACCTGGGCGTAGAGCATGGACGCGGCGAGGGCGGCAGGGTCAGGCGTCATTGTAGGCGCGATGCGTGCCTCGACGCAGGGCCTCGCTTGGGGGCGACCGCGGCGCTCCGGTCTTGCCGCGACGTGCGAGATGGCGGTCGCGCGCAAGCGCGCTCCTACGCGAGGTGCAGGCTGTCGTAGGAGCCCGCTTGCGGGCGACCGCAGCACCCCGATCTCGCCGCAACGCCCGAGGTGCAGGTCGCGCGCAAGCGCGCTCCTACGTCGGGCGCGCGCCGACGATGCAGCGCTCGATGGCCTCGCGATAGGCGGTCGTCGCACGCGCGAAGTACGGATCGTGCGCCTGCAGTGCGCCACCGACCAGGAACACCGCGTCGCGTCCGTAGCGTCCGCACAGGTGCGGGATCTTCGTGATGTCCATGCCGCCCGCGGGGCACGGGAAGGCCGGTGCCAGCGCGCCGAGCGGCTCGGTGCAGGCCTGCGCGAGCCGCATCGCCTGCGCCTCGCTGAAGCGGAACCGCCCGCCCGGGGTGACGAACACCGAGATGTCGGCGCCTGCGAGCCGCAGCAGGGTGCCCATCGCGAGCCCGAACTCGATGCCGTTGTCGCCGGCCTGGGTCATCGCACCCGACAGCGCGGGATGCGCCATGTGCACCAGCCCATGCGCCTGTGCGATCTCGCGCGCGGTGTCGAAGCCGAGCACGTGCGGGCACAGCAGCACGCCGCGCAGCCAGGCCTCGCGCACGAACGCCGCGTACCGGTGCAGGTCCGCATGGCGCGCCGACAGGTGCGGGAAGTACAGGGTGCGACCGCCGGTCGCGGCATTGACGCGTGCCACCGCCTCCGCGATCGCGCCGACCCGCGCGCGGAAGGACGCGAAGTCCGGATCGACGAGGTTCTGGTCGTCCTTGACGATGTCGCCGCCTCCGCGTGCGAAGTCCGCCGCGAGCGCGGCGAGCCGCGCGACCGGCAGTCCACGCGGCTTGACCGCGGTCGACAGCAGCGGCCGGCCGTGCACGCCGGTGAGGTCGCGCAGCCCCTGGATGCCGAAGCCCGGACCGCGGAACGCCTCGAGCACCGACGGCGGCAGGGCCAGCGCCTGCAGGCGGATGCCCGGGTACATCGACACGTTGCCGTACACGAGGTTGATCAACTGCGCGAGCTGCCCGCTGGCCAGCGACGCCTCGAAGGCGATGCGCACATGGAAGCAGCCGTCGTCGGCGACTTCGACCGCCAGCACGTGGCCGACCACGTGTTCGAGCAGGAACGGATCGTCGACCAGCGCCTCCGGCAGTTCAACCGTCTGCTCGTAGGCGATGAAGCGCGCGATGCTCGCGGCCTCGGCGGCGTCGGCGCGGATGCGGTAGGTGGCGAGGATGGGATCGCTCATCGGGGATGCGGTGTGTCAGTCCGGGGCGCGGGCGTGGGTGATGCGTTCGTGGCCGGCGAGGTCGCGCAGCGTGCCGGCTTCGCGCAGGCCGGTTGCCTCGAGCAGCGCGCGCACGGCGCCCGCCTGTGCGAAGCCGTGTTCGATCGCGATCCGGCCACCGGGCGCGAGGTGGGCGGGCGCGGCGGCGGCAATGTGCCGGATCGCATCCAGGCCGTCGGCGCCCGCGGCGAGCGCGCCGCGCGGCTCGAAGCGCAGGTCGCCGCGCGCGAGGTGCGGATCGTCGTCGGCGATGTAGGGCGGATTGGCGAGCACGAGGTCGAAGCGCCGCCCGGCGACCGGCGCGAACCAGTCGCCGTGCAGGAAGGCCACGCGCGACAGGCCCAGCCGCCCGGCGTTGGCGCGTGCGATCGCCAGCGCCTCCGCGCTCGCGTCGACCGCCACCACGTCCGCCCGCGGCCGTTCGCTCGCCACCGCCAGCGCGATCGCGCCGCTGCCGGTGCCGAGGTCGAGCACCGCGACGGGCGACTCGCGCGCGGCGTGGGCGAGCGCGAACTCGACCAGCAGTTCGGTTTCCGGCCGCGGCACCAGCACGCCGGGGCCCACCGCGAGGTCGAGCGTCCAGAACCCGCGGTGCCCGACCAGGTAGGCCACCGGCTCGCCCGCCGCGCGGCGCGCCAGCAGCGCGTCGAAGCGGGCCGCCTGGTCCGGGTCGCACGCTGCATCCGCATGCGCGAACAGCCACGCGCGATCACGGCCGAGCACGTGGGCGAGCAGCAGTTCGGCGTCCGCGCGCGGCGAGTCGCCGCCGAGCCGCGCGACCGCGCCGCGCAGCAGTTCGCCGCAGTTCATGGTCAGCCCGCGGTGAGCGGGGCCAGCAGCCGCCACGCCTGCTCGATGCTGGCCAGCACGAAGCCGGTCAGGAAGAACAGGTAGGCCCAGCGCAGGAAGCGGTACTTGTAATGCGCGAGGTAGTAGCCGAGGCTGTAGAGGTCGCGCGCGATGGTGTCGTAGACCACGCCGTCGGTGCCCATGCGCGCGGCCACCTCGCGCAGAAAGCGGTCGCGGTCGAGTTCGGCGAAGTGGCCGAAGAACAGCAGGTTGAACTGCGTCGGCAGGTCGTGGCCGGTGAGCCGCAGCGGACGGTACTTCGGCAGCACGGCGAGGATGGCGAGCAGCAGGGCCAGCATGGTGAACACGAGCAGGATGATCGCCGAATGGCGCAGGTCCGGGTCGTTGAGACGGCCGATCGCGAGCGTGATCACGATCGACGACACGGTGATGATGATGTTGGCCTTGATGTCGGCCATCACCGACAGTTGCACGTGGTGCTGCTGCGCGGTGCGCAGCATGTTGTCGGCGGTGTTGCGCTCCGGCACGCGGCCGAAGGGGTGGCCGGCGGCCGGGCTGTCCGCGGATTCCATGGTCGCCACCGGGGTTGCGGGATGAGCGTGCATCATAGGAACGCTTGGCGGCGCGTGGCAACGCGCGCGATCGCGCTGCTCGCCACGCTGGGCTGCGGGGGCTGCGCCGGCGGTCTGTTCGGCGCGGTGAACGTGGGCGCGCCGGCCGACGGCATCGCGATCGAGCACGGCATCGCGTTCGCCGCCGACCGCGGGCTCGCGCTCGACGTCTACCGGCCCGCGGACGCCCGCGGCGATGCACCGCTGGTGGTGTTCTTCTACGGCGGGTCGTGGCAGAACGGCAGCCGCGCTCGCTACGCCTTCGCCGGTCGCGCGCTGGCGGATCGCGGCGCGGTGGCGGTGGTGCCGGACTACCGCCTGTACCCGGCGGTGCGCTTCCCGGCCTTCATGGAGGACGCCGCCGATGCCGTCGCCTGGGCGCGCACCAACGCCGCGCGGCTGGGCGCGGACCCGCGCCGCGTATTCGTGATGGGGCACTCGGCCGGCGGGCAGATCGCCGCCTTGCTTGCCACCGACGGCCGCTGGCTGGCGCGCGCCGACCTCGCCACCGCGGATCTGGCGGGTGCGATCGCCCTGTCCGGCCCGCACGACGTGCGGCCCGAGGGCTATCCCGACCTCGAGGACCTGTTCGGCCCGCGCGAGACCTGGCCGCAGGCGCGGCCGGTGAACTTCGTCGATGCGGGCGATCCGCCGTTCCTGCTGGTCCACGGTGCCGCGGACGACACGGTGTGGCCCGCGCACAGCGAGGAACTGGCGCGACGCCTGCGCGCGGCGGGTGTGCCGGTGCAGTTGCGGCTGTACACGGACGTGGGGCACGTGCGGCCCTTGCTGGCCCTGCGCTGGCCGCGCCTCGGACCGGTGCTCGACGACACCTTCGGCTTCATCGCCGCGCCGCGCGCCGACCAGCGTCCGTAGCCGCCCGCCCGTGCGACCGGCCGCGGCCGGCGCGCGACGTGGCGGCGCAAGACAAGCGGGGAAAAGGTGGCGGGCGACCCGGGGAAGGCCGCCCGCCGGGATCCGTGGCCGTCGCGGGGAGCGACGGGAGGAATCCACGGATCCAGGGGAGGATCCGGCGTTGACCGCGCACCAGCGTCACGCCGGGCGGCGGGGAATCCGCGCCACCGGGGCCGGTGACGCCTCTGCCCGAAGGTCGGAGGCCCCGGCGGCGGGATGGGAAAAGCCTACCCGGCCGTCATTCACCGGGCCAATGGATTATTCCGATTCAATTGATAGGCGGCGATGATCGGTGTAGCCTGCCGGCGATCGATCGACACCCCGCGCCGGAGCCCGGATGAACCTGCGAGACCTTCGCTACCTCGTCGCGCTGGCCGACCACCAGCACTTCAGCCAGGCCGCCGCGGCGTCCTTCGTCAGCCAGCCGACGCTGTCGACCCAGATCAAGAAACTGGAGGACGAACTCGGCGTCTCGCTGGTCGAACGCTCGCCGCGCCGCGTGATGCTGACCGAAGTCGGCCGCGCCGTGGCCGAGCGCGCGCGCTACGTGCTGCGCGAGGTGGAGGAGATCCGCGAGATCGCGCGCCGCACCCAGGACCCGGAGTCGGGCTCGGTGCGGCTCGGCTTCTTCCCCACCCTGGGTCCCTACCTGCTGCCGCACGTGGTGCCGAAGCTGCGCGCGCGCTTCCCGCGGCTGGAACTGCTGCTGGTGGAGGAAAAGACGCCGGTGCTGGTGCAGATGCTGATCGAGGGCAAGCTGGACGCCGCCGGCCTCGCGATGCCCCTGCACGACGACCGGCTGCACGCCGAGTTCCTGTTCGAGGAGCCGTTCGTGCTGGCGGTGCCGCGCGGCCATGAACTGGCGCAATGCGGGTCGCTGAAGGTCGAGGACCTCGCCGACCGCGCGCTGCTGCTGCTCGAGGACGGCCACTGCCTGCGCGAGCAGGCGCTCGACGTGTGCCACCTCGCCGGCAGCACCGAGCGCACCGGCTTCCGCGCCACCAGCCTCGAGACGCTGCGCCAGATGGTGGCCGCCGACGTCGGCATCACCCTGCTGCCGAGCCTCGCGGTGAAGCCCCCGGTGCCGCGGTCGGAGAACCTCGCGCTGGTGCCTTTCGCCGGTCGCCCGCCGAGCCGGCGCATCGCGCTGGCGTGGCGGCGCACCACCGCGATGGCGCCCTTCCTTCAGCGCCTCGCCGGCGTGATCGCCGAACTGCCGGCCGCCCTGCTCGCGACCGACGCCGGACCCACCGAGACCGCAGCCCCCGCCCCGCGCCGTCGCCGCGGCGGCGCCTGAGGGATCGCGGCGGCCGCCGGATCGGCCGGGCCCGCAAGTTGCATGGCTCCGCCCCGCCGGGTGGAGATCGCCATGGGTCGAATCAAGGGTTCCAGGACCGAAGCCAACCTCAAGCAGGCCTTCGCCGCCGAAGCGCAGGCCGCGCGCCGCTACCAGTACTTCGCGCAGAAGGCCGACGTCGAGGGCTACGGCGACGTCGCCGCGGTGTTCCGCTCGACCGCCGACGGCGAGACCGGCCATGCGCTCGGCCACCTCGAGTACCTCGAGGCGTGCGGCGATCCGGCGACCGGGCTTCCGATCGGCGACACGGTGAACAACCTCAAGGCCGCGGTCGCCGCGGAAGCGCGCGAGGCCGCCGAGCTGTATCCCGCGATGGCCAGGACCGCGCGCGAGGAAGGCCTGGACGAGATCGCCGAGTGGTTCGAGACCCTCGCCCGCGCCGAGCGCGCGCACGCCGACCGCTTCGCCCGCGCCCTCGACGACCTCGGCGGCTGAGGCACGGCGACACCGGACCATCGGCGTGCACCGCCCACCGCGCGGCGCTGACGATCGCCGCCGAGGCTGGCATCATGCGCGCCGATGCGCATCGTCCTCGTCGCCATCGCGCTCGGCGCGATCGGCTTCCTGCACTGGCAACAGACGCGCCCGGTCGATCCCGGGCCGGGCGCCGTCGCGCCGAAGCCGCCGCGCCAGGTGCCGGCCGAAGGCGGCGCGCCGATCGCAGTGGGCGCGTTCACGCTCAAGCCCCTGGCGCGATTCGAGGCCGAGGCGCGCGTGCTCTCGCGCGAGGACTACCGCTTCGGCACCGAGGCCGAACTGTCGCCCACCGACCTCGCGCTCGGCTGGGGCCGGATGTCGGATGGCTCGGTGCTGGCGGCGTTGGACATCGAACAGGGCAGCCGCTGGTACCACTACTCGTGGTCCACGCCGCAACCGCCGATCCCGCTGCCGGAGATCATCCGCTCCTCGGCCAACATGCACTTCATCCCCGCCGACGACGGCGTGGCGGCGGCGCTGGCCGACGTGCGCGAGGGCCAGGTGGTGCGCATCAGCGGCCTGCTGGTGGAGGCCACGCGGCCGGATGGCTGGCGCTGGCGCTCGTCCCTGTCGCGCGACGACAGCGGCGGCGGCGCCTGCGAGGTGGTCTGGCTGCAGCAGCTCGAAGTGCGCTGAACGCGCTCAGGCGTTCGCCAGTCCGATCGGGCACGACACGCCGGTGCCGCCCAGGCCGCAATAGCCGTCCGGATTCTTCGCCAGGTACTGCTGGTGGTAGTCCTCGGCGTAGTAGAACGGCGGCAGCGGCAGGATCTCGGTGGTGATCGCACCGTAGCCGGCCTGCGACAGGCGCTGCTGGAACGCCTCGCGGCTGCGCAGGGCCGCGGCGCGCTGCACGTCGTCGGCGCAGTAGATGCCGGAGCGGTACTGCGTGCCCACGTCGTTGCCCTGGCGCATGCCCTGGGTCGGGTCGTGGCTCTCCCAGAACACCTTGAGCAGGGCGTCGAACGGGACCTGCGCGGCATCGAACACCACCAGCACCACCTCGTTGTGGTTGGTCTGGCCGCTGCACACCTCGCGATAGGTCGGGTTGGGCGTGTCGCCGGCCGCATAGCCGACGGCGGTGGTGTGCACGCCGGGGATCGACCAGAACTTGCGCTCCGCGCCCCAGAAGCAGCCCATGCCGAACAGCACCCGCGACAGCCCCGGGAAGTCGCCCTTCAGCGGCCGCCCATGGACGTGGTGGCGGTTGATCAGCGGCATCTCCATGCCGCGGCCGCGCAGGGCCTGCTCGCGCGGAACCAGACTTGCGGGCTTGCCGAATCCGAACATGCGTCACCTCCAGCGGGCATCGAGAGATGGTGACTCGGGACCGGGGGACAAGGGGTGGGATTGCTTGCGGGGGGGGGTGGGTT
>JAJTHZ010000189.1 GCA_021299185.1 Lysobacteraceae bacterium | reverse complement strand
GCGCGCGGCGTCCGCAGCGCCCTGCGCGCGCGCGATCCGCGCGCTGGCCTGCAGGGCCTCGGCCAGCAGGGCGTCGCGCGCGCCTTCCCGGGCGAAGGCGATCACCGGGTCGAGCGTCGCCCGCGCGGCATCGGGCCGACCGCGCGCGAGCTCGTTCAGGGCGATCGCGATCGCCACCCGCATCGGTCGGCCGGGATCGGGCGACGAGGCGCGATACTGCGTGCTCGCCAGATCGAACTCGGCAGCGGCCTCTTCGTGGCGGCCGCGCTCGCGCAGCGCCACGCCGCGCGCGAAGTGCGCGTTGGCCTCGGCCACGGGGTGCGCGCCGCCGAGACGGGCGGCGAGCGCGAGGGCCCGGTCCGCCGCAGCCAGCGCGGCGTCCGGCTCGCCACGCAGGTTCTTCAGCGTCGCGTGGTTGGCGAGATCGCTGACCAGGTTCGGATGCACGGCGCCGAGCGATTCGTAGATCGCGATGCCCTCGGCGAATCGCACGTCGGCAGCCGCCCAGTCGCCCGCGCGCTGCAGCGAACCCGCCATCGCGGTCAGCAGCGCGGCATGGTCGCCGCTCGACGTGTTGCCCAGTTCGCGATCGATCGCCATCACCTCGGCATAGCGGCGCGCCGCTTCGGCGTCCTCGCGCGACAGGTCGTGCAGTGCGGCGAGGCTGTACAGCAGTCCGGCGCGGCGCCAGCGCAGGTCGCCGCTGCCGGTGAGTGCGTCGAGTTCCTGCAGCGCACGGCGCGCGGCGGCGAAGGCCTCCGGCGTCGCCGCGCCGTCGGTGAGCGCGGCATTGGCGCGCCCACCGAGGCAGTCGACCAGCACGATGCGCTCGGCGCTGCGCAACGATTCGGCGCGCGTGCTGCCGGCATCCCAGGACGCTCGCGCGCCCGCCGCGTCGCCGGCCATGCTCAACGCCGTGGCGAGGCGGCATTCGGCGCGCGCGCGGTCGGCGACCGGCAATGCCGGGGGCGTCTCGTCGAGCACCCGCCGCAGCAGCGTCGCGGCGCGCGCGTGCTGGCCGCGATCCTGCTCGATGTCGGCCAGGCGCGCGAGGTAGAGCGCGTGGATGGTGGCGTCGCCGGCGCCGATGTCGTCGCCGAGCGCCGCGGCGCGATCCAGCCACTCGCTGGCGGTGAGGCGCTGTTCGGCCTCGCCTTCGCGGAACAGTCTCGCGAATGCATCGACGAGGTACTCGCCGCGGTCCGCTTCGGCCAGCGCGGCGTCGCGTTCGGCGACCGCCGCCGCGCGGGCCTGCTCCGCGACACGCGCCTGCCAGGCGGTGGCGGCGATGCCGCCGGCCAGCGCCAGCACCAGGCCCGCGGCGAGCGCCGATTCCAACGGATGCCGGCGCAGCGTGCGGCGCAGCCGCTCCAGCCGCGTCGGCAGGCGCGCTTCGACGTCCGCGCCGTCGAGCCAGCGGCCGAGGTCGGTGGAAAAAGCATCGGCGGTCGGATAGCGCTGGTCCGGGTCGCGCGCCAGCGCGCGCAAGGTGATCGCGTCGAGATCGGCGTCGATCCCCGCCTGCGGCGCCGCCGCGCCCGGCGCGAGCGGATCGGTATGGCAGACCGCTTCTACCACCGCCGCCAGCGAGGCGCCGTCGACGCCATGCGCGGTGCGCCCGGCGATCGCGAAGTACAGCAGCGCGCCGAGCGCGTACACGTCGGTGCGCGCATCGACGGGCGCGCCGCGCAGCTGTTCGGGCGCTGCCCAGGCCGGCGTCATCGCCTGGTCGACCGTCGCCGCGGCATCGCCGTCCTCAAGCAGGCGCGCGATCCCGAAGTCGAGCAGCCGCGGCTCGCCCTGTGCGTCGACCATCACGTTGGCCGGCTTCAGATCACGGTGCACCACGAGGTTGGCGTGCGCATAGGCCACCGCCTCGGCGAGCCGGCGCACCAGGCCGACGCGCGCGCGCAGCGGGGCGTCCGCCTGCGCGAGCCACTGGTCCAGCCGCAGGCCCTCGACCCACTCGGTGACCAGCCACGGCCGCCCGTCGGCCGCCACGCCGCCATCGAGAAGCTGCGCGATGCCCGGGTGGCGCAGGCGCGCCAGCAGCGCGCGCTCGCGGCCGATGCTGGTGGCCACACCGACGCGGTCGCCGCGCAGGAACTTGATCGCGACCACGCGCTGGAACGCGCCGTCGGCGCGCTCGCCGCGCCAGACCTCGCCCATCCCGCCCTCGCCGACGCGGTCCAGCGCGCGCCACGGGCCGGTGCCCGCGGGCGCCGCCGGTGGCGCGGCATCGAGCAGGCCGTCGCTGGCCTCGATCGCGCGCAGCCAGTCGCGCAGCGCGGCGGCCTGCGCGGGATCGCCGGCCTCGATCTCGCGCAGGCGCTGCGCACGCGCGCCGGCATCGAGGTCGAGCAGCGCGTCCACCACATCCGACAGCGCATCCCACTGCGCGCGCGGATCGCCGCTCACGCGGGCATCCCGCCCAGCCGCTGGAACAGCCAGCCGCGCGCCTTGATCCAGTCGCGCCTGACGGTCGATTCGTCGACACCCAGCAGGCCGGCGATCTCCGCATCGCCGAGGCCCGCGAAGTAGCGCAGCCCCACCACCTCGGCGGCGCGCGCATTGGCCTGCGCCAGCCCATCGAGCGCCTGGTCGAGCGCCAGCAGGTCGTCGGCGCGCGCCTCCGGCGTCGGCACGCCGGCGGCCGCCGACAGCGATTCATGCACCACCCCGCTGCCGCGCTTCTGCGCATGCGCGGCGCGCGCGTGGTCGACCAGCACCTGCCGCATCACGCGCGCGGCGGCCCCGAAGAACAGCCGCCGGTCGACGTCGGCCGGCAGGCGCGAGCCGGCGAGTTTCAGGTAGGCCTCGTTGACCAGGGCGGTGGTCGACAGCGTCTCGCCCCCGCCCATCGCCATCCGCTCGCGGTGCGCGATGCGGCGCAGGTCGCGCTGGGTGGCCTGGACCAGAGCATCGAGCGCGCCCGGCTCGCTGGCCGCCAGCCGCCCGAGCAGGGCGTCGAGCGTTTCGGCGATCGATTGCTGGAGCGAAAGGTCCATTCGGATCAGCGACTTGCCTCGAACTGGCACGGGTTCTGCACGGTTTTGCCGCGCTTTTGCGCAGGCAAGGTTAGCCCCAACGCTGGAGCCCGTCATGGCCGTTCGCCCGCTGCTCGCCACCGCCCTGCTGCTGACCGCGCCACTGGCGCCCGCGGCGACCCTGATCTGGCCCGCGCCGTCCGGCAGCGGCCCCTGCGCCGGCACCCTGCAGGCCTGCGTCGATGCCGCCGCCGCCGGCGACACCGTGTTGATCGGCGCCAACGAGCCCCTGCTGCCGGATGCGTACACCGCGATCAACGAACCGGTCGTGATCTCCAAGTCGCTCACCCTGGCCGCCGCACCGGGCATCGACGCGGTGTTCGGGCCGGGCTTCAACGTCGGCTTCCAGCCGACCGTGCCGGGACCGCACCAGGTGACGATCTCGGGCCTGGTGCTGCGCCAGGGGTCGGTGAGCATCCGCGACGAGGGCACGGTCGCCGGCAGCGTGTTCCGCGTCGAGCGCATGCGCATCGTCGAGCCCAGCGCGCCGAACGTCGTGCCCTGCGCGATCAACTTCGACGTGCAGAGCCCCTCGGCGCAGGTGATCGCGGGCGACAACGTGATCGGTGGCGGTGACACGCCGGGCGAACTGCGCAGTGGCATCTGCGCGTTCGCCAGCGGCGCCGGGACCGCCATCAACGCCAGCATCTTCCGCAACCGGATCACCACCGGCGCGGCCGGTCTGCGCAGCGCCATCAGCGTGGTGGTACCGGCCGCCGGCGGCAGCGTCGCGGTGTCCGGCAACACCGTGATCGGACCGCCCCTCGAACTGGGCATCGCGGTGCAGCGCGCCCAGGGCAGCGCCGCCACCACGGTGCGGATCGACAACAACGTGGTCAGCGGGCAATCCGATCCTGCCGGCTGGGGCGTGCGCGTGCTGGCCGGCAACAGCACGGCCACCGTGGTCAACAACACCGTCGTGTACGGCGCGCGCGGCCTGTTCGTCGCCGGTTTCGACCTGCTGCCGGTCAGCGGACGCGTGGCCAACAACCTGGTCGCCTTCCATTCTTCCACCGGCGTGTCGATCCCCGACGGCGGCGCGAGCAACAGCCACAACCTGGTGTTCGGCAACGCCTTCAATGCCTACACCGCGGGGCCGTTCACGGTGACCGCCGACCCGCGCATCCTGCGCCCGACCCATCCGCGGCCGGCCAACAACTCGCCGGCGATCAACGGCGGCAACAACACCGACGTGCCGTCGCTGGTGCTGTTCGATGCCGACGGCGAGCGCCGCCGCACGCTGGGCGCGGTCGACATCGGCGCCTACGAGGCGAGCGGCGACGCTGCCGAACGCATCACCGTCACCGAGAACACGCGCTTCTTCAACGAGGCCTACATCACGCGGTTCCCGGTTTCCCTCACGCCGACCGAGGCCCTGGTCGGGGTCGCGGGCTTCGGGACCTGGCCGATGGGCGCGTCCGCGCACAACCTCGGCGTGTATCCGAACCCGGCCGGCCCCACCGGCTGGTCGGTGTTCCTGCAGCCGATCGCGCTGGAGATGCCGGTCGGCGCCACCTTCCACATCCTCTCGCCGTTCGGCAGCAAGACCGGAATCCGCCACCTGACCGCCGCGGGCAATGTCAGCGGCGCCCTGACCACCCTCGACGACACCGAACTCAACGGCGCGCTCAACCGCGCGCGCATCGCGGTCCCCTTCCATCGCTGGGACGGCATCTACCACGACTTCCCGATCGGCATGCGCTGGGTCTCCACCGGCGGCGGGCGCTGGCAGATCCGCAACGAGGACGGCACCGCGATGCCGTCCAACCAGAACTTCAACGTGGTGGTCGCGCCGTTCCTCAGCCCCAACGCGTTCCGCACCACGCTCGATGCGTTCGCCCGCAGGACGTGGCGCCTGGAGCATCCGCTGCTCGACGGCAATCCGTGCGCGGCCCCGATCGTCGGCCGCGTCGACGATCCGGACGTCGCCGGCGACATCACCAACCCGACGCCGTTCGGCGTGGCCTACGATCCGCCCAGCGGCCCCGGCGCCCCGGGCCGCTGGGTGGTGGTCGCCGACGCGCCCTCCGGCACGCCGACGCTGGCCGCCGGCTCGGCCTTCAACGTGATCATCGACGGCGACCAGGCCAACCGCTGCCGCGCGCCGCTGCAGGATGCGGTGTTCGCCGACGGGTTCGAGTAACGCGGCACACCGCCGCCGCGCGGTCTCCAGCCCGCGCGGCGGCTTGCCGCCCGGCCGCCCGGCTGGCACGCTCGCGCCCTTGCCTCGCGGGGAGCGACGACCATGCGCCGATTGCTGCTGGGACTGTGTTGCGGCATCGCGGTATGCGGCACGGCGATGGCGGACGAAGTGACGATCGTGCAGGCCGCGCGCATCGTCACCATGGACGACGCGCGCCCGCACGCCGAGGCGATGGCGGTGGATGCCGGCGGGCGCATGCTCGCGCTCGGCACGCGCGCCGAACTGGCCGCCGCGCATCCCGAGGCGCGGCGCGAGGACTTCGGTACTGCCACCGTGGTGCCGGGCCTGATCGACGCCCACGGGCACCTGCTCGGCTACGGGCAGTCGCTGCTCAACGCCGACCTCGTCGGCACCACCAGCAAGGCCGAGGTGATCGCGCGCCTGCGCACGTTCGAGAAGGACCTGCCGGAAGGGGCCTGGCTGCTCGGTCGCGGCTGGGACCAGAACGACTGGCCCGAGGGCGAACGGGAATTCCCCACCGCCGCCGACCTCGACGAGGCCTTTCCCGACCGGCCGGTCTGGCTGGAGCGGATCGACGGCCACGCCAACTGGGCCAACAGTGCCGCGATGCGCGCCGCGCAACGCGACTTCGACGGCACCTGGCAGCTCGACGGCGGCGAGATCCTGCGCCGCGACGGCAAGGCCACCGGCGTGTTCATCGATGCCGCCGCCGCGCTGATCGAATCGAAACTGCCGCCGGTGACGCCGGCACTGATCCGGCGCGCGCTGGAAAAGGCCTTCCCGAAGCTGCTGGAAGCCGGCCTCACCGGCGTGCACGACGCGGGCACCTCGCGCGAGGTCCTGGCCGTGCTGCGTACGATGGCCGACCAGGGCGCGCTGCCGATCCGCGTCAACGCCTGGGCCGACGGCGACGCCGGTGCGCTGGCCGACCTGTGCCGCGACGGGCTGTACCGGCATGCGTCGGGCCGGCTGCAGATGCGCGCGGTGAAACTGTATGCGGACGGCGCGCTCGGCTCGCGCGGCGCGCTGCTGCTCGCCGACTACAGCGACGCGCCGGGGCAGCGCGGCCTGCCGGTGACCGCGCCGGCGGCGCTGGAGATCGCGATGCGCAAGGCCAGCGACTGCGGCGTACAGGTCGCCACCCATGCGATCGGGGACGGCGGCAACCGCACGGTCCTCGACCTCTACCAGAAGGTGCTCGGCGCCGACGCCGGGCGCGACCACCGCTGGCGCATCGAACACGCGCAGGTGCTGGCGCTGGCCGACATCCCGCGCTTCCATGCGCTGGGCGTGGTCGCGTCCATGCAGCCAACGCACGCCACCTCCGACATGCCGTGGGCCGAGCAGCGCGTGGGCCCGAAGCGCATCGTCGGCGGCTACGCCTGGCGCAAGTTCCGCGATGCCGGCGTGCGCCTCGCGCTGGGCTCGGACTTTCCGGTCGAGCGCATCGAGCCGATGCTCGGCCTGCATGCCGCCGTCTCGCGCCAGGATGCCGCCGACCAGCCGGCCGGCGGCTGGTATGCGAACGAACGCCTCACCGGCCACGAAGCGCTGCGCGGCTTCACGCTCGACGCGGCCTGGGCCGGATTCATGGAATCCGAAACCGGTTCGCTCGAACCCGGCAAGCGCGCCGACTTCACCGTGCTGTCGCAGGACCCGATCGGCACCCCGCCGGAGCGACTGCTGGACACGCGCGTACTCGCCACCTGGGTCGACGGCCGCGAGGCCTGGAAAGCGGCGCAGTAACCGGGCGATCACCCGCACGCGCCGCCCCGCGCAGGAGCCCGCTTGCGGGCGACCACCACATCCCAACCCCGCGGCAATGTTCGAGGTGCCGGTCGCGCGCAAGCGCGCTCCTACGAAACGCCCGCGACTCACGTAGGAGCCCGCTTGCGGGCGACCGCCACATCCCAATCTCGCGATAACCATCGAGGTGCCGGTCGCGCGCAAGCGCGCTCCTACGGGCCGTGAACCCTGCGTTGCCGTCGGGCGACAACCTCGGCGTTACCAGGGCTGCTTGGCGGACTGTGGGGTCGGCGGGATGCGGGCGCGTTGCTCCTGCACCATCGCCTCGCAGCGGATGTCGGTGGAGTTGGGCGGGCAATCGGGGACTTGACCGGCGGCGAGGATGAGCCCCAACAGCGGCACCTTGCGCGAAACCTCCTGCGCCAGGTTCTCACCATCCGGTTCCCACGCCCCATCGAACCGCGTGCGCTCGAACGGCACCGGCGAGGCCGGCGGCGCCATCGGGTCGCGCGGGGCCGGCGCCTCGCGGTCGACGAAGCCATCGGGCAGACGCACCGCGCCATTCGGATCGAACAGGCGTCGGGTGTCGATCGACGGCTCGGGCGTCGCGGGCAGGAATTCGACGGCCACGCCATCGTCGCGCTGCGGCGGCGGCGCGGTCGGCGGTTGCGGGCGCACCGCCGCGGACGAGGGCGATGTGACGGGCGCCGCGGACTCCGCCGGCGCCGGCACGACGACCGGCTCCGGCGGCACGAAACGCACTTCGAACACCGTCTCCACCGGGGCCGAGGCCACGGGCGGCCGCTCGCGCAAGCCCAGCGACCGGTCGACCACCACGACGCCCAAGATGTGAGCCAGCAACACGGCGCCCACGACCCGCGCGCGCCACGGATCTGGCGCGCGCTCGCGACGCGGTGGCCGCGCGACGTGCGTCGGCAAGCGCGGCAGTTCCAGCGGCGTGAGAGTGTCCGGCATCGCGCGATAGTGGCGGCGCGGCCCGTAACGCGGCGTTAATCCGCCGACCGCCGGACGGATCAATCCAGCGGCCGCGGGGGCTCCGGCGTCTCGATGTAGGTCTCCCACGGCATCTTCGGCGGATTCTTCATCGGCGCCGGCGGCACGTCGCCGCAGGCGGCGAACACCAGCACGATCGCGCAGCGCCAGCGCGTGCCCCACGGCGTCTTGAACTCGCGCTCGAGTGCCACCTTGCGCATCAGTTCGTCGCCCAGGGTCTCGCCGTCGGGCACCCAGGCGGCGTCGAAGCGGGTCGGCCGGTAGGGCACCGGCGAGCGGATCGGCGGCAATTCGGCGCGGGGGGGCGCCGCAAAGCCGGGCTGCGGGGTCGCGGCGGCGGCATCGACCACCTCGCGCGACAGGTGCAGGCGGCCGTTGGGATCGAACAGGCGCGCGGTGTCGAGCGCATCATCGGTCGCGACCGCCGGTGCGGCCGCGGTGCTGCCGACGGCCGACGCCGGTGCGTCCGGGCCGCTCGCGCCAGCAGACTGCGGCACGGTCGCGGGCGCGCGCACCGGCGCAGCCGCGGGCGACGGCACCGCCATCCCGGTTGGCGGCGCAGGCGCGGGCACGGCCGGCGGGGTGATGTCGATCCAGCGAATCACCACGCCCGCGTCGGCATCGCCAACCCGCGCCGGCACGTCCCGCGGTCCCAGCGCGCCGTCGACCAGCAGCAGCAGCACGAGGTGCCCGACCCCAATGCCGGCGACGATCCGCCAGCGCAGGCGCGGATCGACCGGCGCCGGCCCGCGCGCGGGCCGGCGCACGACCTCGGGCAGCAGCGGCAGGGCCAGGCCATCGGGCATCGCGCGATGCTGCGCACCGCCGCCGAAGCCGCGCGTTAAGCCGCCGCGCGAGGCACGCGGGCCGTTGGCCGCCATTCAGCCTGCCGGCCCTGCGATGCCTCGCGCCGACCGAAAGGCCCATCGCCGGCAGAGCCGGCTCCCACAATCATCACCACCCTCGCGGCATCCCCTGTGGGAGCCGCTTCAGCGGCGACTGCGACGCGCGTACCCCATGCTGCCGCAAGTCGATCGCCGGCAGAGCCGGCTCCCACAACCCACACCACGCGCGCGGCGAGACTGTGGGAGCCGCTTCAGCGGCGACTGCGACGCGCGCCAACCCGCGCCACCGCAAAGCCATCGCCGGCAGAGCCGGCTGCCACCATCATCACCACCCCCGCGGCATCCCCTGTGGGAGCCGCTTCAGCGGCGACTGCGGCGCATCAGAACACCGCAGCCGATCGATCGTGCGACCCTGAAAAGACCGAGGGGGCCGAAAGGCCCCCTCGTTCCCGCGGTACTGGGTTCCGTCGAAACGGGACCGCGAATTCCGGCTCAGTGGATCGCGTCGACCGACACCGCGACGCGGATGCGGTCGCCCGGGTGGGCGGCGGTGCGCGTGTAGTACGTGCGGCCGAGGTACTCGTAGGCGACCTCGTAGCCCGTCACCTGCTCGCGACGGCGGTAGTCGACCTGCTGGTCGCACACGCGCTCGCTGCTGCGGTGCACGCGGTGGCCGACCTGGCGGTAGCCGCCGCGGGTCGCGCGGTCGTGGCCGATCGAGCCGCCGATCAGCGCACCGGCGATGGTCGCCGCGCGGCGGCCGTCGCCCTTGCCGACCTGGTTGCCCAGCGCGCCACCGATGATCGCGCCGAGCAGCGCGCCGCCGGTGCCGTCGCCCCCGCGCTCGCGGTAGGCATAGCGCGGCTCGACGTACTCGACCGGCTCGCTCCAGCACACGTCGCGGCTGACCGGCTCTTCGTAGGTCTCGATGATCGGGTCGACGCGCACCACGCGCGCCCAGTCGTAGCCCGGCTCGTCGTAGCCGCCACGGTCGTCGGCATAGCCGCCGCCGTAGTACGGCTGCGCACCCGCCGCGCCCGCCACCGCCAGGCCCACCACCAGACCGACACCGATCAATACGCGCTTCATGGCTTCCTCCAGTGCACCGCGGCCTGCGGTGCATGGGGGCCATTCCAGCGCCGCGGCGCTGAATTCGTTCTTAACCCGGCCGGGCGCCGCGTGCGCCGTTCAGCCGGTGTTGAGCAGCCCGCGCGCGATGCCGGTGACGGTCGACACCAGGGCGTGGAAGGTCTCGTCCTCCGGCCGGCCCGCGGTGCGCCACTCGCCGAGCAGCTTCACCTGCAGCAGGCTCAGCGGATCGACATAGGGATTGCGCAGCCGCAGCGACTGCTTCAGGCGCGGGTCGCGGTCGAGCAGTTCACGCGTGCCGCGCAGACGGATGATCAGTTCCGCCGTGCGGCGGAAGTCGGCGGCCAGGATCGGGAAGAAGCGCTCGTGCAGCGGCCCGGCCAGCAGCGAGTAGCGCTCGGCGATGCCGAGGTCGCTCTTGACCAGCACCATCTCGGCGTCCTCGAGCAGGTTCTCGAAGAACGGCCACTCGCGCGCCATCGCGGCCATCACGTCCTCGCCGACCGCGTCGATGCCGGCCTGCAGGCCCTGCGCCAGCCCGAACCAGCCCGGCAGGCCGGCGCGGCTCTGTGACCATGCGAACACCCACGGGATGGCACGCAACTGCGCCACCGTGGCCTCGCCCGGCGCGCGCGCGCTGGGCCGCGAGCCGATCCGCATGCGCTCGATCACGTCGATCGGCGTGGCGGCGCGGAAGTACTCCACGAAACCCGAGGTCTCGAACACCAGGTGCTGGTAGGCGGCGCGCGAGGCGCCCGCCACCGCGTCCATCGCCTGCGCCCAGCGCGGGTCGAGGCCCACCGGGGGCGGCCCGCACTCGCGCGCGATCAGGGCCGAGAAGGTCTGCTCGATGCTGCGCAGCGCGATCGCGCGCATGCCGTACTTGCGGCGGATCACCTCGCCCTGCTCGGTCAGGCGCAGGCGGCCGCTGAAGGTGCCGGCGGGCGCGGCGCGGATCGCGCGCTCGGTCTTGCCGCCACCGCGGCTGACCGTGCCGCCGCGGCCGTGGAAGTAGTCCAGTTCGACGCCGGCCTCGGCCGCCAGCGCGCTCAACGCCACCTGCGCGCGCTGCAGCGCCCAGCGCGCGGACGCCAGCCCGCCGTCCTTGTTGCTGTCGCTGTAGCCCAGCATCACGGTCTGCCGGTCGCCGCGCGCAGCGAGGTGCGCGCGATAGTGCGGGTCGGCCAGCAGCCGTCGCAGCACTTCCGGCGCGCGCTCCAGGTCGTCGACCGTCTCGAACAGCGGCGCGACGTCCAGCGCCGGCGGCTGCATGCCGGCCGCTTCGGCCAGCGCCAGCACCGACAGCACGTCGTCGGCGTCCTCGCTCATGCTGACGATGTACAGGCCCACGGCATCCGGCCCGAAGCGCGTGCGCGCCCAGTCCAGCGCGCGGAACACGTCCAGCACGCGCACCAACGTGGCGTCGTCGGTCGCCGCCACCGCGACCTGCGACGACAGGTACTCGCGCAGCACGCGGATCCGCTCCGCCGCTGGCCGCTTCGGCCAGTCCGGGTCGCCGAACAGCGCGGCGATCGCCGCGCGGTGCACCGCCGCGTGCTGGCGCACGTCGAGCAGCGCGAAGTGGAAGCCGAAGGTGCGCACGCGCAACCGCAGGCGCTCGACCAGGTGCAGGCCGGCGTGGCGGCCGCCGTGGCGCGCCAGGCTGTCGGCGACCATTTCGAGGTCGGCCTGCAGTTCCTCCGGGCCCTTGTAGGCGTGCGGCGCGTCGGCCAGCGTTTCGCGCAGGCGCGCGCCGACCAGCACCAGCAGGCAGCGGTACGGCATCTCGCGGTGGCGCGGCGCGATCGCGGCGGCCGCTTCGGGGAAGCGCCGGCGGTAGTCCTCCAGCCGCGCCAGCAGCGCCGCCGACACCGTCACCCGCGACAGCGACTGCGACAACTGGCCGGCGAGTTCCTGCGTCTCCTCGAGGTAGCGCGCCACCACCAGCGCGCGGTGGGCCAGCAGCGAATCGCGCACGCTGTCGGCGCCCACCGACGGGTTGCCGTCCATGTCGCCGCCGACCCAGGAGCCGAACGCGAGCAGGCGCGGCAGTTCGCGCCAGTCGTGCTCCGGCCACACGCGCTTGAGCGCGCGCGACAGCGATTCGTAGCAGGCCGGGATCACCCGATAGAGCACGTCGCCGAGGTAGTACAGCACGTGCTCGCGCTCCTCGGCCACCGACGGCCGCACGGAGGCGAACTCCGCCGTCTGCCAGCCCGAGGTCACCTGCAGCCGGATCGCGGCGCGCCGGCGGCGCTCCTCCACCGGCGTCGACGGTGCTTCGATGCGCTCGACGAGCTTGCGCGCGATGTGCTTTTCCTTGTCCAGCAGGGTGCGCCGCACGGCCTCGGTCGGGTGCGCGGTGAACACCGGCTCCAGGCGGATGCGCGACAGCGCGTCGACCACCTGCGCCACCGTGGTGCCGGCCTCGCGCAACCGCACCAGGGTCTCGTGCACGCTGCCGGGCACCGGCAGCGCTTCGTCGCCCTCGTAGGCCAGCCGGCGGCGCACGCGATGCACCTGCTCGGCGAGGTTCACCAACTGGAACCAGGCCGAGAAGGAGCGCACCAGGTCCTCCGCGATCGCCGCATCGGCATCGCCCAGCGCCGCATCCAGCGCCGCCGTGCCCGACTGGTGTCCCTCGCGGCGATCGATCGCCGCGTTCCGCACCCGCTCGAGGCGGTGGAAGAAGTGCTCCCCGCACTGCTCGCGGACGACGTCGCCGACGATTGCACCCAGCACGCTGACATCGGCCTTCAGCGGCAGGTCCTTCGCTTCGAACGGGATTTCTCGGGCCATGGGCCGATCATGCCGCAAAGCAGCATCGGATGACACGCCGGCCATCCCCACCCCGTCTGCAGGAGCAAGCAACGCTCGCGACCGCCACATCGGAACCCGCGACACGCCCCCGTGCCCCCGTCGCGAGCGTTGCTCGCTACCACAACCTCGCGACGGCGCACCCGAGCTCCCGTAGGAGCCCGCTTGCGGGCGACCGCAGCATCGCAACCTCGCGGCAAGGACCCAGCGCCGCAATCGCGCGCAAGCGCGCTCCTACGGATCGGCGCCCCCTCCCTGCCGTGGAAGCGGGCATCGTGCGCAACCGCCACGCCCCGTGCCGCCGTGACAACCCCTGAGCCGCGACGATCGCCCGATGCATGGCGGACCTGCCGCCCAACCCAGCAGCGGTTCCTTTCCCGGCACCACGCGATCTCTCCGGCCTGGCGCCATCCACTCTGCCGCCGGCTGGAGTCCCTCGCTGCCATGCGCGACACTGCCCGCGCCCCAAGCGTTCGGCCTGGGCCGCGCCGGCCGGGGGCTGATCCGGAGGAATCCCGCTCGTGGACTCTGGGGCACTGGAATCGCTGGCCTACGCCGAACTCGTCCGACTCGCGCGCAGCGCGCGTCGCCCCTACGCGGCGTTCGAGACGCTCAATACCACGGCCCTCGCCCACGAGGCCTACCTCAAGCTGGCCGACCACGCCGCCAGCCGCGCCCTCGCACCGGCCCATCTGCGCGCGCTGGTGGCGCGCACCCTGCGCCAGGTCCTGGTGGACCGCGCGCGCCGCCGCTTCACCGGCAAGCACGGGACGCAGGCCCGAGTGCCGCAGGAATGGGCCGAAACCGTGGCCATCGGCGACGCCGCGCACCCGCTCGACCTGCTCGAGGTCGACCAGATCCTGCGCCAGCTCGCCGACCTCGATGCGCGCCAGGCCGCGGTGGTGGAGCAGCACATCTTCGGCGGCATGAACTTCGCCGAGATCGCCCACCTGCACGGCGTGACCGAACGGACGGTGCTTCGCGACTGGCGCAAGGCACGCGCCTTCCTGCTGTCCCGACTGGCCGCCTGATCGCCGCCAGCGCGCGGGCTGTCAGGCTTGCGCGCGATTTCTCGTGTACCGCGCGATGCCCCCGCAAACCCGAGCCACCGACCGATGACCGACTGGACACCGGAACGCCTTGCGCGCATCGGCCGCCACTTCGACGCACTGGTGGACCTGCCCGATGCCGCGCGCGAGGCGGCGCTCGCCGCGCTGGCGGAAGACGCCGAACTCGTGCGAGAACTGCGCGCGATGCTGGCCGCGGATCGCGACCGCCTCGACCTGGCGGGGGCCGTCGCGCGGCACTGCGCCGACGAGCACGAACTCGCCGCCGACGGCGACGACGAGCCGCCGGACGCGGACCACTACGGACCCTGGCGGGTCCGCGGCGTGCTGGGCCGCGGCGGCATGGGCGTGGTGCTCGACGTCGAACGCGACTTCGACGGGCACGTGCAGCGGGCCGCGCTGAAGCGGCTCCGGGCCGGTCGCGACGGCGCGGCGATCTTCGCCCGCTTCGCGCAGGGACGTGCGCTGCTGATGCGGCTCGAACACCCCAACATCGCGCGTTTCCTCGACGCCGGCAGCGAGGTCGACGGCACGCCCTGGCTGGTGATGGAGCGCGTCGACGGGCTGCCGTTGCTCGGCGCATGCGCCGAGCGCCGCATTCCGCTTCCGCGGCGCCTGGACCTGTTCGTCCAGCTCTGCAGGTCGGTGCGCCACGCCCACCAGCACTCGATCGTGCATCGCGACATCAAGCCCAGCAACGTGCTGGTGACCGCCGACGGCCACCTGAAACTGCTCGATTTCGGCATCGCCAAGCTCGTCGACGCCGACGGCGCCGTGCAGTCGTCGTGGTCCGTCGCGACCACCGATGGCCCGATGACTCCGCAGTACGCGGCACCCGAGCAGTTGCGCGGCCAGCCCGTGAGCACGCTCACCGACGTCTATGGACTCGGCACCGTGCTCTACGAGCTGCTCTGCGGCCAACGTCCCTACGCGCACGCCGGCGACACCTCGCCGGTGGTCTGCGCGCGCGTGCTCGGCGACGAACCCTGCCGGCCGCCGAGCGTCGCGCTCGCCGACACGCCGGGACTGCGCGGGGTGGTCGCACGCCACCAGGTCGAGGGCGACCTCGACGCGATCGCCCTCACGGCGCTGGCTCGCGACCCGTCGCGACGCTACGCCAGCGTGGACGCCCTGCTCGACGACCTCGAGCGCCACCGCGCCGGCCGGCCGGTCCGCGCCCGCGGGGACGCCTGGACCTACGTGGCGCGCGCGTTCGTCCGGCGCCACCGCGCGGCGAGCGGCGCGGCCGCGGTGGTGGTGGTGGCACTGATCGCCGCCAGCATCGTGTCCTGGCGCGCCGCCGCCACCGCCCGCGCCGAGGCCGCGCGCGCCGAAGCCGCGAACGCCTACCTGCTGTCGGTGTTCGACGCCGCCGATCCGGGCACGCGCGGCGGCTTCAAGGCGACGGCGCAGGACCTGGTCGCGGCCGGCACCCGGCGGCTTGCAAGCGCTTACGTCGGGCAACCCGAACTCCACGCCGAGGCCGCGCTGACGCTGGGCCGCGTCCAGCTCCGCCTCGGCGACGCCGCCGGCGCCGTCGCGCAGTTGTCGTGGGAGGACGAGCACGGCACGGAACTGCCCGGGTATGCGCGTCGGCTCGACGCGCGCCTCGCCGCGCTCGGCCGCGCGCAGTTGAAGCGGGGACTGCTGGATGCGGCCGAAGCCACCGCGCAGCGCTCGCTGGCAAGTAAGGCTGCATCGCGCGGCGGCGAGTGGCAGGCCCAGGCGCTGAGCCTGTTGAGCGAGATCGCACGCGAGCGCGGCCGACTCCACGAAGCCGTCGCGCTGGGCGAGCGCGCGGCGCAGGCCGCGCGGTCCGGCGCCAGCATCACCACGACGGTGGACGCGCTGTTCCAGTACACCAATGTATTGCGCGAGACCGACGCACTCGACGCCGCGCACGCGGTCGCGCAGGAAGCCCTGGACCGCTGCGCGGCGTCACCCGCCGCCTGCGGCCACCGGCTGGCGCGCGCGCGGATCCAGCTCGCGCCGATCCAGACCCGCCGCGGCGAGTTCATCCAGGCACGGGCAGGGCTCGAAACCGCGCTGGCCGAACTCGGCGACTGGCTGCCATCCACCCACCCGCTGCACATCGATGCGCTGTCGCTGCTGTCGGCGATCGACGGCGACCAGGGCCGTCATGCGCAAGCGATCGCAGGCGCAGAGGAGGTGGTCGAACGCCAGCGCGCTGCGGACGGCGGCGCGACCGTGACCACCGGCGGTTACCTCAACGCGCTCGGCGGACGCTACTCGGCCGCGGGGCGCGACGCCGATGCGCTGGCGACCTACCGCGAAGCCACGGCGCTGTTCGAGCGGATCGGCCAGCCGGACCACCCGTACGCCCTCGCCGCGCTGGGCAACACGGCGTCGGTGCTGACGCGACAGGGCCGCGCCGCCGAGGCCTTGCCGCTCGCCATCCGTGCCCACGACGCCGCGCGACGGGTGGCGGGTGCGGATGCCGCGACCACGCTGTCCAAGGCCGTGCAGGTCCTCCAGGCACGGGTTGCACTGGGCCAGGACGACGACGCGCTCGCCCCGGCGCAGGAACTCGCCACCGTGCTGACGCGCAGCCCGCTGCCCAGGTCGCAGGTGGCCAACCTCGCCGTCGCGGTGGCCGCCGCACTGGACGGCCTGGGAGACCACGCCGCGGCGATTGCGCTGTTCGACTTCGCCCTCGAGGGTCTGCGTTCGCTGCCCGAACGTCCGCCGCTGGTGGAGTCCGCCGCACTGTCCAAGGCGGCGCACGCGCTGCGGCACGCGCGGCGGCTGTCGGAGTCGATCGACCACGCCGAACAGGCGGTCGCGCTCGCCGAGCGCGCCGATCCCGAGGGCCTCGACCGCCGCACGCCTGCCGCGCGGATCGCGCTCGCCCAGGCCCTGCGCGCCCGCGACGCGGACGACCCGCGCGCGCGCGACCTGCTGTCGCGCGCGATCGGCGAACTGGAACGGATCGTCGGCCCGGACGGGCCCGGCGTCGCCGAAGCGCGGCGCCTGCTCGCGACGCCCCGCTGACCGTCGTCTGGGGCAGCGGCCTTTGCCATCGGCATCGCGCGCCGACGCGCGATGTCAGGGTTCGACCCCGAACTTCGTGGAGAGCGGCTCACCCTCCACGGAGTACCGCCGTGATCGCTCGCCGTCTGTTCGCCCTCGCGCTGTGCCTGCTGTCGCCGTCTCCCGCCCTGCTCGCCGCGGATGGCGAGGTCGATGCCACCTTCGCCAATGGGGGCTCGCGCACGTTGTCGTTCCAGTTCCCGGACCTGCCCGGCGTGACCGGCTCGGTCGGCCATCGGGTGGCCTTCATCCCGGGTACAAGCCCCTTCGCCCAGGGGTCCTACTGGGTTCTCGCCCGCTACTGGCCCACCGAGGCGACCGGCGTGCGCGCCGCGCTGGCCACCCTGCGCCTGCGCGAGGACGGCACCGTGATCTCCGGCTACGGCACCTACGGCAACGGCACGGCGCGCGCGCCGCTGACGATGGACAACGTCGATGCCGTCGCGCATGCCAACTGGATCGACGGTGGCATCCGCGTCGACAAGGCGTTCGCACTCGGCACCGAACTCATTTCCACCGGCGAGCGACGCCTGCGACTGTGCCGGGTCAACGGCAGTGGCGCGCTCGATTCCGGCGTGTTCGGCACGGCCGGATCGGGGTGCTTCAGCTACTCCTTCCAGGACTCCGGTGCCAATACCGCCGGCGCGGCGATGGACCTCGTTGCGGATGGCGAGCACCTCTACCTGATCGCCGAGCGTCTTGCCGCGGGAGGGGCGACGTCGATCGGCGTGGTGCGCGTATCGGCCGTCACCGGTGCGCTCGACACCACCTATGGCTTCGGCGGATTCGCCAGCATCGCGTTCAGCCCCAGCATGTCCCGCAACCTGCACGTGGCGGGCGCCGACGTTGACCCGGTCGGACGCCTGGTCGTCGCGGCGAGTTTCCAGCCCGACGGGTCGACCGCCGACCCGGTCTACGCGGGCGTCGCGCGACTCACGCCGGCAGGGCAGCCGGACGCGACGTTCTGCGGACCCGGCATCGGCTGCGCGCTGGGCAGCCCCGGCCTGCATCGATTCGGCACGAACCAGCTCTTCATTCCCCCGAAGCCCCATCCGCTGTTCGGGTCCGTGACGGTCACCGAAGCCCGCATCTACTTCAGCCTGCAGAACGACAGTGCGGTCAGCCGCACCCACATCGTCGCGCTGCGCGAGGACGGCACGCTCGCGCGCGAGTTCGGCAGCAACGGCGTGGCCCAGCGGCCCTCGGCGTTCCCCGCGCTGGCGGTCTCGTCGTTCCCGATCCTGAAGGGCAGCGCGCGCGGCTCGCTGCTGGTCGCGGGTGTCGAGTTCGGCATCGGACTGACCCAGACCACGGCCAGCTTCGGCCGCCTGAATGCATCCGGCGCCTGCGCGCCCGAGTTCGTGACGCCCTGTCCCCGCGTGCTGCCCGGCGGCGTGCCGCCGATCGATCACATCCTGATCGATCCCGCCGACCGACCGGTGTTCCTGACCCAGCCCGATGCGAGCGGCACGCTGCAATTGGTGCGCCTGCAGCCGCAGCGCGAACTGCTGGCTGACGGCTTCGAGTGAGCAGACGCCTGCCTCGTCCGTGAATCCGCTCGGGCTCGACGGTGGGCCCGCGCGTCATCGCATCCTGCGGAGATCCCCCATGCATTCACCCCCTGTGTTTCGCCGCGCCCGCGGCCTCGCGGTGTTCGCCGCGACCGCGCTGCTTTCGACCGGCGCGGACGCCGGGACCCCGATTTCGGGCGCGGCCTATGTCTCGGACCTGGGCGGACCGCTGTACCGCGTGCGCTACGCCTACGATGGCGAGCACCCGCCCGTGCTCGGCGCGGCGGAGCGCGTGGCGACCTTGCCGCGCGGCGGCGGGGCGCGCGGGCTGCGCGACGGCCGCGTGGCCGTGGTCGGCGCCGGCATCTTCTCGATCTACGACCCGCGCGACGCCTCGGTCGCCACCGTCGGCACGATGACCAACGCCAACGCGCTGCAGGCCAGCCCGGACGGCAGCCGCATGTGGACCGGCTGGAAGGACACGGTGCTCTCGGACGTGCCGCTGGCGCCGCTCGCCCCGGGCACGCCACGCGCGCTCAGCGGCGACGATCTCGTGGCGACGATGCTCGCGTTCACCCCGAACGACGGCGTGTTCTACACCACCGGCGGCGAGTTCGCCGAAGGAAACTTCGGCCGCATCGACCTCGCGACCTTCCGCACGACACGCATCGTCGCCGGCGTGTTCGCGACCGGCGTGATCTACGACCGTTTCAGCGACACCCTCATCACCGCCGGCATCGGACGCGCGACGCAGCGCGCACCGTCGGCGCCGACCGTGGTCGTGTCGAGCCGCGACGACGCAGCGACCGGCGAGAACTACCTGATCCTCGAACCCACCGGCGAAGGGCATGCGCTCGGCACCCGCTACGGCAGCGAGTTCCGCCTCGTCTTCATCGACTACTCCGCCGAGGGCCGGATCGGCGCCCCCTCGACCCGCTTCTTCTCGCTCCCCGTCCCCGGCATCACCAACAGCTCCGGCGGCCTTGCGCTCGATCTCGACCTGATGCACTGGAACGGCTTTGAATAGGCCCGCCGCCCGGACCCAAGGCAAGCCCGCCAGGTTGCAGTCGCGAGCGTTGCTCGCTCCCACAATCGCGCGAGGGTGCACCCGCACTCACGGGTTACCCCGCTTGCGGGCGACCGCAACATCGGAATCTCGCCGCAACGCCCCGACGCCGCGGTCGCGCGCAAGCGCGCTCCTACGACGGCGGTGCCGATTCGCCCCAGCGCCATGTAGGAGCCCGCTTGCGGGCGACCGCAACATCCCAACCTCGCGGCAACGCCCCAGCGCCGCGGTCGCGCGCAAGCGCGCTCCTACGACGGCGGTCTCGATTCCCACCATCTCCACGTAGGAGCCCGCTTGCGGGCGACCGCAGCAACGAAACCTCGTGGCAACACCCCAGCGCCGCAATCGCGCGCAAGCGCGCTCCTACGACGGCGATCTCGATTCCCCCCATCTCCACGTAGGAGCCCGCTTGCGGGCGACCGCAGCACCGCAACCTCGTGGCAACACCCCAGCGCCGCGGTCGCGCGCAAGCGCGCTCCTACGTGGGCGGCAGGGATTCGACCCAGGCGACGACCTGCTCCGCGCACGCTGCCGCCCCGCGGCCCAGCAGCGGGCCGACGTGGCTTGCGCCCGGCAGGCGCCACAGGCTCGCGCCCCATGCCTGCGCCAGCGCCGCCGATGCGTCCGCCGGCACGTCGTCATCGGCCTCCGACGCGATCACCAGCACCGGGCAGGGCGGGCGCGCCAGCGCCACGCCGGCGCGCGCTGCATCCACCACCGCGCCCGATTCGTCGCGCCAGCGCCGCCATGCCCACTCGCAGGTGGCGTCGCTGGCATCCGGCAGCGCGCGGCGCGTGGACGCAAGCGATGCGGTTCGCCCCCAGGGGATCACCGGCGGTGATGCCTCGCGCGGCGGCAGCATCGTATGCCACGGCGCCGGGGGCAGCGGATTGAGCAGCACGAGCGCCCGCAAAGGCACCACCGTCGCCACCTGCATGGCCAACAGCCCGCCAAGGCTCGCCCCGACCACCACGGGCATGCCGGCCGCACACCCGGCGGCTCCACCCCGCTCCGCTTGCCTGCCGGTCGCACGCACGGTCGCATCGACCTGCGCCTGCGGGATACCGAGCGCGCGCACGGCCGCTTCGGCCTGCTCCCGGTAGTCCGCCAGCGTGGTCGCCGCCAGCCCCTGCGCCACCGGCATCAGGTCCGGCGCCGCCACGGTCGCGCCGCGCGCGCGCAGCACGCGATCCCAGATCACCCACTCCCAGCCACCGCCCCCGGCGCCGTGCAGCAGCAGCCAACGATCCGTTTCCATGCGTCGATGATGACGCAGCGGCGTGCGGTCCCGTGCGTTCGTCATGCGTTGCCCCTCTCCCCCGGCCCCTCTCCCGCAAGGGGAGAGGGGAGTCCCTTGCGTCGAGATCGGGGGCCTCTGCCGCCACACGGCATGCGCCAACCCGCGGCAACGACTGCGCCGGCCCGAGAACCCAGCCCATCTCCCCGGGACGCAAGGGGGCCGGACCGCCGCACTGCAGCAGCCCCCGAACGTCCGCACGCGCCGCGCGACCCGAAGGTCCGGGTCGACCAAGCGGGCGCCGCACCGACGCCACCCCTGCCCCTTGACGATGCGTCCACCGCGGCGGGAAGGTACCCGCACCGGCCAGTCGCTGCGCGACCCGGGCAGCGACGGGCCCCCGCCCACATTCGAGGAAGGGGGAACGCGCATGCCTGCCTACGGCACCGACCAGATCCGCAACATCGCCCTCGCGGGCCACTCCAGCGCCGGCAAGACCACCCTGTTCGAAGCCCTGCTGCACGCCGGAGGCGCGATCCCTGCGGCAGGCACGATCGAAAAGGGCAGCACCGTCTCCGACCACGACCCGATGGAGAAAGCGCGCGCGCACTCCATCCACACCAGCATCGCCGCCATCGACCACGGCGGCATCCACGTCAACGTGATCGACACCCCCGGCTACGCCGACTTCCGCGGCCCCACGCTCAGCGCGCTGGCCGTGGTCGAGACCGCCGCCATCGTGGTCGACGCCGCGCGCGGCATCGAGCACGGCACCACGCGCCTGATGGAGTACGCCAAGGCGCGCCGGCTGTGCCGCCTGCTGGTGGTGAACAAGATCGACGCCCCCGAGGCCGACCTCGAACTGCTGATCGAGCAACTGCGCGAGGCCTACGGCCCCGAGTGCCTGCCGATCAACCTGCCGGCCAAGGGCCGCAGCGGCGTGGTCGACTGCTTCACCACGCCCAGCGGCACCAGCGACTTCGGCAACGTGGCCGACGCCCACCAGCGCATCATCGACCAGGTGGTCGAGATCAACGAGGACGTGATGGGCCGCTACCTGGAGGAAGGCGAGAAAGGCCTCTCAGGCCAGCAGCTCCACGACGCCTTCGAACAGTGCCTGCGCGAAGGCCACCTGGTGCCGATCTGCTTCGTCAGCGCGCGGACCGGCGCCGGCGTGAAGGAACTGCTCGACCTGTTCGAGAAACTGATGCCCTCGCCCACCGAGGCCAACCCGCCGCTGTTCGTGAAAGGCAACGGTCCCGCTGCCGTCGATTTCGAGACCAGACCCGATCCGAAGGCCCACGTCGTCGCCGACGTGTTCAAGATCATCAACGACCCGTTCGTGGGCAAGTTGAGCGTGTTCCGCGTCTACCAGGGCACGGTGCGCCGCGACACGCAGTTGTTCATCGACGACGGCAAGAAGCCGTTCAAGGTCGGCCATCTCTTCAAGCTGAAGGGCAAGGACCACGTCGAGATCGACGACGCCGTGCCCGGCGACATCGCCGCCGTGTCCAAGGTCGACGACATCCACTTCGACGCCGTGCTGCACGACAGCCACGACGAGGACCAGATCCACCTCAAGCCCATCGACTTCCCGCAGCCGATGTTCGGTCTCGCCATCGAGCCCGCCACCCGCGGCCAGGAACAGAAACTCGCCACCGCTCTGCACAAACTGGCCGAGGAAGACCCGTGCTTTCGCATCGAGCACGAGAAGGAACTCAACCAGACCGTCATCCGCGGCCTCGGCGAACTGCATCTGCGCGTGATGCTGGAGCGCATGAAGGAGCGCTACCAGGTCGAGGTGAAGACCCGGCCGCCGAAGATCGCCTACCGCGAGACCATCAGCGCCAAGGCCGACGGCCACCACCGGCACAAGAAGCAGACCGGTGGCGCCGGGCAGTTCGGCGAAGTCTTCCTGCGCATCGAACCGCTGCCCCGGGGCACCGGCTTCGAATTCGTCGACGAGGTCAAGGGCGGCACCATCCCCAACCAGTTCATCCCCGCCGTCGAAAAGGGCGTGCGCATGGTGCTCGACCACGGCGCGGTGGCCGGCTACATGCTGCAGGACGTGCGCGTCATCGTCTACGACGGCAAGTACCACCCCGTCGATTCCAAGGAAGTCGCCTTCATCAGCGCCGGCAACCGCGCCTTCATGGACGCCATCACCAAGGCCCGCCCCCTGATCCTCGAACCCATCGTCAACCTCGACGTCACCATCCCCGACGCCCACATGGGCGACGTCACCGGCGGCCTTTCATCCAAGCGCGGCCGCATCAACGGCACGGATTCCGCGCGCGGCGGCGAGATCGTGGTGAAAGCCCAGGTGCCGTTGGCGGAGATCGGGGATTACTCGAACGAGTTGAAGGCGATCACGGGCGGGCGCGGGAGGTATGCGATCGAGTTTTCGCACTATGAGGCGGTGCCGCCGGGGGTGCAGAAGCAGTTGGTGGAGGCGTTCAGGCCGAGGGTGGAGGAGGACTAATCCTCGACACGAAGCGATTCTTGCGAGGCTTTCGCTTCCAGATCTCACTCCAGATGGCGCAGTTCCATCGCCTTCCGGGCTCAGCGAGAGCCTCAGGTTGCCCGCAGCCGAGTTTGTGCCTCGACCTCGCGCCGCAAGGAGGCCAGACGCGAGGAAAACTCGTCGCGATAGAACAGATTGTAGGACTCGAACGGGATCATTCGTCCGTCTGGGAGCACAAAGTGGATGCATGACTTCTTCAGCGACCTTATGTCGAGGCTCTGTGCATCCATGAATTGCACGATCAGCACACGGAAGACGTTCTTGTAACTCAAGGATGAAGGCACCACCACGCGCGGAAGGCAGCAGAACAACTCCGAAAGGCAAGCCGCCTGTCCCTCGGGTCCGTGATTGGTCGAAAACGTCCTGAGGACTACAGAGCGTAGATCTTCGTCGCGCTCGAAACTATTAACCCGGCCCATACCTACCTAAATCTTAACCCCATGCATGCCAAACTTTCCGGGTCTGTTGAAATTCAAGTGGGTTATGCCGGGCGAGCGACATGCGGGTTGACCGAGTAGAAGTCGAGCTTTCCGGCGATCAGGAAAATGACGGTTCGGATCGTGGACAGGCGGGTGAATCCACGTGCCCT
>JAJTHZ010000098.1 GCA_021299185.1 Lysobacteraceae bacterium | reverse complement strand
GCATCGAAGTCCGTGCCCGCGACATACCACGGCGCCTCAACCCCCAGCGCAGCCTCGAACAGCTTTCCGGTCGTCACTTCGCATGCTCCGCGGTCCGTTCAGGCGGGGACAGATTACCCACTCGGATTTCAAGAGAGGCCCGATTCGCTTGGGCTTTGGGCCTCATCAACCACGGGTTCAGCGCCCCGGAGGCTAGTGCAGCAATAATGACGTTCTACGGTCGCGACGGCAACGAAGGGCATCGCTCGCTGGCTGCCGCTTCTGCGGGTGACAGTTCGTTCTTTCTATCGCGCTGGCAGTTGGCAACCTCCATGGTGAGTAGCGCGCATTGAATGAGGCTTGGACCAACGCGAAACAATCACCCACCCCGCTGCGCGTACTTCCGACCCACGTAGTCCTCGATGATACCGACGAACTCCTGCGCGATGCCTTCGCCGCGCAGGGTGTGGGTCTTGACGCCGTCGATGAACACCGGCGCGGTGGGCGCTTCGCCGGTGCCGGGAAGGGAGATGCCGATGTTGGCGTGCTTGCTCTCGCCGGGGCCGTTGACCACGCAGCCCATGACGGCGAGCGTCATGTTCTCCACGCCGTCGTAGCGCAGTTTCCATTCCGGCATCTTCGTCCGCACGTGGTCCTGCACGGTCTTGGCCAGTTCCTGGAAGAAAGTGCTGGTGGTGCGGCCGCAGCCGGGACAGGCCGTGACCAGCGGCGTGAAGGCGCGCAGGCCCATGGTCTGCAGCAGTTCCTGCGCGACATACACCTCGCGGGTGCGCGATTCGTTCGGTTCCGGCGTGAGCGAGATGCGGATCGTGTCGCCGATGCCCTCGGACAGCAGCACCGACAGCGCGGCGGTGCTGGCGACGATGCCCTTGCTGCCCATGCCCGCCTCGGTCAGCCCGAGGTGCAGCGCGAAATCGCAGCGCGCGGCGAGGTCGCGGTAGACGCTGATCAGTTCCTGCACGCCGCTGACCTTGGCGCTGAGGATGATCCGGTCCTTGCCCATGCCGAGTTCCATCGCGCGCGCGGCGGAATCGAGCGCGCTGCGGATCAGGGCCTCGCGGCCGACCCTGGCCGCGTCCCACGGCTCGGCACGGCGCGCGTTTTCGTCCATCATCGCGACCACCATCGACTGGTCGAGCGAGCCCCAGTTGGCGCCGATGCGCACGGGCTTGTCGTGCTTGAGCGCGATGTCGATGATCGCGCTGAACTGGGTGTCCTTCTTCTTGCCGAAGCCGACGTTGCCGGGGTTGATGCGGTACTTGGCCAGCGCGGTGGCGCAGGCGGGCTCGTCGGTGAGCAACGTGTGGCCGTTGTAGTGGAAGTCGCCGATCAGCGGCACTGACACGCCCATCATGTCGAGGCGCTCGCGGATCTTCGGCACCGCGGCGGCGGCCTCGGCGTTGTTCACCGTGATCCGCACCTTCTCGCTGCCGGCGCGCGCGAGTTCGGCCACCTGTTGCGCGGTCGCCTTCACGTCGGCAGTGTCGGTGTTGGTCATCGACTGCACCACCACCGGCGCGTCGCCGCCCACGGTGACCGCGCCGACCTTTACCGGCACGCTGGTGCGACGCTTGCGGAAGGGATGCTCCACCGGATCGATCCTCGGGATGCCTCGCGGACGGATCAGGCGGGCGAGGCCGCGTCGGCCGGTGTTTCGGCCTCGGCCCCGTCCGCCACCATCGGCAACTGGATGCGCAGGAACGACGCCGTCTGCTCGGCGACGTCGATGTCGCCGAGTTCGCGCACTTCGACCACGTCGGCCGCCGACCAGCGGGCCGGCATGGCGCGGAACTCGTAACTGGGCGCGTTGCGTTCGAGCACGGTCGGCGCCAGCACCGCCGCGGCATGGCCACCGGACGCGCGGGGCGCCTGCAGCACGACGCCACGCACCGACGGCCGCGGATGGCGGTAGGCATCCATCGAGCGCACCACCGCGGCGCGCGCCTCGCGGCCGAGGATCTCGATCCCGGCGTCGACCGCCCCGGCGGTGGTGATGCGCAGCCAGCGGATCACGCCGACCATCCAGTCGCGCTCGTCGTGCGCCACCTCCGCGGGGTCGGCAGCACCGCTGGCTGCTGACAGCGCGACCAGTTCGCCCACCCGCGCCCGCACCGCGTCGGCGCGGTCCCACACGATGCGGTAGCCGCCGAGGCTCTGGTCGAGCACGCGCGCGCGCTGCAGTTCGGGGCGGCCCACGTCGCTGGCGCTCCAGGAACTGCCGCGCTCGCGCTCGGTGACGTGCAGCACGGTGCCGCAGGCGCGCCGCACGACGGTCTCGAAATCCACCCCGCCGGCGAGGAAATAGTGCACGGCGTGCAGGCCGACCAGGGTGTCGAGTTCGTGCCCGGCCGGCAGGCGCCGCTGCGCGCGCTCCGGCACGAAGCGCCAGTTGGTCACCAGCCGCCGCACCAGGTCCGCGCCGACCGCCACCGCCGCACCGCCACGCGAGCGGAACGACAGGCTGCCGCTCAGGCCGTCGACCAGCGCCAGTTGCCGTTCCAGTTCGCGCTCCAGCGGCGCGGTGTCGAACGACAGGCGCGCCGCGCCCTCGCTGCTGCGTTCTTCGGGCAGGTAGCCGGGACCGCGGTCCTCGTCGAGCGGCACGGCGAACACCGACTCTCCCGGCACGGCCCCGCGCAGCACGGGCAGCGGCGACCAGGCGCGCGTCACCTGCCAGGCTTCGTGGATTTCCTTCTGGGTCAGGCGGTAGGGGTTGGAGATCGCCAGCAGCAGCACGTGGGCGAAGGTCTGCCGCGGCGTGCCGCTGCCACCGGCGACCGGGTCGTCGACCGCCTTGTCGTCCAGTCGCGTCGAGAGCGCGAAGCCGAACAACGCATTGATGATGCGCCATACGCCTTCGGGCGGCGCAGCATAGAGGTAATACCCCTTGCACAGCTCGGCGCCGAGGTGACCGATCGCGCGCTCCAGCGCCAGCGTCACGGTCTTGCCACGCAGGAACGGCACCTTGCCGTCGGGCGCGCACAGCTCGTAGATCGCCAGCCGGTAGCCCAGCGCCATCTGGCGCTGGAAGTCGCGCGCGGTCGCGCCCAGTTGCGCCTTCTGCGGCGGCAGCGGGAAGCTGGCGCCCACGATCTGGCGGTCGATCGCGTCGGTCAGCGCGGCGACCGGCACGCGCAGCGCCTCCAGCGCGCCGAGCCGGCCGACCGGGTCGATCGTCATCTGGTTCAGTTCGCGCACCGCCTGGAACAGCATGCGCGCCGCCACGCTGGCATTGGCCAGCGGCAGCGCCTCGATCCAGCGCTTGAGCGCCTTCGGGTCGACCTGGAACGCATCGCGCGGCGGCGCGCGGCGCTCCGGCAGACCTTCGCCGAGCCGCCGGTAGAACGTCATGCGATGAGTCCCGAGACCATGCCCGGATCATAGCCTGCGCGCGGGCGCCGTGGCATACACAAGGCGCTCACGCGTGGGCTACACTGTCGCGGGGATCAGCAGGGGGCTCGAGGTGGCCGAGCGCTACAAGATCGCGATCGTGGGCTCGGGCCCCGGCGGCAAGAGCGCCGCCGCCCGCGCAGCGGAATCCGGCGTGTCGCACGTGCTGCTGGAAGCCGCGCCGCACCTCTCGAACACGATCTATCGCTACCAAAAAGGCAAGCACGTGATGGACGAGCCCGGCATCCTGCCGCTGCGCTCGCCCCTGCCCTTCAAGGCCGGCTCGCGCGAGGTCATCCTCAAGGCCTGGGACGACGGCGTCGCCCGCCTCAAGGTCAACGTCAAGTTCGGCCACGAGGTGTCGAAGATCCGCAAGACCGAAGCCGGCCCGTTCGAGATCGCCTGCGCCAACGGCGCGCAGTTCCTCGCCGACTACGTGGTGCTGGGCATCGGCCTGCAGGGCAACCTGCGCAAGCTCGGCGTGCCCGGCGAGGACCTGCCCCACGTCCAGTACCAGCTCGACGACCCCGGCGAATACAGCGGCGAGACCATCGTGGTGGTCGGCGCGGGCGACGCCGCGATCGAGAACGCGGTGGCGCTGTCGAAGCAGAACAACGTCATCATCATCAACCGCAAGGACGAGTTCTCGCGCGCCAAGAAGGGCAACGAGCAGGCCATCCTCAAGGCGATCGAGGACGGCAGCATCGAGTGCTACTACAACGCCTCGCCGGAGAAGGTCACCGCCCTGCCGGACGGTTCGCGCAAGCGCATGCGCATGGTGCTGGCCACCGACAAGGGCAAGGCGCAGATCCTCTGCGACCGCGTCATCGCCCGCCTCGGCGCCACCGCGCCGCGCGCCTTCGTCGAAGCCTGCGGCATCGCGTTCCCCAACAAGGACCCGGCCTCGGTGCCGGCGATCAGCCCGCAGTACGAGTCCAACGTCAAGGGCATGTACATCGTCGGCGCGCTCGGCGGCTACCCGCTGATCAAGCAGGCGATGAACCAGGGCTACGAGGTCGTCGAGTACATCGAGGGCCGCAAGGTCGAGCCGGCGGACGAACCGCTGCTGCGCGACAAGTTCAAGTCCATGCCCGGCTTCACCAGCGTCACCGCGGCGCTGGAGAAGATCCAGAAGAACGTCCGGCTGCTCTCGCACATCACCCCGCTGCAGTTGCGCGAGTTCATGCTCGACTCGGACATCCGCACGCCCGCGCCGGGCGAGGCGATCTTCCAGCGCAACGACTACACCAACACGTTCTATTCGATCGTCGAGGGCGAGGTGCAGGTGCAGGTCGACGCCGATCGTCGCATCACCCTGCGCCGCGGCGAGTTCTTCGGCGAGATGAGCCTGATCTCCGGCCGCCGCCGCTCCGCCACCGTGGTCGCCGGCAACGGCTGCGTGCTGGTCGAGACCCCGCGCCGCTCGATGAACAAACTGATCGCCTCGGTCGAGGCGGTCAAGCGCGAGATCGACAAGGTGTTCATCGGGCGCGCGATCCTGTCGCGCTTCTCGCCCGAATCGACGCTGGAGCAGATCGCCGACGTGGTGGAGAGCGCCAAGATCGAGCGCTTCAAGGCCGGCGACACCGTGTTCAGCGAGGGCGAGGTCGGCGACAGCCTGCACCTGGTGCGGGTCGGCTCGCTGACCATCTCGCGCAACATCGGCGGCAAGGAGGTGGTGCTCTCCTACGTGCCGGCCGGCAACTACGTCGGCGAGATGGCCCTGCTGGGCGAGAGCAAGCGCAGCGCCACCGCGCGCGCGGCGATCGCCACCGAGACCGTGCGCCTCGACGGCGAGGCGTTCAAGAAACTGGTCACGCGCAACCCGGTGCTCAAATTGCGCCTGCAGGCCGAGTACCGCCAGCGCACCGCCGCCAACCTGCAGATGCAGGCGATGCCGAGCGGCGGCGACATCATCTCCTTCCTGATCGCGCAGGGTGCCGGCGAGGCGACCGACATCCTGCTGATCGACGAATCGCTGTGCGTGCGCTGCGACAACTGCGAGAAGGCCTGCGCCGAGACCCACGGCGGCACCTCGCGCCTGGACCGCGAGGCCGGGCCCACCTTCGCCGAGGTCCACGTGCCGACGTCGTGCCGGCACTGCGAGCACCCGCACTGCATGAAGGACTGCCCGCCGGACGCGATCCACCGCGCGCCCAACGGCGAGGTCTTCATCGCCGACAACTGCATCGGCTGCGGCAACTGCGAGCGCAACTGCCCCTACGGCGTGATCCACATGGCGAGCAAGCCGCCGAAGAAGCCCGGCCTGCTGTCGTGGCTGCTGTTCGGCGCGGGCTCCGGCCCCGGCGAAGCCCCCTACGACCCGGAGAAGAAGAAGGAAGGCGCGAGCGAGAAGAAGGCCGTGAAGTGCGACATGTGCAAGGACCTCAAGGGCGGCCCGGCCTGCGTACGCGCCTGCCCCACGGGGGCGGCGATCCGCATCTCGCCGGAGCAATTCCCGGCCTACGCGCAGTCGCGGCGCTGAGCGGGGCGCGGCGGCCATGCATGACTCCTTCCTCACCCACGCCCGCAAGCGCTGGCTCTGGGTCGCGCTGGTCCTGCTGGCGGGCTCGCTGGTGGCCTACGTCTGGCACGACCCGATCGGGCCACCGAACGGCGGCACCTGGCTCGGCTACACGCTGGGCACGATCGGCGCGCTGCTGATCTTCTGGCTGACCTCGTTCGGGCTGCGCAAGCGCACCTACGCCAACCGGGTGGGCTCGCTGCGCGGCTGGCTGTCGGCGCACGTCTACCTCGGCACCTCGCTGATCCTGATCGCCCTGCTGCACTCCGGCTTCCAGTTCGGCTGGAACGTGCACACGCTGGCGCTGGTCCTGATGCTGGCGGTGATCTTCTCCGGCTTCTTCGGCGTCTACGCCTACCTGCGCTATCCCTCGCTGATGACCCGCAACCGCGACAGCGCGACGCGGCAGGCGATGCTGGACGAGATCGCCGACATCGACCAGAACGCGCTGGCGCTGGCCGACGGCATCGACCCCAAGATCCACGCCATCGTGCTGCGCTCGATCGAGAACACCCGCCTCGGCGGCGGCGTGTGGTCGCTGCTCAACGCCAAGGATTCCTCCGATCTCGCGCTGGCGAAGGCGCGCCAGATGCTGGACGCGAAGGAAAAGGCCGGCGACGAGGCGAAGAAGGTCTCCACCCGCGAGATGCCCACCATGTTCGCGATGGTCGACTTCCTCGCCGGCCACGCCGACGACAAGCAGGGCGAGGCGCTGCGCAAGCTGATCGACCTGCTTTCGCGCAAGAAATCGCTGGCCAGCCGCGTGGCCAAGGACATCCAGTTGCAGTCGCTGATGGAGATCTGGCTCTACGTCCACGTGCCGCTGACCTTCGCCCTGCTGGCGGCGCTGGTGGCGCACATCATCGTCGTGTTCTTCTACTGGTGAGGCCGACGATGCGCACGACCGTCCCCCGCGATCCCCGCGCCGACCGCCGGAGTGCGCCATGCGCTGGCTGATCCGCCGCGTCACCCGCAAGGGCAAGGGTTCGGTCGCCTACGAGGAGGACATCCACTACGGCGACGTGCTTACCGTCGGCCGCGGCGCCGACCAGGCGATCTTCGTGCCCGACCTGCGGGTGGCGCTGGAGCACGCGCGGATCACCGCGGTCGCGGCCGGCCGCTACAAGGTCGAATCGCTGATCCTGGCCGGGATCAAGGTCGACGGCCAGATCACCTACGCGACCACGGTCGGCGCCGGCGCGGTGGTCGAGATCGGCACCACGCGGCTGCAACTGCTCGAGCCGCCGACCGACTTCGACGCCGGCGTCGAAGTCAGCGTGATCGACAAGTCCGAACTCAAGGCCGAGGCGCAGTCGAGGGCCAAGCCGACCAGCCTCGCGCAGACCTGGCTGGCGCGCCGCGCCCCGTCGTGGATCCTGTTCACCCTGGTCGCGGTGTTCTTCCTCGGCCTGCCGATGGCCACCCACTTCCTGCCCGACCTGCGCGCGCAACTGCCCGGCCTGCCGCTGGTGCCCAGCCAGAACGCCTGGCAGAGCGGCGACCTGCAGGACGCGCACCACTTCTTCGGCAGCGACTGCACCGCCTGCCACGAGAAACCGTTCCGCTGGGTGCGCGACGAGTCCTGCGCGAAGTGCCACGCGGCCACCCCCGCGCATGCCGACCCGGCGAAGTTCAACCTGCCGGAACTGGGCGACGCGCGCTGCGCGCACTGCCACCGCGACCACAACGGCACCGACGGCCTCATCGTGCGCGACCAGATCCTGTGCGCCGACTGCCACCAGGGCCTGAAGGACCGCACGGCCGGCGCCAGCCTGCTCGCCGACGTGTCCGACTTCGGCCACGACCACCCGCAGTTCAAGGTCGACCTGCCGGCCTGGAGCGCGGAAGGCCGCTACACGCCGGTGCGCACCCTGCTCGGCACGCCGGGACTGGCCGAGCGCTCGGGGCTGAAGTTCCCGCACGACGTGCACCTCGACCCGAAGGGCATCAAGTCGCCCAGCGGCGACAAGGTGCTCGGCTGCGAGAGCTGCCACCAGCCCGACGCCGGTGGCGCCGGCATGCAGCCGGTGGACTTCGAGCTGATGTGCCGGGAGTGCCACGCGCTGACCTTCGACGTCACCGAGCCCGGCCGCCAGGTGCCGCACGCCAAGGTGCCCGAGATCATCTACATGCTCGACGAGTTCTACGCCCGCCGCGCGCTGGAGGGCGGGGTCAGCGACGTGACCTCCCCGGCCATCGTGCAGCAGCGCCGCCGACCGGGGCAGTCGCTGACCCGGCAGGAGCAGTTCGAGGCCCTGGCCTGGGCGCGCGAGAAGGCGCGGCGCACGGCCGAGACGCTGTTCACCGGCAGCGCCTGCACGGTCTGCCACGCGGTGTCACCGGGCCGCGAGGCCGGCGAGCCGTGGCGCGTCGCACCGGTGCGGGTGGCCGGCGTCTGGTACGCCAAGGCGCACTTCACCCACGCCAGCCACACCACCATGCAGTGCAAGGACTGCCACGACGCGGCGACGTCCAAGGCCAGCACCGACCTGCTCATCCCCGGCATCGCGAACTGCCAGCAGTGCCACGCCGGCGAGGCATCCACCGACAAGGTGCCGACCACCTGCATCGGCTGCCACGGCTACCACGATTCCGACCACCTGATCCTCGCCGAACTGCAGCAGCGGGCGAAGGCCGCGACCCCGCCCAAGGCCAGCGGCGGTTCACATTGAGAACCTCGCCGACGCCGCCTTCGCTGGCGTGAAGGCAGGGTGATTCGGTTATGATCCAAGCGCCGCGTCGATGCGGCGGTTCGGCCCTGCCGTCGGGGAAGTCCGGCGGGGCGGGACGTCACCTGGGGAGGTGTCCTCGATGGGACGCATGCATGGGTTGGGCGCCGCGCTGGTCGCGGCCTGCGCGTTGCTTTCCGGCTGCAGCGGGAGCGGCAACTCCGGCTCCAGCGTGGGCACGGCCCCGCCGGCGGCGACGCCGAACGATGCCGGCTGCACCGGCTCGTGCGTCAACGCCGGATCGCTGCTGACCAGCGCCGACGTCGGCCGCGTGATCGCGCAGGCGATCGGCGAAGCCCAGGCGCGCAACGCACCGGCCACCATCGCGGTGGTCGACCGCGTGGGCAACGTGCTCGGCGTGTACCGCATGACGGGCGCGCGCACCCAGGTCACCATCACCTCCAACCGCGGCCTCACCGGGGGCCTCGAAGGCATCGAGATCATCCCCAGCGAATTGGCGGCGATCTCCAAGGCCGTCACCGGCGCCTACCTGTCGTCGGAAGGCAATGCCTTCTCGACCCGCACCGCCAGCCAGATCGTGCAGCAGCACTTCAACCCCGGCGAGTCGAACGCGCCGAGCGGTCCGCTGTTCGGCGTGCAGTTCTCGCAGCTCGCGTGCTCCGACCTCATCCAGTTGCCCGGCCCGGTGCTGTCGCTGGCCGGCGCCACCGGCGCGCTCACCGTGGGCCCGAAGCCCGCCCCGCTGGGACTGTCGGCCGATGCCGGCGGCTTCCCGCTGTACAAGGGCGGCACCGTGGTCGGCGGCATCGGCGTGGCCGCCGATCCGCAGTACACGCTGGACCCGGTGGTCGGCGACCGCGACAACGACACCGACGAGGCGATCGCCTGGGCCGGCACCTTCGGCTTCGGCGCCCCGCTCGACCGCCGCGGCGACCGCATCACCGCCGACGGCAAGACCTTCCGCTTCACCGACGTCGAGTTCGCCGACCTCGCGCGCAACCCCGAGACGGCGGCCGCTTTCGCCAGCCTCGGCGCCGGCGCCGGCCGGCTGATCGACGTGCCGCTGTTCTTCGGCGCGGCCGGAGGCCTGCTGCAGGGCACGGCCTTCACCAGCGCGGCGTCCGGCTACGTGGCCGACAGCGCCGACTACGCTGGCCTCGATGCCTTCGTCCTGGTCGGCCCCGACGGCCAGCCGCGGTTCCGCCCGCGTGCCGGCACCGAGACCAGCGGCGGCCTGACCGCCGCCGAGGTGCGCGAGATCGCGCGCCAGGCGCTGGCGGTGGCCAACCGGGCGCGCGCCCAGATCCGGCGCCCGACCGACTCGCAGATGCGCGTCACGGTGTCGATCGTCGACACCAACGGCGAGATCCTCGCCGTCGCGCGCACCCGCGACGCGCCGGTGTTCGGCACCGATGTCTCGCTGCAGAAGGCGCGCGCCGCGGCGCTGTTCTCCAACGCCGCGTTCTACGCCAGCCTCGCCGGCGCGCCGCGCGCGGTCGACCTGGCGGCCAACGGCACGCCCAGCGGCACCACCCGCGCGCTGGCGTCCTACCTCGACAACGCGCGCGGCTTCTTCGGCCTGCCGACGATCTTCGGCGACGGCCAGTGGGCGTTCACGCCGCGCGCGATCGGCAACATCGCACGGCCGTTCTTCCCCGACGGCATCATCGGCACCGCCAACGGCCCGATCAGCCTGCAGTTCGCCGAGTGGAGCCCGTTCAACGTCGGCCTGCAGCTCGACCTGGTGGGCAACCGGATCAACACCATCCTCGGCGCCTACATCGGCCTGCGCGACGGCGCGCTCACCGCGGCCCAGGTGCTGGCGGCGTTCCCGGTCGGCAACTGCACCGAACTCGGCAACAAGCGCGCCGCCAACGGCATCCAGATCTTCCCCGGCGCCTCGCCGATCTTCCGCGGCGACCGCCTGGTCGGCGCGATCGGCGTGTCGGGCGACGGCATCGACCAGGACGACATGGTGTCCTTCCTCGGCCTGGCCAACGCGGCGTCCGCGCTCAACACCGGCATCGGCCACGCGCCTGCGACGCGGCGTTCGGACCAGCTCGCGCCGCGCGGCGCGCGGCTGCGTTACGTGCAGTGCCCGCAGGGGCCGTTCCTGAACTCGACCGCCCAGAACGTGTGCGAGGGCATCTGACATGCGCGCGCCGAAGATCGCTGTGCTGACGGCGCTGCTGGCCGCGGCCCTCGCGCCGCTGGCGGCCCGCGCCGAACCTTTCGAGACCGCGCCCGCCGGCGTGCTCGAACTGCTGGGCGTGCTGCCAGCGCCGACCTACGACCCGTTCACCTCGCCGATCCTGCGCCGCCGCCCCGGCCACCCCGCCGAGCGTCCGCCGGAGTACAAGGAGCAGAACCCCGACGCGATCGATCCCGCGCCGGTCGACCAGGTCGGCGAGTTCATCCCGATGCCCGACCGCTGGCGCATCATGGAAGCGCTGGGCTTCAAGTTCCCCTGGTACGACCCGTACAACCAGAACATCTGGAAGGGCGACAAGCCGATCCACGGCGAGGATTGGTTCCTGTCCCTGGTCGGCATCGCCGACACCATCATCGAGCCGCGCAGCACGCCGTTCCCGACCGGCATCACCTCCAGCGAGAACCCCGGCCAGAACGACATCTTCTCCGGCGTCGACCAGACCATCTTCGCGCAGACCTTCCTTGCCGGCCTGATCTATTACAAGGGCGACACGACCTTCAAGCCGCCGGAGTGGGAGTACCGCCTCACGCTCGGCTTCCAGTACAACCGCGTCGACGTGCAGGACGTGCGCGTGCTCAACGTCGACCCGCGGCTCGGCGACACCCGCGACGACGGCTTCGTCGGCCTGCAGGAACTGTTCGTCGACCGCCACCTGCGCGACGTCAGCGACCGCTACGACTTCGACGCCATCCGCTTCGGCGTGCAGCCCTTCTCGACCGACTTCCGCGGCTTCCTGTTCCAGGACCTGCAGTTCGGCGTGCGCCTGTTCGGCAACCGCGACAACAACCGCTGGCAGTACAACCTGGCCTGGTTCCGGCGGATGGAGAAGGACCTCAACTCGGGCCTCAACGACCCGACCGAGCCGCTGCGCGACGACGACGTCATCGTCGCCAACCTCTATCGCCAGGACTGGCCGGTGCTCGGCTACACCTCGCAGGCCACCGTGGTCTGGAACCGCAACCGCGAGGACGAGTTCTTCTTCGACTCCAACGGCTTCATCCAGCGCCCGGCTTCGCTGGGCTTCGAGGGCCTGCGCGAGTACGACGCCTACTACATCGGCTACAACGGCGACGGCCACTGGAAGACGCTCAACTTCACCGTCTCCGGCTACTACCTGTTCGGCGACAACATCAACACCTTCACCGGCCGCGAGACCGACCTCGACGCCGGCTTCTTCGCCGCCGAGGTGTCGAAGGACTACGACTGGATCCGCCTGCGCGCGCAACTCGCGTATTCGTCCGGCGACGACGACCCCTTCGACGACAAGTCGCAGGGCTTCGACGCGATCTTCGAGAACCCGATCTTCGCCGGCGCCGACACCTCGTACTGGATCCGGCAGAACATCCCGCTGGTCGGCGGCGGCCTGGTCACGCTGTCGCAGCGCAACGGCATGATCCCCAACCTGCGTCCGTCCAAGGAGCAGGGCCAGAGCAACTTCGAGAACCCCGGCCTGAAGCTGATCGGCATCGGCGGCGACTTCGACATCACCGCGCTGCACCGCGTGTCGTTCAACCTCAACGAACTGTGGTTCGACGACACCACCACGCTCGAGGTCGCGCGCAACCAGAGCCCGATCGACGACCGCATCGGCACCGACGCCTCGGTGGCGTGGATCTGGCGGCCGTTCATGACCCAGAACATCGTGCTGCGGCTGTCCGGCGCCGCACTGTTCCCGGGCGACGGCATCAAGGACCTGTACGGCTCGGACGAGGACATCTACTACTCCGTCCTCGGCAACTTCACCTTCACGTACTGACGGAGCAGGCACCATGCGGACCCGCTTTCCCGCCGCCCTCGCCGTCCTCGTGCTGGCGTTCGCGCCGCAGGCCTTCGGCGCCGAAGCCAAGCCCGTCGAGCGCTCGTACACGACGCATCCGCCGGCGCCGTCCTTCCAGACCCAGGACGCGGCCGACGCCAAGAGCCACGGCTGCCTCACCTGCCACACCGACTCCGACGCCAAGACCATGCACGTCTCCAGCGCGGTCGTGCTGGGCTGCACGGACTGCCACGGCGGCGACGCCTCGGTGAACTCGCCGCCCGGCTACGAGGGCAAGCACGGCGGTCGCAAGCCGATCGGCCCGATCGACCCACTGAAGGCCGAGTACGGCGAGAACGACCACACCCACGCCGGCGAGCACGCCGCGGAACGCTACTCGGCGCCCTACCTTGCGGCGATGGAGCAGGCGCACGTCCTGCCGCGCTTCCCGCAGCGCTGGCTGTGGCCGGCGAGTCGCAACCCGGAAGGCTCGTTCGCCCACCTCAACGACGAATCGCCCGAGTTCGTGCGCTTCATCAACCCCGGCGACCTGCGCGTGGCCGAAGAGGCCTGCGGCGCCTGCCACCTGCCGATCGTCAAGGCGACCAAGACCTCGCTGATGGCGACCAGCGCCATGCTGTGGGGCGGTGCGTCGTACAACAACGGCATCCTGCCCTACAAGCGCTACATCCTCGGCGAGTACTACGGCCGCAACCACGAGTGGGGCGGGATCAAGAACCCGGTCGAGGTCACGCCGGAGATGGCCAAGCGCGGCATCCTGCCGATCCTCTACCCGCTGCCGGCCTGGGAAGTGATCCCGCCCGCCGACATCTTCCGCGTTTTCGAGCGCGGCGGCCGCAACATCGGCACCACGTTCCCGGAGACCGGCCTGCCCAACTCGCTGGGCCTGATCCAGCGCCTCGAGGAACCCGGCCGCCCCGACATCAAGCAGTCCAACCGTGGTCCCGGCACCGGCAACCGCATCGCGGTGCCGGCGCTCAACATCCACAAGACGCGCCTCAACGACCCGCACCTGTGGTTCCTCGGCACCAACGAGAACCCCGGCGATTTCCGCTCCTCCGGCTGCACCGCCTGCCACGTGGTCTACGCCAACGACCGCGACCCGCGGCATTCGGCGATCTACGCGAAGTTCGGCAACGAGGGCCTGTCCACGCAGAAGGACCCGACCATCCCGCGCGGCGAGCCCGGCCATCCGCTGCAGCACGCCTTCACCCGCGCGATCCCGACCAGCCAGTGCATGATCTGCCACATGCACCAGCCGAACATGTTCATCAACACCATGCTCGGCTACACCATGTGGGACTACGAGACCGACGCCGCGGCCATGTGGCCCGCCGAGCAGCGCTATCCCACCGATTCGCAGATCCGCGCCATCAACGAGCGCAACCCCGAGGAAGCGGCGATCCGCGGCCGCTGGGCCGAGCCCGACTTCCTGCAGAAGGTCGCCGAGATGAACCCCGAACTGCAGGACACGCAGTTCGCCGATTACCACGGCCACGGCTGGAACTTCCGCGCGATCTTCAAGCGCGACCGGAAAGGAAACCTGCTCGACGCGAGCGGCGATCTCGTCGCCGCCGATGACCCGAAGCGCTTCGAGAAGTCGGTCCACCTGTCCAGCATCCACGTCGACCTCGGCATGCAGTGCGTCGACTGCCACTTCCAGCAGGACGGCCACAGCAACGGCCACATCGTCGGCGAGGTCGCCGCGGGCGTGGAGATCATGTGCCAGGACTGCCACGGCACGCCGGACGCCTACCCCACCCTGCGCACCTCGGGCCCGATGGCGTCCAAGTACGGCCGCGACCTCAAGTTGATCCGCAACCCGGACGGCAAGAAGCGCTTCGAGTGGATCGACGGCAGGCTGATCCAGCGCTCGGCCGTGACGCCGGGCCTGGAGTGGGAGATGACCCTGCTCAAGGACGTCTCGGCCAAGGGCAATGGCGCCTATTCGGCCAAGGCCGACCGCGCGCATACCATGTCGAAGAACACCGAGACGCTGGAGTTCGGCCAGCAGGTGCCGAAGGACCAGCGCGCGCACGGCGAGGACAAGCTGCTGTGCTACACCTGCCACACCTCGTGGACCACCAGTTGCGGCGGCTGCCACCTGCCGATCCAGGCCAACTGGATGAGCGAGCGCCACCACTACGAGGGCGGCACCACGCGCAACTACGCGACCTATAACCCGCAGGTCGCGCGCGACGACATGTTCCAGTTGGGCGTGCACGGCGAGGTCAAGGACTACAAGATCGCCCCGGTGCGTTCGTCCTCGGCGCTGATCCTGTCGTCGACCAACATCAACCGCGAGCGAATCTACATCCAGCAGCCCCCGATCTCTGCCGCGGGCTACAGCAGCCAGGCTTTTGCCCCCCACTACCCCCACACCGAACGCCGCACCGAGACCAAGCAGTGCACCGACTGCCACCTCTCGAAGGACAACGACAACAACGCGATCATGGCCCAGCTGCTCCTGCAGGGCACCAAGTTCGTCGACTTCGTGGGCTTCAACGCCTGGGTCGGCGGCGAGGGCGAGATCACGGCCGCGGTGGTCACCGAGTGGGACGAGCCGCAGGCGGTGATCGGTTCCTACCTGCACCGCTACGCCTACCCCGACTGGTACAAGCGCCATGAGTCCAACGGCCGCGTGCTGAAGGAGGGCTACCGCCACTCCGCCGGCGAGGCGCAGTGCCTGCAGTTGCGCGGCGAGTACCTCTACGTGTCCGAAGGCAGCAAGGGCACGCGCGTCTACGACGTGGCCAGCATCGCCAACAAGGGCATCTCGCAGCGCATCATCACCGCGCCGTTCTCCGAACTCGGCCAGGACATCCAGGTCGAATCGCCGGCCGCGACCTGCGTCGTGCTGCCGACCACCCAGCCCGTGCAGCCCTCGCGCAGCCGCTCCGACCTGATGCAGAAGACCAACCTCGAACAGCCGATGCATCCGCTGTACGAGTACGCCTTCATCACCGACGCGCAGGAAGGCCTGATCCTGGTCAACGTCGACACGCTGTACGACTTCGAGCCGCGCAACAACAACCTCGACCGCGCGCTGACCTGGAACGAAGGCGGCGTGCTGACGGGCGCCCGCCACCTGTCGATCGCCGGCACCTGGTTCTACGTCGCCACGCCGGCCGGCATTGTGGTGCTGGACATGGACCAGCCGCTGCAGCCGCGCTACGTGGCCACCATCGAACTGCCGGACGTGCGCGCCAGCCAGCGCCAGTTCCGCTACCTGTTCGTGACCACGCGCGACGGCCTGCAGGCGGTCGACGTCACCGACCCCGAGCGCCCCCGCATCGTGCCCGGCGCGCTCACGCCGCTGCGCGACGCGCGCAAGCTGACCGTCTCGCGCACCTACGCCTACGTCGCCAATGGCGCCGAGGGCGTGGCGATCATCGACGTCACCAAGCCGGAGTCGCCCGCCCTGTACCAGATGTTCGACGCGGGTGGCGCGATCTCCGACGCACGCGACGTGATGGTCGGCTCGACCAATGCCTCGCCCTTCCTCTACGTCGCCGACGGCCGCAACGGCCTGCGCGTGGTGCAACTGACCTCGCCCGAATCGCAGCCGGCGTTCTACGGCTTCGCCGCCGAGCCGAAGCCGCAGTTGATCGCGACCTACCCCACGCGGCGCACCGCGCTGTCGCTGTCGCGTCCGCTGGAACGCGACCGCGCGGCCGACGAGACCGGCCACCAGATCGCGATCCTCGGCCGCATCGGCTCGCGGCCGATGAACGCCACCGAGATGGCGCGACTGTTCCTGCGCGACGGCCAGCCCTGGTTCGTCGACGACCGCGTCGAGGGCCCGGCCGGCATCACCTCGCCGACCCCGGCATGGAAACCGAACCGGATCTGGGACCTGCAGGTGTCGGCGCAGGAGCGCGATGCCGCGCGCGCCACGCTCTCGGGCCTGCCGCGCATCGTGCCGGCCAGCGCACCCGCATCGACGCTCGCGCACGACACGCCGGCGCCGCTCGGCGACAAGCCGGCGGTCAGCACGCCGTCGCTGCAGAGTCCGCGCCGCCAGTGAGCGCCTCGAACGCGGAAACGATCCACCGCCTCTACGTCGCGCTCGGCCAGCGCGACGGCGAGGCGATGGCCGCCTGCTACACGCCGGACGCCACCTTCGAGGACCCTGCGTTCTCGCTGCGCGGCGAGGCGGTCGGCGACATGTGGCGCATGCTGTGCACGCGCGGCAAGGACCTCACGGTCGAAGCCAGCGGCATCGACGCCGACGCCAGCACCGGCCGCGCGCGCTGGGTGGCCACCTATACGTTCAGCGGCAGCGGCCGCAAGGTCGTCAACCGCATCGATGCGCGCTTCACCTTCCGCGACGGCCTGATCGCCACCCACGTGGACACCTTCGACCTGTGGCGCTGGGCGTCGCAGGCGCTCGGCCCGGTGGGCCTGCTGCTCGGCTGGACGCCGTTCCTGCGCGCCAAGATCCGCGCCCAGGCCGCGCAGTCGCTGGCCAAGTTCAGCGCCGATCGGCGCGCGCGGCTGTCCTGAACCGCGGCCCCTTCCCGCCGTCGGCCGCGGCGTCGTAGCCTCGGCCCATGCAGCGCATCGTCATCGATCGACCGGGCGGCTACGACGCCCTGCGCCTCGTCGAGGCCCCCGACCCGATGCCGGGTCCCGGCGAAGTCGCGATCGCGGTCGAGGCCTGCGGCGTCAACTACGCCGACGGCATCATCCGCATGGGCCTGTACGCGTCGGCGAAGGAACTGCACGGCTATCCGATCACGCCGGGGTTCGAACTCGCCGGGCGCATCGCGGCGGTCGGCAGCGGCGTCGAAGGCTGGTCGGTCGGCGCGCGCGCGATCGGCGTCACCCTGTTCGGTGGCTACACCAGCCGCATCGTGCTGCCCGTCGATCGCGTCTTTGCCTGCCCGGACGGCCTGGCGCTCGACGCGGCCGCCGCGATCCCGACCGTGTTCCTCACCGCCTGGTTCATGGTGCACCAGCAGGTGTACCCACGCGCGGGCGACACCTGGCTGGTGCACTCCGCTGCCGGCGGCGTCGGCGGCGCGCTGGCGCAGCTCGGGCGACTGGCCGACGTGAACGTGGTCGGCGTGGTCGGGGGCGCGCACAAGGTCGATGCCGCGCGCAGCGCAGGCTGCGGCGAGGTGATCGACAAATCACGCGAAGACCTCTGGGCACGCGCCCACGCCCTGGCGCCCACCGGCTACGACGCGGTGTTCGACGCCAACGGGGTGTCGACCCTGCGCGGCAGTTGGGACCACCTCGCGCCGATGGGCAAACTGGTCATCTACGGCTTCGCCTCGATGCTGCCGCGCGACGGCCGCCTCAACTGGCCGCGGCTCGCCTGGGACTGGCTGCGCACGCCGCGCTTCAACCCGCTGCAGATGACCCAGACCAATCGCTGCGTGCTCGCCTGCAACCTCAGCTTCCTGTCCGCCCACGCCGGCCGCCTCGCCGAAGGCATGCGCTGGCTGCTCGCCCGCTTCGACACCGGCGACCTGCAGGCCCCACCCGTCACCCCCTACCCTCTCGCCCGCGCCGCGGACGCCCAGCGCGCGATCGAATCCGGCACCACCACCGGCAAACTCGTCCTGCATCCCTGAGCGCAACCCTGCGTCCACCCCGCCGCGCCCGGATGTGGGAGCGGCGCGTGCGCCGCGATGCTCTGCGATCTTGCGGCAACCCCATCGCGCTGCACGCAGCGCTCCCACAAAGGATGGCCGCCCGTTCGATTGGCCTCGGCGGAGCCAGGGGGTTGTGGGAGCGGCGCGTGCGCCGCGATGCTTTGCGATCTTGCGGCAACCCGGTCGCGCTGCACGCAGCGCTCCTACATGGCATCAACGGCTCGTGCGGAGGGGTCCGGCGTGGCGATCGCGCGCAAGCGCGCTCCTACATGGCGCGAACAACGGCATCGGCCGCTCTCGTAGGAGCCCGCTTGCGGGCGACCGAAACACCCAAGCCTTGCCGCAGCGCGTAAGGTGCCGGTCGCGCGCAAGCGCGCTCCTACATGGCGCGACGAACGGCATCTGGCGCTCTCGTAGGAGCCCGCTTGCGGGCGACCGCAACACCCAAACCCTGCCGCAGCGCGTAAGGTGCCGGTCGCGCGCAAGCGCGCTCCTACATGACGCGACGAACAGCATCGCGCGCTCTCGTAGGAGCCCGCTTGCGGGCGACCGCAACGTCCGTGTCTTGCCGCGCCAGACGCCACCGCGGCGCTTCCGACCGCAACGCCCGTTACATCCGCGCGCCGGCGAAATCGAAATTGGCCTCGGTGCTCCACGGGGCGAAGGTGTCGGAGGCGACATAGGCCACGCCCAGCTTGAGCAGTTCGGCGATCTCGCGGGCTTCCTTCGCGCCGTGCGCGACCGTGGTCTTGCCGTGCTTGCCGGCCTCCACCACCAGCCGGCCGCGTTCGGCGCCCCACGCGCCCGACGCCTCGCGGGCGCCCGGCGCGGCAAGGCGCACCAGCGACACGGTCGGCAGGCGCAGCAGCTTCACGTGCGCATCGCCGCCCTCCAGCCCCGCCACGCACAGGCGCGTGCCCACCACCTGCAGCGACGACAGCGCATCACCCAGCCGCGCGGCTTCGCGCACCAGGTCGGCAGCGGCGATCTCCAGCACCACCGCCGACGGCGACAGCGCGCGCGCCTGCAGTTCGGTGGCCAGCCACGGCGCGAAGGCCGGATCGAGCACCGATTCGATGCCGACCGGCAGGAACAACCGCATCTCGTCGCCGCGCTGCACGCGCTCCGACAGCACCGCCAGCGCGTGGCGCAGGCACTGGCGGTCGGCGGCCGGCACCACGCCCAGTTCGCGCGCCAGTTCGCGCAGCCTATCCGGCGGCACTTCCATCCGCGTGGTCGCGCGCGGCGCCACCAGCGAGAAGCGCGTCGCGTACTGCCCCGACATGTCGCCGGTCAGCGGCACCAGCGCCTGGTACTCGATGCGGGTCGCTTCCGGGATCAACGGCCCCTTCAACAGCGTGCGCGCGAGGCGCACCACCGGGTCTTCGGCCGGCGCCGTGCTGCGCGAGGGCTCCCACGCGATGCCGCCGTCGATCCGCACCTGCCGCCCGAGCGTGCGCAGGCGCTGGATCGCCGCATCGCCCTGCGGCCCGCCCTGCGCGAGACGCAGCCCCGCGATCGCAATCGGCAGCTCCAGCGGCTCCTCGCCGCCGGCCCACCGACGCGCCGCGAGGCGGTCGCGCAGCACGTCGAGACGCTCGCGCAGCGCGGCGTCGCTTTCGCCCTGCACCAGGCCCAGGAACACGAAATCGTCGTAGGCGCACACCGGCCGCAGCAGGTCGGTCTCCGAGCACAGCGCGGCGGCGAACTGCTGCGACACCGTGCCCGAGCCGACCAGCCCCAGCCGGTCGCGCAGCGCATCATCGCCGGCTACGCCGACCATCACCAGCGCGGTGGGCTCGGCGCCCGCGCCGGCATGCTGCAGCACCTCCATGAACGCCGGCCGCGCGGCCAGCGTGCCGCGCCGCTCCGCGCGCGGCGCCGATTCCCCGCGCACCGGCAACTGCCGCGCGCGGCGGATGCGCGTCTCGACCTCGGTCAGCAGGTGGCGCGGCTTGACCGGCTTGGTGATGAAGTCGTCGCCACCCATGCGGATGGCGTCGAAGCGCTTGTCGAGGTCGGTCTCGCCGGACAGGAACACGATCGGCAGGAAGGCATGCTCCGGCCGCTCGCGCATGCGCTGCGCCACCTCGATGCCGTTGATGCCGGGCAGGTAGAGGTCCAGCAGCACCAGGTCGGGGCGGAACTTCGCCGTCTCCTCCAGCGCGTCCTCGCCGGCCGCGCAGACCCGGGTCGAGATGCCGCGCAACTGCAGCACCGACTCGCAGAACTGCGCCTGCCCGCGGTCGTCCTCCACGATCAGCACGCGGAAGTCGAGCCCGCGCTGCTGTGCCAGCAGTTCATCGACCTGGGTCGACAGCTCCACCATGTCGGTGGTCTCGATCACCAGGTCGGCGTCGGCGCGCTGCGCGAACAGCCGACGCGCGTGCTCGATCTGCGCGCCGAACACCACGCAGGCCGCGCGCCCCTTGGCATCGCCGCGCGCGCGCTCGATCGCCTCGATCACCTCGGCCAGCGGCGCGATCGAACCCGCGTCCACCAGCAGCACGTCCGGCGGGCTGCGCTCGGCATCCGCAATTGCCTCGGCGGCCGATCCGACCGGCCGCACGGCGTAGCGCTGGCGCGAGAACTGGGTCACCAGCCCGCCGAGCGCCGCCGACGGCTCGCGCAGGTACAGCACCTGGCGCTGCTCGACCGCGCGCGGCTTGGCCGGGCGCGGACGCTGCGGCGCTTCGTCCACCGCCGCGCGCAAGCGCCCCAGCAGTTCGTTCAACTTCGCGCGCTGCGCGTTGGACGGATACAGCCGCCCTTCGACGAAGGTGCACAGGTACACCGCCGCCTCGACCGCCGGGGCAGCGACCGCGCGCGCCTGTTCCTGCTCGGCCTGGGCGGAGATCTTCTCCAGTTCCTCGTACTGCGCGGCGGCTGCCATCGCATTCCAGCCGCCGGACTGCAGTTCCTCCCAGGACTGCGCCAGCGCCACCACGCGCTCGGCCAGGGATTGCGGCGCCGGCTCCCCTGCCGCGCCCTCCCCGCCGATGTTCGACTCCGCCATGCGTCCTCCAACCGTTCGGCCGATTGTCGCGCATCTGGGGCGGCTGGCAATGGCCAGTCGCGCGCATGCCGAGTGATGGCGCCCCCTCCCACCGCGATCGCACCGGAAGATGGCAGCGGCGTGTGCGCCTCGAGCTTTGCGAGGCTGCGGGAGGGTCCATCGCGCTGCACGCAGCGCTCCCACAAAGGGCCGGCACGGCGCAGGATTGACGGGGTGCCGCGGTGAGGTGTGGGAGCGGCGCGTGCGCCGCGAGCTGTTCACGCCTGCCGCAACCCCGGTCGCGCTGCACGCAGCGCTCCTACAGAAGCCGACCGGGAGGGGTGTCGGAGGGTCCATCGCGCTGCACGCAGCGCTCCCACAAAGGGCCGGCACGGCGCAAGACTGACGGGGTGCCGCGGCGGGGTGTGGGAGCGGCGCGTGCGCCGCGAGCTTTTCATGCCTGCCGCGACCCCGGTCGCGCTGCACGCAGCGCTCCTACAGAAGCTGCCCGGGAGGGGTGTCGGAGGGTCCATCGCGCTGCACGCAGCGCTCCCACAAAGGGCCGGCACGGCGCAGGATTGACGGGGTGCCGTGCTGGGGTGTGGGAGCGGCGCGTGCGCCGCGAGCTTTTCGGGCCTGCCGCGGGCACGGTCGCGCTGCACGCAGCGCTCCCACAGCAGCACCACAGCCGAGGTGGGGGTGGAGACTTGCCGGCGGGTTCCCTAGGATCGAGGGTCCCATGAGCACCCCGTCCGCCGCCGCCCGCGACCGCAATGTCCTCACCCCGACCACGCTCAATGCGCTGGCGCGGGAGCTGATCGAGGGCAGTTTCCCCCTGGTCTGGGTCGAGGGCGAGCTGTCCAATGTGGCGCGCCCGGCCTCAGGGCACCTGTACTTCACCCTCAAGGACGCCGGCGCGCAGGTGCGCGGCGCCATGTTCAAGCCGCGCAGCACCTTCCTGCGCTTCCGGCCCGCCGACGGCCAGCGCGTGCTGGTGCGCTGCCGCGTCAGCCTCTACGAGGCGCGCGGCGAGTTCCAGTTGATCGCCGAGCACATGGAGGAAGCCGGCGAAGGCGCCCTGCGCCGCCAGTTCGAGGCGCTCAAGGCCCGGCTCGCCGCCGAAGGCCTGTTCGACGCCGACCGCAAGCGCCCCCTGCCCGCCCTGCCACGGCGGATCGGCGTGCTGACCTCGCCCACCGGGGCCGCCGTGCGCGACGTGCTCACCGTGCTCCGCCGCCGCATGCCCCTGGTCGAGGTCGAAATCCTGCCGGTGCCGGTGCAGGGCGACACCGCCGCGGCGCAGATCCTCGCCATGCTGGAGGCCGCCGGCCGCGCCGGTCGCCACGACGTGCTGCTGCTCACCCGCGGCGGTGGCTCGCTGGAGGACCTCTGGTGCTTCAACGACGAAGCCCTGGCCCGCGCGATCGCCGCCTGCCCGGTGCCGGTGGTGTCCGCGGTCGGCCACGAGGTGGACTTCACCCTGGCCGATTTCGTCGCCGACCTGCGCGCCCCCACGCCCTCGGCCGCGGCCGAACTGCTGGTGCCCGACGCCAGCGAACTGCTGCGCGAACTCGCGCGCCGTCGCCAGCGCGCAACCAGCGCGCTGGACCGCCGCCTGCACGGCGCGGCGCAGCGCATCGACCTCGCCCATGCGCGGCTGGCCGCCCTGCAGCCGCAGCGCCGGCTGGCCCAGTTGCGCACCCGCCTCGATTCACTGGGTACGCGACTCGACGCCGCGCCGCGCACCCAGTTCGAGCGTCGCGCGCAGCGCGCCGCCGTCGCCCGCG
>JAJTHZ010000267.1 GCA_021299185.1 Lysobacteraceae bacterium | reverse complement strand
CGTGTCGCGCACCCCTAAATAGTTTCAATCCGCGCCCGCTCCCGTGGGAGCGGGCGACGTAACGTCGTTACGTGTCGCGCACCCCTAAATAGTTTCAATCCGCGCCCGCTCCCGTGGGAGCGGGCGACGCGCTACCTGCGCCGCACGTTCCGATGGGGCATGTTTCAATCCGCGCCCGCTCCCGTGGGAGCGGGCGACGAGTTCGGTGTTCGCAGCGCTGCCCGGCAGGGTGTTTCAATCCGCGCCCGCTCCCGTGGGAGCGGGCGACGCAGGTAGCGCAGCGACAGGCCGCCGAGGTTGATCGTTTCAATCCGCGCCCGCTCCCGTGGGAGCGGGCGACGCGGTTCTGCACCGTGACGTTGACGGACTCGATGCGGTTTCAATCCGCGCCCGCTCCCGTGGGAGCGGGCGACCAGCCCGGCCGAGCGCTTCGGCCTGCACGACCTGTTTCAATCCGCGCCCGCTCCCGTGGGAGCGGGCGACGGAACTGGCGGACACGATGCACATGGCGCGCGATGTTTCAATCCGCGCCCGCTCCCGTGGGAGCGGGCGACATCTTCGGCAGTTTCGGCAGCTTCGGCGGCGTCGTTTCAATCCGCGCCCGCTCCCGTGGGAGCGGGCGACCACGCTGCCGGCGAACAAAGGAGAAAGCACGATGTTTCAATCCGCGCCCGCTCCCGTGGGAGCGGGCGACGCTCCCACGTCCATGCCCGCGTTACGTGCTTCTTGTTTCAATCCGCGCCCGCTCCCGTGGGAGCGGGCGACACGCGCATCCGGACGCGCCAGCACTCCGAAAAGGAGTTTCAATCCGCGCCCGCTCCCGTGGGAGCGGGCGACCCGCTGCCACGCGCTGCTGCTGGCGGAGATCCGGTTTCAATCCGCGCCCGCTCCCGTGGGAGCGGGCGACCTATGACAGATACAGCGATGCACTCGTTGCGTGGTTTCAATCCGCGCCCGCTCCCGTGGGAGCGGGCGACATTGCGCCACCTGCCGCGCGCGGTTCGACGTGTGTTTCAATCCGCGCCCGCTCCCGTGGGAGCGGGCGACACCGTGTCCCCAAGTCCTTGTTTCTCAATTGAAAAAAAGCGGCGATCCGCGAACGCCACCGGTGACAGGTGGCTACAGCCAGCATACACGCGCCTGCATCCAGGACCATCAACATAAATCGCCGCAGTGGACGAAGGATCGCGGAACTGCCCGCAGAAACGCGCTCGCTTGGGGTTCGCGCTAGACGACCAGGGAACCATCTTCGAAGTCCGTCGCGCGGAAGCGACCGTGTTGGGTCACGCTGAGCTCGTACCGCCCGCTGACACGGTAGAAGCGCAGCCCATCTTCGTCGAGGTCCACTTCGCGCAGCAGACGTCTTTCGAGCGCTTCGAACTTGGCGAGGTCGAGGCGGCACTCGAACACGGACTTCTGCACCCGCTGCCCCATGCTCTCGCAGACCTTCGCGACCCGACGCAGGCGCCTCCGTCCGGCGCTGGACTCGGTCGACACGTCGTAGCAGACGATCACCAGCATGCTCATCGCGCCAGGAACGGCAGGTAGGAATCGGCATCGCCGCGCAGCGTGCGCGCGAACAGACGCGCCTGAATCTGCGGCAGAACCCCGATCGGCACGTCGGTCTCCAACAATGGATGGCTCAGCAGCTCGCGCTTTCGTTCCTGCCAGGCGACGCTGATGGTGCGTCGGGCCTCGTCGCTCATGAGCACCGCGCCGCCGTCGGTGATTCGGAAGTCGTCGACCTTGATCTGGCCGCGGTTGACCAGCGTCAACACCAGACGGTCGGCGAGGATGGCACGGAACTCCTCCACGAGGTCCAGCGCCAGCGCGGGGCGGCCGGGGCGAACCGCATGCAGGAATCCCAGTTGCGCATCGAGCCCCGCCGCCTCCGCCGCGCTTCGGCATTCGTGCGTCAGCAGCGTGTAGACGAACGAGAGCATGGCATTGATCCGGTCCCTCGGTGGCCGTCGATTGCGACCATTGAGGCCGAAATCCGAGCGGCAGCCGGGCCGCAGCAGGGTGGTGAACGTCTCGAAGTAGCGGCGCGCAGCCTCACCCTCTACGCCGCGAAGCGTGTCCAGGTCCGGTGCGGTAGCCGCGACCCGCAGGGCGCTTTCCAGATGCGTCGCGGTTGCAGTCAGGGCTGCCGCGTCATCGGCACTCTTCGCGTCGCGCGCGCCTCGTTGCACCACGTGACGCGCGTTGCGGATCTTGCCGGCCACGATCGGGCGCGCCAATGCCAGGCGTTGCTCCGGGACCGAGGCCGCAGCGAACTGGGCCTGACGCAGCAGGACGTTGCCGCTCACCGGTCCCTCGACCCGCGCACGGAAGCGGCCACTGCGGTCGAGGAATACGACACCGATGCCCGATTCCGCGCAACGTCCGAGCAGCGCGGGCGACACGAGGATGTCGCCGGTCAGTACGATCCCCGACAGATGATGAAGGGGCACGCGAAGCCGGGTCTGCCGCTCCACCTCGATCCGGATCGTGTCGTTGTCGAGGTGCAGGTAGCTGCCCTCGGTCTGCACATACAGGGTGTTGAGGAGCGTGTACTCACTCATCGGCGTGGAACAGCCTTGCAGCCAACCGTGCATAGCGAGGTGCATCGCCGAGTGCCGCCGGCTGGCACAGGTCGATCAGAGAACATTGGCGGCATCGCGCGTCGTTGACCGGCGGTGGCAGACGCGGCGATGCCAGCATCGTACGCACGGCCGCGACCGCCGATTCGACCTCCTTGCGAAGTGCATCGTTGATCGGCACCTCCCGCCGCCGCCGCGACGAGTGGTAGTACAGCGCGCCCGATGGCACGACATGGCCGGTCATCTCCTCAAGGCAGAGTGCTTGCGCGGCGAGCTGCAACTCGTCGTGGCGTTGTGCTCGACGGCGGCCGTGCTTGTACTCGATGGGAAACGGCGTTCCATCCGCAAGGAACTCAACGACGTCGGCCTTGCCGACCAGCCCGAGCCGGTCGCACCACAGGGGCATTGCGCGCTCGACCCGACGGCCGGGAAGGGTCTCGATGCCCGGCGCATCGACCTGCCGATGCACGGCTCGGCCACGCAGGGTGTGGACGTTCTCGGCGAAGGCTTGTTCGGCGTGAATCAAGGCGCACTGGCGGGGGCAGTAACTCCAGTGCTGGAGCGCCGAGATCGGGACCTGCTGGCTGTCATCCATGGCGGACGGGGAGCGGACGCCAGCGCAGCCCCCGTTCGTCGAACACGAAGAAGCCGCCGGCTGCCGCCTGCTCACTGGACAGGATTCGATCGATCCAGTCGGCGGGGTCCGACGGCCGATAGCTGGTGATGCGGAGGAGCAAGACTGCCGGCGGCAGGGGAAGGTCACCGCGAAAGACGAGTTCTCCGTAGTCGCGATCGAATGGGACCAACCAACGCCGCTGGGCAGCGGCAAGACGGATCACGTCAGCATCCGTCGCGCCGGCGGTGGCCTCCGCGACCCAGACGATATCCCGACCGCGCGCCCGCAGTGCAGCCACCGCAGGCCCCGGGACGTTCTCGTTGGCGAGCAGCGGTGGGCCGCCGGAAATCACGCAGCCGACGTCCCGATCGCCAGATAACGCTCCTCCCGAACGCGTTCGGCACTGTATGCCAGTGCGGCCTGGACGTCCTCCTTGCTGAGGCGCGGATAGGCCTCCAGCAGGGTTTCGATGCTCCACCCGTCGGCGAGGCGATCGAGCACCAGCTCGACGGCGATCCGCGAGCCCTTGATCGTCGGCTTTCCGAGCAGCACGTCGGGGTCAGTCACGATGCGGGATTGCCAGTCCATCGATGGTCTCCCAAGGTGGCGGCGGCGCACGGCACGCCGCCGTGGGGTCGGCGTCAGCCGACCTTGCGGTGCAGTCTAACGCCATCCGGAAGCCCGGCTGCGTCGACCGAGACCGCATAGTCGGCGAATCGGCGGGCGGGGCCATCGCTGCCCTCGGCGCGCTTGATCGTCACCCGATCGAAGAGCGCATGGGCCGGGGCATTGCCCAGCTTCGAGTCATGCTCGAAGACGTAGAGGCCCCGGGTCGCCATCTGCCCGCGCGCGGCGGATCGGTCGTGCTCGAACATGCTGCCGAGCGACTCCCAGAGCAGGTCCAGGTCGGCGGTCGAGAAACCGGTTTGCTGTGCCAGTGCAGCGGACACGAAGCCGTGTGCCACGTAGACGCCGTATGGCACCGTGAATTTTCGGCCCATGGTGCGGTTGTCGCCGCCCTGCTTCTCGGCCTCCGCTTCGGTTGCAACCGCCATTCGGGTGATCGAGTGCTCCAGGGAGACGATCGGATCGATCGAGCGACCGAAGGTGATCTGGACCGGGCCGCGCACCTGCCCGCAGTTGATGCCGGTCGACATGACGGCGCCAAACGTTCGGACATCGAAGAAGTTGTCGCACATCCACTGTCGCGCCTTGTCAACGCTCTCCGCTGAACCCTTCCGTCCTTTCTTCGATTCGTCTGTCAGCTCCGATTCCGCGCCAATCTGCTTGTAGGCGGTGCGATGGGCGCGTTCGAGAACCGCTTTTTCTCGGACGTAGATGTCGAAGCCAGGGCGTGGGGTCCCGTCATCGTTGCGCTGACGGATCTCGACATAGTTGCGAATCTTCCGCTTGAGGCAGACATCGGTGACCAGGCCGTGCCCGCTTTCCGCGTCCAGCCTGGGAAGGTTTCCAGCGTCGGGATCGCCATTCGGGTTGCCGTCCTGCACGTCGAACACGAGGACGAAGTCGTAGCGGTGGTCGAGATTCATGGCGTCGGCTCCTGGTTCGAGGCGCTGGGTTGGAGGTTGTCAGTCGCGGTGGGATCGATGCGCCGCGTGAAGAAGGCCTGCTGCTGGTGGTAGTAGCCGACCGCAAACATGCCCTGTAGCGGTAGCGAGAGGTGCGTAGGGAACGACTCGATTCCCGCGAAAATGTCGGCCAGTGTCTTCTCGAACCAGCCCGCCAGCCGCGGATTGTCGAGCTTGCCGAGGTGGTGATTCTTGAGCCGCAAGAGCACCGGGAACACGCTGGACGGGGAGCTGCTGGCTGCCCCGTAGTACCGGTCGCGGATCGTGGCGTTGATGCCGGGTTGGGCCGCGGCCTGGATGCGCTCCAGCGCGGCGAACAGCCGGCCGAGCCGGTAACCGGGGTCGGTGTTGTCGGGGTCGAGACTCACATGCAGCTCCTTGGCATCGAGATGCCCGTGGCGAATGGTTCGGTTGAGGCAGGCCTTGATCACGGCCGCCCTGGGATAGCCGACGTCACGTTCCGCGCGCAGGCGACGCACCGCGGCCTGAAGCAATGCGGCCGGGTAGGGTTGTCCAGTCAGCGCGCTTCGGAACACCTCCCCGGCGAGCTTGGGCGGGACGTTTTCGCTGCGACCGAGAAGTGCTGTCGCGTTGAGCAGCGCGAACATCGAAAGATGTTCGGCCAAGTAGTCGGGATGATCGATCTCGACGTCTCGCAGGTGCTGGACGATCGCCGGGGCGAGTTCAGCCACCGTGGTGCGATGCCAGAAGCGAACCGCGATCCGGGCTGCATTCGGCGAGAGTCCCAGAACGCAAAACTCGGTGTTGCGGCCGATATCCGGCACGTAGACGCCATTCTTTACCGCCGCATAGAGATTGCGAACCGCCTGTGTGCCTCGGTCCGGGTCGTCCGACAACGTAGAACCGAAAATCGCAGCGAAGTCGTCCTCCAGTGGCGTCGGGACCGCGGACCAGAACACTGTCGATGCGTCGCCGACCTGCATGCGCTGTGGCGAGCCCTTGCGCAGCAAATGATTCAACGCCGTCGTGTAGGTGAACGCAGCTTCGGTGCCGATCGGCGCGTTGGCGCCTTGCTTCCTGCCAAACGACTCGAATGCATCGAGATTGAAAGAGACGATGTTCGCGCCGGATGACTGGGCACCCCATACGCCCTTGATCGCCGAGTGAACGCGGGCTGTTCGATCCGCGCGTCCGAGGACCGCGCAGAACGATTGATCCTCGTTGTTTCCGTGATTGACGCTCTCGCGAATTGCCCTGACGACATCCCCTCGCTCACAGACGAGGTTTCCAGGGTCGCCGGTCAACCGGAACGCAATGACCGCGTTGTTCTCGGCAAGCTCGGCGAACGTTGGGTCGGCTGCGAGTAGCTTGGTATTGGAGTGCGAAAGGAATCTGATGACCGCGCGGAGCCCGTCATCGTCGACGTAGCCTGCAAGGTTCTGTACCCGCGCCACGAAGTCTGCGTGTTGCTTCGCAACCCGATCCGCCTTGCCACGCGTGTCGATCCCGAGCGCGTACTCGGCAGTGTCCCAAAGGAGGTTGGCAGCGATGTCCGCCGATCGTTTCACGCTCTGTGGGACCACGAACTCCCGGGCGACGCGCTGCTTGCCCGTGCCCGAACGCGTATCCTCGATCTGAACGAGGGTTCCGTCGGCGGCGAGAACGACCACGAACGGGATCGAGCGGCGCTCGAACCCCTCCGGTGCCAGCTCGCCCGATTCGCGCTTGCGATCGTAGTACCGATGGAGCGATTGAATGATCATCCGTGCACCTCGTTGCTCCCGGGCGCAGGGACTTCGATCACCCCGTCGCGCAGGACTGGCCGATAGAAGGTCGGCTTGGGGCTCTCGTACGGGGGAGGCCCGAAGTCGATGTCGTGGAGCATCCAGCCGAGTTCCTTCTCGCCCCGGAGTTCCTCGGGCGCCGCGAACGGCTCCTGCGCTGGGTCGAGCGGCCGGAAGCTGCATGAGAACTCGCGCGTGCCGAGGTAGGGCTGATTGAAGCACTGGCCCTTGCGCGCCCGCCGCTCGAACATGGCCGCGTACTTGGCATCCGACTCCGGTTCGCGATGGGTTGCTGCTTCCTGCGCGTCATCCAGGCGACCCGCGAGACGGGGGTAGTTGCCTCGCCAGGCCTTCGCGTCGACGCGGTGGAATCGCGCATGAATTCGGTACTTCACATCGCGCAGCACCAGCCCGGCACGCTGCTGGCGTTCGTCCTCGACGTAGATTGCCAGGTTTCCGCTGCCGGCCTTCATGGCTTTCGTGATGTTTGCGCCGGAAGCCACTGCACCCACCTCATTGCGGCGCACTGAAGCCCAGCGGATCGGATGGCAGACCTCGATGCGATGCACCTGCCATCGGATCGCCGGCTTCCAGAGGATCGCATCGAAGATCGCACGCGCGGCGGAGGGCGTGATCACGTCGTAACTGACGCGTTCGACCTTCATCTCCGGGCGGGTGAAGCAGGCCATGGGCCCTGAGACTTCGAGACAGAATCCTTGCCGGGTCATCGGATGCTCCTCAACAGTGGAATCCTTCGCCCGCACCGTGGTCGTCCGGCAGCAACAGCCCGAACGTCGGGTCGTAGCGGGTGTCCTGCGCCAGCCAGAGGCCCGCGACCTCGACCACATCGCGTTGCGCGATCATCAGGTCCAGTGTGCGGCGAGGCACGCTGACGGTGAAGCGTTGGAGCTTTCTGCGCGCCCAGGTCAGTTTGCCGTCTTTCGCCAGCGCGGCCAGCCAGCCGTGGACTGGGCTCGCGGCTTGGTCGGGTGGAACGTAGGGCACGATCACCGTTTCGCTGGCATCGTCGATCACCCGGAAGCGATCCGATGCCGTGCGCAGCGCGGCACGTTCGGGCGTCTGGAGTCCCAATATGTCCTGGGTGTCGAAACGGCCGTTTGCATCCTTGCCATAGAAGTGATCGAAGTAGCGACGAAAGGTCTCGGGGGCCAGAAGATCGGCGACCAGTCCAGTGGTGATCAGTTCCTGGGTGGTCTGCGCGCCCTGGCGGGCTTGGCCGGGTGGCGGCGCTTGCGGGGGTATGAAAACGTGCACCATGCCTGGACGCTCAAGCCGGCCCTCTCTATTGCATCGACCCGCGGCCTGGGCGATTGCATCGAGACCCGCCAGCGCCCGAAAGACCACCGGAAAATCCAGATCAACGCCGGCTTCGACCAGGCTGGTGCTGACGACACGGAGCGGGCGGTCGTCGGTCCCGCCTCGCCGTGCCGCCAGCCGCTCGCGGATGCCCGAGATGCACGCGCTGCGGTGGGATGCGCACATCAATGCCGAAAGGTGGACGGCGAAGGGGTCGTTCAGTTGGCGATGAAGGTCGCGGGCCTGGCGCCGCATGTTGACGATCGCGAGCGCGCACGGCGTATCGCGGATCTGTGTCGCGACAACCTCCCAGGGCGTCGGAGCCCGGAGGTCGGCTGGAACGCGAATCTCCACCCGGCGCAGCGTGTCGAAGAGGTGCTCTGGGTCGTCGATCAGGTCGGTGGCGCGGTCGATTCCCCTCAGGGTGACCTTGCCGGTCACAGGGGCTACACGGGAGCCCAGCGCGGGCTGCGTTGCCGTACACAGCACGACGGTGGCGCCGTAGCAGTCGACGAGGAGTCGCAGCGACTGCAAGATCGGTCCGAGGAAGTCGCGCGGCAGCATCTGCGCTTCGTCGAGCACGATCACCGCATTCACCAGGTTGTGCAACTTGCGGCAGCGGCTCGTGCGCGCCGCGTGCAACGACTCGAAGAGCTGCACGTTGGTGGTGACGATCAGCGGCGCGTCCCAGTTCTCGGCCGCGAGCCGCGTGCGGTGGTTTTCGCGGGAAGGATCGACGTCGAGGTTGCTGTGATGCTCGACGACGGTGTCCTCGCCGAGGGACGCGAACACATCGCGAAAGACCTGCGCTGTCTGTTCAATGATGCTTGTGTAGGGGATCGCATAGACGATCCTGCGCCGTGCGTGGGCCACCGCATGCTCAAGCGCGAAGCCCAGGGACGCCAGCGTCTTCCCTCCCCCAGTCGGGACGGTCAATCGAAAGAAGCCCGGTCCGAGGTCTGTTCGGCGGCCTTTCTCGCGGCACTGACGCAGCACGTTTGCGCGGGCGTCATTGACGGGGCTGTGCGAGCCTGAAGTGGTCACACGTGCCGCCAGTGCCGCCATGTGCACGTCGTACGCTGCCAGCATGGTGTGGAGCGGCGGCGTGCGCCCCCGGTCGGCGGCTCGTTTGGGATCACAGTACTGCTCTGTGTCCAGGAAGTCGGCATCGACCAGGCATGAGAAAAGCATGCGCTGCCACAGCGCGAACCCCTCGCTCCCTCCAGGGCACGCCGACAATGGAGTGACGTTCGGGTTCAGGATATCCGATGGCGGGCCTTGCTCCAGCGCTTCTGCGTACTCGCTTCGCGCCGTGTCGCTGGCGAGGCGTATGGTCAGGCTTGCAGCCCCACCATCATCGGAATGCAGGTCCGGGAGTCCGGCGTGATGCCCCGCAATCAGGGCGGCGAGAACCCTTCCGCTGCCTTTCGGATAGCGTTCCTGTGCGTGGAGTGCGCCGGCATTGGAGTGCGTGACGCGCTGCGGCCCGCCTTCGATGTGCGCTTCGCCCGCGTCCGCGGCTTCCAGCATTCGTTGAAACGCGGGACGGTACTTGCCGAGGTCATGCCAGAGTCCCGCAAGTTGTGCCCAGGCCTGACTGCCGAAGGGCGTTGCAAACTGCGAGGCAAGCTCAGAAACCGCTCGCAGATGTGTTGCGAGGTCATGTCCCGCGTCCGCAGGACCGTTGCCGATCGCGATGCTTCGACTGTGCGCGAGCGGCGAAATCCGGCGGGCATCCATGGCGATCCTTGCTGGCGGGGGCACCGCGATACGACCTTGCATGCGTCTCAAGGACTGAGATCGCACCCCAGAAAGAGGCTATATTGGGCTCAATCAGCAGCGGTTTGGAATCTGCAAACTTCTGCGACACGGACGCACCACCAGCATTCTTGGACTCAGTGGGCCGCCCCAAAACGCGCCTCGACCTCATCACGCGTCGGCATCGCCGCCGCCGCGCCGGGGCGCTCGGTCGACAGGGCGGCCACGCGGCTGGCGTGGCGGATGGCGTCGCGGAAGGGCTTGGCCATGCCGTGCAGGATCAGGCCGGCGGCGAGTCCGCCGGTGAAGGCATCGCCCGCGCCGACGGTGTCGACCGGGGACACGGCCTCGGCCGGCACGCGGTAGTGCGCGTTGCCGTCCGCGCGCGCGACGGCGTTCGCATGGCTGACGAAGCAGCCGCGCTCGCCGAGCGTGACCACCACGGTCGGGGCGGCGAGGCGCCGGCACAGCAGGTGCAGCATCGGATTGGGGAAGTCGATCCAGTTGGGCGCCAGCGGCTGGCCGTGCAGGTGTTCGAGCAGGAAGGCGAACTCGGACTCGTTCGGCGTGATCACGTGCGGCAGCGCGGCCAGCAGCGGATCGAGCCCGGCACCGATCGGCGCCGGATTGAGGATCGCGGTGACGCCGGCATCGCGCGCGATGGCGAGCGCTTCGCGCGTTGCGTCGAGGTTGGATTCCAACTGGCAGACCAGCACCTTGGCGCCGCGGATCGCCGGCGCGTGTGCGCGCACGAAATCGACCGACAGCGCGAGGTTGGCGCCCAGCGCGACCACGATCTGGTTGCGGCCCTGCGCGTCGACCACGATGCCGGCGCTGCCGGTGGCGGCGTCGGCGTGCACCTCGAACTCGGAGGGCAGGCCGAAGGCGAGCGCGGTGGCCCGCGCCTGCGCGGCGAGCGGATCGTCGCCGAGGGCGCCGAGGAAAAGGGTCTTGATTCCCTGCCGGTGGCAGGCCACCGCCTGGTTGAAGCCCTTGCCGCCGGGTCCGGTGGCGTAGGTGCCGATGCGCGTCTCGCCCGGCGCGGGCAGCGCGGCGGCGGACCACACGTGGTCCTGGTTGTAGGAGCCCAGCACGATGACGTCGAAGTCGGACATGGGCGCAGGGGTTTCGCGCTTTCGGATTGTTGTCGGCGTATAGGGCCCGGGGCCCAGGGCTCAGGGCCCAGGCAAGGTATCGAACTGGTCGGCTGGCGAACTCGCCGCCGCCGGGCAGTGGTCACTGGCGACCTCGATCCGACGGATCGCCGTCCAACCTTCGGCTGGGCCCTGAGCCCTGGGCCCTGGGCCCTCGAAACCGGTCACCCGATTCCCCCCGCCTTCGACAGCACCCCGGCGATCGTCGCCGTCATCAACGTGGCGATCGTTCCGCCCAGCACCGCGCGCAGGCCGAAGCGGGCGAGGTCGCCGCGGCGCTCGGGGGCCAGCCCGCCGATGCCGCCGATCTGGATCGCGATCGACGCGAAGTTGGCGAAGCCGCACAGGGCGTAGGTGGCGATCAGGATCGAGTGCTCGGACAGCGTCTCCTTGACGTCGGCCAGCGCGAGGTAGGCGACGAACTCGTTGATCACGATCTTCTGCCCGATCAGCCCGCCGACGGTCTGCGCCTCATTCCACGGCACGCCGATCACCCAGGCGATCGGGGCGAGGGCGAAGCCGAGGATCACCTGCAGGCTCAGCACCACCGGCGTGCCCGAGTCGCCGGTCAGCAGGGCGTTGATCGAGGTGCCGCCGAAGTCGATGCCGCCGAGCCAGGCCAGCGGGGCGTTGATCATCGCGATGATGGCGATGAACGCGATCAGCATGCCGCCGACGTTGATCGCCAGGCGCACGCCGTCGGCGGCACCGGTGGCCGCGCCGTCGATCACGTTGACGGTGTGCTTCTCGACGTCGATCTTGACCGTGCCGCGGGTCAGCGGCTCGCCGGTCTCCGGGATCAGGATCTTGGCGATCACCAGGGTCGCGGGCGCGGCCATGATGGACGCGGTGAGCAGGTGCTTGGCGAAGTACTCCATCGATTCCTGGTCGCCGCCGCCGAGCATCAGCACGTAGGCCGCCAGCACGCCACCGGCGATGTGCGCCATGCCGCCGATCATCATCGTCAGCAGTTCGGATCCGGTCATGCGCCCGATGTAGGGCTTGACGGTGAGCGGTGCCTCGGTCTGGCCGACGAAGATGCTGGCGGTCACCGAGGTGGTCTCGGCGCCGGAAACGTTCATCACCCGGGTGATCGCCCAGGCGATGCCCTTGACGATCTTCTGCATCACGCCGAGGTGGTAGAGCGCGCCCATCAGGGCCGCGAAGAAGATGATCGTGGGCAGTACTTGGAAGGCGACGATGAAGCCCCAGGGCGCCGGCTGGCCGTCGGCGGTGGTCGACGACATCAGAGGCCCGAACACGAACTGCGAGCCCTGCTTGGTGAAGTCGAGCACCTGCACGAACAGCTTGGCGAGGAAACCGAACACCTCGCGCCCGCCGGGCACCAGCAGGACCAGGGCGGCGAAGGCGATCTGCAGCGCGACGCCGGTGGCGACCAGTTTCCACTCCACCCGGCCCTTGTTGTTCGAGAACAGCCAGGCGATCGCGACCAGCACGGACAGCCCGAACAGGCCGAACAGGATCTCGAACAAGGTCTGCATCGGGCCTAGGCCCCCCGGGGCGGCGATGGGATTCGGGCGAGCCTAGGGCATGGGCGCGGCGGGGGGCAAGGCGCGGCGGGCGGTCAGCGATCGCAGTCGTGGGGAGCGATGGCGTATGACATGTTGAACTGGCGCGGCAGCGGCGGATCGGTTTTCTGTCGGCGCTTGGCGCCTTCCGCGAAAAGCGCGGCCAGCCGCGCGCGTTCCGACTCCGCGCGGGCGCGTTGCTCAGGCCCGAGACTGGCCTCGAGGTCCGCGAGCGTGCGCGCATGCGGGTCTTGCGGCATGCGGCGGACGATGGGCATCGGCGGGGCCGGCGCAGCGCCGCCCGCGGCGGCGAGCAGGGCGTAGGCCTGCGCATCGTCGCGCGGGACCAGCCGGTCGAGGGGCGTGCCGGACCACCGACCCGCGTACGCGAGGCCGAGTGCGTTCGCCAGCGTCGGATCGCCGGCTTCGAGCGTCGCCAGCGCCATCGGGACCGCGTCGCGGGCGTAGGTCGCGACCACTTCCGGATGGGCGACGAAGGACGAATCGCCCGCCATCCAGACGCCGGCCGCGAAAGCGACCATCGATGGCAGGTGCTGTCCGGCGGCCGCGCGCTGCAGCCACAGCACCGCATCGGCGGTGCGTTCCGCTGCCACGCCCGCGCAGGCGCGCTCGTCGGCCTCGAGCGCCACGGAGATGCGCGCCGCCACGTCGACCATTTCGTCGCTGATCTGCCGCGGTGGCGCTTCGGCGAGGGAGCGGCCCAGATCCATCGCCCGTCGGCGCTGCAACGAACCGCAGCGACCGAGTTCACTGGCCAGCCGGCACGCGGCGCGCGCATCGCCCGCGCGGGCGCGCTGTTCGAGCGTGTCGAGGATGTCGGCGACCGGCGCGTCGAGGGGCGGCAGGGGCTGTGCGGCCGTCGAGGCGGGCGCAGGCAGGGGCGACGCCATGCGTCGCGGTGCCGAGGCGGCGTCGGCGCCGCCTCGGGCCGCTGCGTCCGGGTCGCCCTGCGGCGTCGGGTCGGTCTCGGCGGACACGGTCGTCGCGGCCGGCACCGGGTCCGGCGCTGGACGCGCAGTGACGTGCGACCGGATCGCCATCCCCACCACGCCCAGCACGCCGAACAGCAGCACGCCGAGCACGATCCCGATCATCCATCGTGCCATCGTCCACCTCTCCCTTTGCCCGCGGGCGATCTGGACAGACTAGGCAAAGCGCCGGGTGGCGCGCAACCGCCGTGCGACGGCGCGCTCAGCCGTCGTTCGCCGCCGCCGCGTGCGCGTCCAGCACGCCGTCGATCTTCGCCACGTCGTGGCCGAGCCCGGCGGCGAAGGCGCGGAAGCCCACGTCGACCTCGTCCAGCGTGCCGCGCAGCACCGGGTGGTCGCAGACCGCGTGCCACCAGCGCGCCAGCCGCGGATGCGCGGCGAGGTCCAGCGGCGCGCCCGTGAGCCGGGTGAGGGCGAGGGCGTAGTAGAGCGTCGGCGCGAGCACCACGTCGGCCAGAGTGAGGTCGTCGCCGAGCAGCCAGCGCCCGTCGCCGGCGAACGCTGCGACCTGGCCGAGCGCGGATTCGATGTGCGTGCGCGCCGTCGGCGGATCGACCGGCGCGCCGCGCAGCGCGCCGAAAAGCGGGAAGGTCGCCGGACCGAGCACGTGGTCGGCGATCTGGATCAGGGCGCGCATGTGGCCGCGCTGGTGCGGGTCGCGCGGGCGAAGTTCGGGCTCGACGTGCAGGTCCTCGAGGTACTCGAGGATCGCCACCGACTCCGGCAGCACCCGGCCGTCGTCCAGCAGCAGCGCCGGCACCTTGCCGGTTGGATTGACCGCGCGGTACTCGGCCGTGCGCAGGCCGCCGGGCGGCGGCTCGATCGCGATCGGCAGGTTCTTCAGGCGGATCTGCGCGCGCACGCGCGCGGCGTAGGGCGAAAAGGAACTCGAATAAAGCTTCATGGGGCCTCCGGCGGTCGTCGATTGTAGGCGCGATGGATGCGCCGCGACCGCGGCCTGCGTGCCGGCCGGGCGGACCGCACCGTGCACGGCGATGCCACAAATGGCAATGCGGATAGCCTCTTGCCAGACAAATGCGAATCGATATTATCCGCATAAAGGCTGGGCTGCCCCCGGCCGGCGGGCCGCAGCCCGCGAGGAGGCGTCATGCTGGACACCGGCCCCGAACCTGATCCGGGCGATGCCGGCGAGCGGCGCGCGAGCAGCCTGGTCGAGGCGATCGCGCGTCTCGACGTGGTGCTGTGCCGCGCACCGCGCGAACTGCCGCTGCGCTTCGTCGCCGCCCTGCTGCGCGAATGCGCGCTGCGTGGCCGCGTGCGCGGACGGGTGGCGATCGAACGCTGGGGCGTGACCGAGGCGCTGGAGGCGGTCGACGACGAAGGCGTCGTGCTGTGCGCGGTGCAGCGCCTGCCGGACTCCGACTACCTCGCGTGGGAACTGGCGCTGGCCGATGTGCCGGTGCCAGCGGTCGGCGGCCGCGCCGTGCGCTGCGGGGCCGCGCTGGCGCCGGACTGGCAGCGCATCGTGCGCCTGCGCCCCGATGCCGCGGGTTGGCCGCAGGTGATGGCCGAGGATCGCTGCAGCGGCGTCACCTGGCGGAGGCTGCAGCAGGCGGGCGCCGTGGGCTGAAGCCGGCCCGTGGCGCTGCGGGCCGAAACCACGCCCTGAGTCGATCGCGGCCGGTCCCGGTGCGGGCCCGCACCGGAGCCGCGCTGCATCGCCCTCGGTGCGCGGCGCCGGATGCCGGGCGATCCGGGGCCGCGCGTGCGCGGACCCCGTGCCTTCGTTCAGGCCGCGACGCCGCGTGCGGGCGCGCCCTGCGCGGGAGCCGACGGCGGTGCCGGCGGCGCCGGCGGGGCAGGCGGCGCGGCCTTCGGGCCCGGCGGTTCAGGCGGACCCGGCGGCAGCGGCGACATCGGCGGCAGCGGCGACATCGGCGGCAGCGGGAACAGCACGTCGAAGTCGCTGCCCTTGGGCACGTCGACCACCAGCACCTGGCGCTTGCGGTCGCGCATCACCTCGACGTTGACGCCCGCCTGGTCGGCACGCTGCGACAGCGCGCGCATGACGTCGCGACTGGAATCCGTACGCTCGCCGCCGACCGAGAGGATCACGTCGCCGGGCCGGATCGGCGCCAGCGAATCCGCATCCTTGTCGAGCACCAGCACGCCGTCCTCGGTGCCGAAGTACTTGCCGAGCGCGGGGTTCACGTCGGCCAGGCGCAGGTCGAAGAACCCGCCGCCGCCGCCGATCACGATGCGGCGCAGTTCCCCGAGGGCCTGCTGCTTGGCGGCGCGCTCGGCCGCCATTGCGCCCTGCCGCGCGGAAATCTCGGCCTGGCGGCCCGCCATCTCGGCCTGCCGCGCCGCCATCGCCGCCTGGCCTTCGGCCATCGCGCGCGCGCGCTCGGCCCACTCGCCGGCGCGCGCGGACGCTTCCGCGTTGCGCTCGATGATCACCTGCACGTTGCGGTCGAGTTCCAGCGGCAGGGCGCCGATCCCTTCCGCGAACGAGGGCCAGTCCCACGACTCGCGTCGCTCGGCGGTGGCGACGATTTCCTGCCGCTTGCCGTCGCGCTCGATGCCCAGCGTCACCTTGTCGCCCGCCTTGAGCGGACCGATCAGGTCGCGCGCCCATTCCGCGTCGCCGTCGCGCACCGGCTTGCCGTTGACCGTCAGCACGCGGTCACCGCTGCGCAGGCCGGCCTTCTCGGCGGGGCCGCCCGGCGTGACGGCCGCGAGCCGCACGCGATCGTCGTCGCCCTCGCCGAACACCACGCCGATCATCGCGCGGTCGGGATCGCTGAGATAGCGGAAGGCCATCGCACGCGGTGCTTCGGCGGTTCCGAGGCGGGCCGAGATCTCGGCGATGCGGCGGGTCACCTCGCGCAGTTCCTCGCGCGCGGCGCGCAGCTCCTCGCGCGCGGCGGCGGCATCGGCCGCGGCGTCCGCGCCGGCGGCGGCGCGGGGCGTGCCATCGGCGACGGCTGACGAGGCCAGCGCGACGCCGATCGCGAGCGCCAACAGACGGGGCAGGGCTTTCATGTTCATGCAACCTCCGGAAAAACCGAACCTGCAGGAGCGCGCTTGCGCGCGATCCACCCACCGCTGCCCGCGCCGCGCACCAGGGCGCGCCGCCATGCCGCGGTCAATTCAATTGCCAGCTCGCCGGCAGCGCCTGCGCGTTGTGTGCGGTCATGCGTGCGGGTGCTGCGTTGGCGCGCACCGCGGCGAGTTCCTGCATCAGCACCAGGCGCTGCTGCCACAGGTCGCGGGCCTGCGCGGCGTCGCCGGTGGCCGACAACTCGAGATCCAGCATCCCGATCAGGTCCTCGATCTCGGCCCCGGCCAGCGCGTCGCGCGCGCTGAGCGCGCGGCCGCCGAACGCCGTGCTGCGCAGCGCCGATTCATAGACCTGGTTCTGCGCGATCAGCGCGGCCAGTTCGGGATCGGCGGTGGCTTCAGGCGCGGCGTCCGGCGTGGCGCCCCGGCGCAGCAGCAGCGACAGGGCGACCACCCCCACCGCGGCGGCCGCGGCCAGCGGCAGCCTGCGGCGCTGGCCGCGGGAGCGCTTGCGCTGCGCGAGCCGCGCCTTCAGGTCCGGCAGGGCGCTGTGCGGCGGCGCCTGCAGCGGCAGGGCGCGCAGGGCCTCGCGCAGCGGGGCGTCGT
>JAJTHZ010000043.1 GCA_021299185.1 Lysobacteraceae bacterium | reverse complement strand
ATGCTTTTCGGGCTTGTCGCAGGCCGATCGCGCTGCACGCAGCGCTCCTACAGGTGATGCGCCCGATTGGGGGTGATGACAGACCCGCGGCCTTGCAGCACCCTTGTGGGAGCGGCGCGTGCGCCGCGATGATTTTCGGGCTTGCCGCAGGTCGGTCGCGCTGCACGCAGCGCTCCTACAGGTGATGTGTCCGATTGGGGCGGGATGGCAGGCCCGCGGCCTTGCAGCATCCTTGTGGAGCACCGCCTGCCTCGCGAGGCTTCAGCGTTCGAAGCCGTCGCGCAGCAGGATCCCGGGATCGACGAACTCCACCGCGCCGAGGTCGGGCGTCGCGTCGCGTGGAGCGTTGAACAGGTCGGTGGTGGGCATCTCGGCGGCATTGGCCGCGTTGATGCCCGCGCCACCGGCGGCCGGCGCGCCGTGGGCGCGCGCCAGCGCCAGGAAGGCGGCGCGGATCGTGGCGTGGCCGCCATTGAAGGTCCCGCTGGTCTCGTTCCACCACGGGGTCACCAGCCCTGCCGGCGAGGGCAGGCGCGGGTCGCCCGTCACCGGCTGCGGGTCGTTGGCGATGTTGATCACGTCGGTGAGGTCGTTCGGCAGGGTATTCCCCGCATTCCAGTAGCCATTGCGCACCAGCACGAAGGTGCCGACGTCACCGGTGAGGGTGTCGCTGAAGTCGCCCATCGTGCCGGCGGTGTCGGCCCAAAGGTTGTTGAAGAAGCGCAGGTTGGTCGGCGTGGGGTTCGCACCTTCGCGGTTGACCCGCATCGCATACGCGTTGCCCGGCAGGTCGCCCACCACCGTGTTGGCGCGGAACACGATGTCGCCGCAGCCCTTGCAGCCGAAGGCCGCGCGCATGGCCTGCGCGCTGTTGCCGATGAACAGGTTGTTTTCGACCGTGATCGCGAAGGCCTCGACGTTGGCCGTGCCGTCTTCGCCCAGCAGCAGGAAGTTGCTGCCCAGGCTGCCCTGCCAGTTGGCGAACAGATTGCGCCGCACGACCACGTTGCGCGCGCCGACGTATTCGTCCTCGGCGCCATTGGAGTCCTTGATCACGACGAAGGCGGACGTGTCGGTCGGCACCGGCCGGCCGGACGCCGCGAAGTCGTTGAAAAAGACGTTGTCCCCCACCACCACGTCGTCGACGCTGTTGATGTCGATGTGCTCGTCGGAGCCGTTCTGGTTGTAGAACAGGTTGCCGACGATGCGCACCTGCGAGGCGCCGTTGTTGACCTTCAGCACGTCGTTGTTGAACGAGTCATGCAGGATGTTGTCGCGCAACGTGATGCGCCGCGTCTCGGTTCCGAAGCCGTCCTGCACCTGCACCACCAGCGCTCCCGCGCCCGCCCCGGCATGCGCGATGTCGAAGCCCTCGATCGTGATGCCCTCGATGTTCGCGCTGTCGTTGTAGATGGTCAGCACGGTGGCGTCGTGCCGCAGTCGCGCCCGGTAGGGCACCTCCGAGCGCACGGTGACGCCCTGCGCGAAACTGCCGTGCACGCGGATGCGGCCGCCGTAAGTGCCGGGCCGCACCAGGATGAGGCTCGCGTCCGGCACCCGCGTGAGCGCGTACTCGATCGTCGCCCAGGGCGCCGCCGCACTGCCGTTGCCCGGCAGGTTGGCGCCGTCGGTGGCCACGTAGAAAGTCGCCTGCGCGTGCACCGGCGCCGAGAACAGGCCGAGCCCGAGCAGGAGCATGCAGGCGAGGTTTCGGAGCGACATGCGACGATTCCTTGGCGCGCCGGACCGACGGTCCAGCCCGGGCCCGCAAGGCTAACCGGGCGCCCGCGGCAAAGCCGTGCCGGCCGTCGCGATTCGCGCGCCGCGCGTCGCGAGCGGCGACGTCGCGGTGGCGCGGCGGACGCCGATCAGCGTCCGGCCGTCGCCGCGTGCAGGCTGCCCACCAGCGGCAACCGGGTGTCGTCCACCGACACCAGCGGTCCCAGTTCCCAGACGTTGTCGTAGCCGTAGGCGGCGAGCGCGGCCCAGGTCGACAGGTTCAGCGAGGCGGCCGGCGCCTTGCTGGCGAACGCGCGCGGGCTGCCGGTGAAGTTGTTGTTGCAGTAGATCAGCACGCGGGTGTCGGGCCGCGGCAGGATCGCGGCGAGCGACGCCGCGGTGAAGTCGGTGAACGGCAGGTTCACCGCGCCGTCGATGTGCAACTCGGCGTAGCGATCCGCGGAGCGCGCATCCAGCAGCACCACGCCGGGCTCGCGCATCGCGGCGAGGAACCCGGCCTCGTCGAGCCGGCGCGTTTCCTGGGTGGCGCCGAGATCGGCCACGATCTGCTGGAAGCCGGCGGCGTCGATCAGCGGGTTGGCGGGCGGCTCGGCCGCCGCCGCGGGCAGGCCCGCGAGCAGCACGACGGCGCCCAGCAGGGTCGGCAGTCCGAAGCGCTTCAGCATGGTCGCGGCCTCCGATCGGATGGCCGCCAGCATAAGCGCGCACCGCACGTCGCGGTGCCCGTCGGTCGGGGCGCCCGGCGCGGTCATCCGCAAGGCGTTGGACAGAAACGCCCACGGCAACTCGACTCACCCGATCCGGCCGCTGCCCGGCGCCGACCCGCACCACGACACCGGCCCGCGTAGCCGCGTAGGGTGCAATGAGCGCAGCGAATTGCACCGCACGGCACGGCACGTCACCGCACGGCACTGCACCGCTTCGCAACCCGCCGCATCAAGACCACCCACGGCACCGAGAAGCGGCAGCGGCGCGGCCAACCCCGCCGCGCCACCGCCGCACCGCCCGACACCGCCGCTCAGGCGTTGTCGACCACCACCGCCGTGCCGGAAGCCGACACCATCAACATGCCGCCGGACGAGCCCACCTGCACGGTCTCGTAGTCGAGGTCGACGCCGATCACCGCATTGCCGCCGAGACGGCGCGCTTCGTCCATCATCTCGCGCATCGCGGTTTCCTTGGCGTCGCGCAGCACCTTCTCGTACGACCCCGAGCGCCCACCCACGATGTCGCGGATGCCGGCGAAGAAGTCGCGGAAGATGTTGGCGCCGAGGATGGCCTCGCCGGTCACGACGCCGAGGTAGCGGCCGATGCGGCGGCCTTCGAGGGTCGAGGTGGTGGTCACGAGCATCGCAGGATCCTCCCGGCGAGGAATTCGCCGCGACAGATCATGCGGCGTGGCGCGCCGGATGCAAGGGTGACGCTCGACCTAGCCCGCGATCGGCGCCAACACCGCCGTGTTGTGGGAGCGGCGCGTGCGCTGCGATGCTTTTGGACCTTGCGACGAGCGTCCGATGTTGCCGCATCCCTTTCGCGCTGCACGCAGCGCTCCTACAACCTCCGCTCCGCCGACACCGCGCGGCTGGACGAAGGCACGGCAAGGCCAAGGCGCGGCAGGGCCAATGCCTTGTGGGAGCGGCGCGCGCGCCGCGAT
>JAJTHZ010000127.1 GCA_021299185.1 Lysobacteraceae bacterium | reverse complement strand
GCGCGTCGGCCAGCACCCGGCATCGCGGGTCGAGGAACTCACGCCGCGGCTGTGGAAGGAACGCTTCGCGGCCAACCCGCTGCGCTCGCTGCTGCACAGCGCAAACCGGTAGTCAAGGACGGCACGGAGTGAACGCTTACAACTGGACGAGGGTGAGCCGCGTTTTCGCCTCGCCGTGCAGGAAGGGGTATTCGCGCGCGCGACGCAGGCCGGTGGGCAGCGATCACGAGCATTTCCGGAAGAAATCGGTGATGGACGATCCGCGTGGGCGCCGGCGCGAGCGCGCACACGTACACGGTGCTCGACAGGACGGGCGCGCCGTCGCCGTTGGATGATCGGCAACGGGCGCCGTGTTTGGAGTGCGGGCGAAGTCGGGGCTAGGCTGAGCCCCGCTGGCGCTGTCGCCATGGGTCGGTATCCTCTGTTGCAGCGCGTCCATGCGCTGCAGCCTCGACCATTGGTCGCAACTCTTCAGATCGAGAGCAGTCCATGCCCAGACAGTTCGAGTACAAGTTCGTGCGCCTCGGGGAGGGGATCCTTGGGGTCCGCAAGGCCGGCAAGGAGAAATACCAGGAGGCCATCCACAAGCACGCCGCGGAGGGCTGGCGGCTGGTGCAGGTGTTCGCGCCGGGCATCGGTGGCTACGGTGCGGCGAAGTACTACGAACTGATCTTTGAGCGGCCGGTTGCGTGAGGCCGGGCGCGGATTCCATGGGCTCGGCTTCGACGCTGCTCGCCAGCGGGGTTCTTTGCAGCCCGGCTGGTGGTCAGGCCGCCGTTGCGTGCACTCGCCGTTTCGGACTGCGCGGCTCCGGGGTGGACTGATGGCGGCGCCTCGATTCTTCCGTGATGCCGCGTCGTTCCGCGCATGGCTCGATGTCCATTCCGCGACGGCGAGCGAATTGCTGGTGGGGTTTCACAAGGTGGGGTCCGGCGAGCCGGGCCTGTCGTGGCCGGAATCGGTGGAGGAAGCGCTGTGCGTCGGCTGGATCGATGGCGTGCGCAAGCGCATCGACGAGCGCACCTATTCGATCCGCTTCACGCCGCGCAAGCCGACTTCGATCTGGAGCGCGGTGAACATCACCAAGGTCGAACAACTGCGGGCGCAGGGACGGATGACGCCAGCCGGGGAGCGGGCGTTCGCGGCGCGCAGCGAGGCACGGTCCGTGGTCTACGCCTACGAGCAGCCCGCGACGGCCGAGCTGTCGGCGGCGGAGTTGGAGGCTTTTCAGCGCAACCAGGCGGCGTGGCGGTTCTTCGAAGCCACGCCGCCGAGCTACCGCAAGGTGGTGCTGCACTGGGTGTGCACCGCCAAGCGCGCGGAGACGCGCGTGTCGCGGCTGGCGAAACTGGTCGAGGCGTGCGCGGCGGGGTTGCGGCTGCGCTGAACACACGCGGCGCCGAGCGAACGGCGTCACGCGCGCCGGTTTGGCTACAGCGGCAGGTCGAATTCCTCGCCCTTGGCCTGCATGCCCACACGCTCGAACCAATCCGGACCCAGTTCGCCCTCGGACTTGCCGCCGTTGCAGGCCAGCGTCGCGATCGCTTCGCCGCGCCGCTCGACGACGATGCCGGCGCGCTCTTCGACCTCGCCGTTCGGCCCCCATTTGCCGATGCCGCTGTAGACGACGTAGGCGTGGTCGCCGCGGCGGAAGCGCATCCAGGAGGCGCCGCCGCCGGCGAAGGGCAGGTTGTCCGCGGTGGCGGCCTGCGGCGGGGTCAGCGGCGTGGTCGGGAGTTGCAGTTCGAGCGGTGTGGCGCCGCCGGGCTTGCCGAAGCGGTACTGGACGTAGCCGCGGGTTGGCGCGGCGTCGGCGCTGGCGCAGACCGACACCTGCTTGGTGCGGGTGCGGCAGGCGAAGACGATGGTTTCCTCGGCGCTGCAGAAGGTCGTCGGGCTGGTGCCGCCGGCTGCTTCGTCGATGATCCGCGCGGTGGCGATCAGCGCGATGCGTTCGCTGTCGCCGCACTCGGGATCGCCCTGGCAGGACTCGGCCATCACGTTGGCCTCGGTCCAGGTGAGCGCGACGCGGCGGCCGACCAGCGAGGGTTGCTGGAAGCAGAGTTCGAAGTCGGCCGATTCGTGCCGGACCGCGCCGTCGTCGTCGCGCAGTTCGACCGCGCAGGCGGTGTCGGCGTTGACCAGGGAGACGATGGTGCCGGTGCTCGGCTTGCTCTCGCCGCCGACGGTGACGCGCGGGCCTTGCGCGAAGGCGGTCGTGCCGGCGAGGACGGCGAGCGGTGCGACGAGGAGGCGGGCTGTGACGGGGCTCATCAGGGGGCGGCCGGTGGATTGAAGGCGCTGGTGGCGGCGTCGTGGAAGAACATCGCGGCGGCGTGGCGGGTTCGTGCTTCGCCAGCGTAGTCGGGGTCGTCGGGGGCGCGCGCCACCTTGTCCATGCCGGCCAGCCAACGGGTCATCGCGCCGTCGCGGAAGTACTGGCGGTGCTCGACGCGCGTGACCTCGCGCGCGCCCTGCCAGCCCTTGATGGCGACGTAGGCGAACACGAGGTCGCCGTCGCGGTAGTAGTACTCGGTGACCACGCTGCCGCTGTCGTCGAGGTCGGTGGCTTCGACCTTGCGCACGCCGCTCGCGTCGCGCCAGGCGCGGATCTCGCTGTCGTAGGCGACGTCGGGGCGTCGCGACCGGAAGGTGGTGCTTTCCAGCGTGGCCAGCGCGCCGTTGACCTCGCGTGTGACCGCGCGGGCGACGGCCGCGACGGTGTCGGGCGCTGCGAGGCTCGGCGGGGCGGCGAGCGCCGCGGCGATCCACAGCAGTCGGATGGGCAGCATGCGCGGCGGGGCAGGGCCGTTGGGCGACGGCGCGACCCTAGCACGGCGCGCGCCGTGCACCGGGCGCGCGGCGCCCGGAGCGTGGGGTGTGCTTCAGTCCTGCGGGTCGCCGGGGCCGTTGTCGGGTGTCGACGGCGGGTCGCCCGCGGGGACCGGCGCGCCGTCGTCGATTGCTTCCGGCGCCAGCGGCAGCAGGATCGATGCGCCGCGGCCGGCGAGGTTGGCGCTGCCGAAGCGCTCGCGGCACAGGGCCTTGTTGGCGTCGCGCTGCGCGGGTTCGAGCCTGGCGCGGGTGTCGCCGTCCTTGCCGCGCGGGTCGACCAGGGCCTTGGCGAAGTCGTCGGCGAATTCGGCGGCCAACTGGTAGGCGTCGCCGATGGTGGAGATGCGTGCCCCTTCGGTGACGGCATTGGCGCCTTCGGCCCAGTGCAGCACCAGCACGTCGCTGCCGTCGTTGCGCGCCACACCGTCGATGGCCAGGCCGCCGAGGCCGGCCGGCAGGCGGAACGGGCCGGGCACGAAGAAGCCGATCACTTCCGACACGCCAGCCGCACCGCGCGAGGTGGGCTGCACCGCGGTCAGGCGCAGCGCGATGTCGAGGTCGCCGTCGGATTCGACCAGTTCGAGGTGCGGGGCCAGGGCGTTGCAGACGTCGCGCGCGGCGCGGTTGGCGACCAGCGCGGCCTGCGCCGGCGTGATGTCCTTGCCGGCCGCACCGTCTGCGACGTCGACCTGGGGCAGGGTGGCGCTGCGCGCGGCGAGCACCGCGTCGACGTCGAGGAAGCGGTCGGCGCGGGCGTAGGCTTCCTCGCGCACGGGGGTCAGTTCGCGATCGGTGGCGATGCCGCGCTGGGCGACCTTCGGGGCGCTGGCGCAGGCACTGAGCAGCGCGGCGGCAAGCAGGACGATGGGGATGCGGATCATGCGGATCGGTCTCGGCGAGCGGGGATTCCGGCGCGCGGGTGCCGGTCGGTTGGCGGACGGGCCGCGCTGCACGGCGCGGCACGATGGCGGACGGCAGCGAACAACCCCGCAGGCTGCGCGCAACCGCGTCGCCGGGGCGTGAATCGAGGCCGCGTGTGCGCCGGGTGATGCCGCGGTGAACGGCGGGGTGCCGGCATGCCGCGGTGGCGACGGTGCGTCGTCGCGCGCCGCGCTGGCCCGCGATTTGCACCGCTTCGCGCAGGAGGGCCCATGGACCCCAGTCGCTTCGACCCGCTGATCCAGATCGCCGAGACCCGCGTCGACGAGGCCGCGGGCGCGTATGCGCAGGTCAACGGGCAACTGTCGCTGCAGGAAAACCGCCTCGGCGACCTGCGGCGTTTCGCGTCCGAATACCACGCGATCCCCAACGGGCGCACCGACGCCCTGCAATTGGCGAACCGGCGCGCCTTCGCGGCGCGGGTGGACGACGTGGCGCGCCAGCAGGCGCAGCAGGTGGACCACGCCCGTCGCGCGGCCGAGCGGCAGCGCGAGGCGCTGGTGGAAGCGCGGCGCGACGCGGAAGCGCTGCGTCGCCTGGCCGCCGCGCGGCGCGCGGAGGCGCTGCGCAAGGCGGAGCGCCGTTCGCAGGTCGAACTCGATGATCTCGCGGTGCGCGGTTTCGTCGCGCGCCGCCAGGAGGAGGCATGAGCACCGGCGCGATGCTGGCGCTGGCCCCGACGCTGGCGCCGCCAGCGCCGGGCAGTCCGGCCGCCGGCGCCGCGGTTTCCGAGCCAGGTACGCGTGCCTTCGAGGGTGTGCTGGCCGACACCGAGGCGGCGTCGCTCGACGCCGGGCCCGTCGATCCGGGCGCGGCCGTCACATTGGCCGATGGCGCACCGATGCCCGATCCGACGCCCGCCGCCGATGCGGCGCCCGTGATCGCCGCCGCACCGGCCCCGGTCGCGGTGCCGCCCGCGATGGACGATGCGGCGACCACGTCGGTGCTGAACGCGCTGGCGCTGCGGGTGGCGACCGAGGCGAAGATGGCGTCGGCCGCTGCAGGTTCGGTCCCGCTGTCCGTGTCGACGGGCGGGACCGACCCGGCCGGCGTCGCACAGCCGCCGGCGATGGCGACGCCGGCCGCGTTGGCGGCGGCCAGCACCGCGTCGCTCGCGGCTTCGATGCCGATGCTGTTCGCTGCGGCCGCGCCGGTGGCCGGGATGCCGGCCAGCGTGCGTGGCGCGCCGTCCGCGCTGGGCGGTCCGGGTGTGGTCCCGCTGGCCGGCGTCGTGACGGCGGAGGGTGATGCGGGTTCGCTGGATCAACTGCTGTCGGCGCTGGATGCCTTGCTGCCCAGTGCGCCGACCCCGTCCGCTGCCGCATCGTCCGGTAGCGGCCTCGCGCCGGTGCCGATGACCGTGACCGCCGCGCCGCTCGCACCGCCCATGCCGACCCCGCCGCCGATCCTGGCCGCGGGCGAGGTCGCCAAAGCAGCGCTCGAGGCACTGGTCGAGCCGACGGCGGATGCGGGTGGCGAATCCGCGTCCAACCCGTCGACGCCGTCGACGCCGTTGTCGGGCGCGGCGCCAGTGTTCTCGACGGCGATCGGCTCGCTGGCGTCGTCCGCCGCGACCGCGCCACGCGCCGACGGCGCGCAGCCACCGATCCAGGTGCCGTTCGACAGCCCGCAATGGGGCAACGAACTCGCCACGCGCGTGGTCAGCCTGGCGCGCGAACAGTTCAGCGAGGCGGAGATCCGCGTCACGCCGGATGAACTGGGGCCGATCGAGGTCAAACTGCGGTTCGAAGGCGACCGCGTGCATGCCCAGTTCGGGGCCATTTCGCCGGAAGCGCGTGAAGCCCTGACCGCCAACCTGCACCGGCTGCGCGAGATGTTCGCGGGTGAAGGGCTGAACCTCGGCCAGGCATTCGTGGGCCACCACGGCCAGGATGCCGGGCGGCGGTTCGACGGCCACGCATCGCGCGGCGGCGGATCCGGTGGCGAGGGCGACGATGATGTCGCGGCCATCGCGCCCCGTGTCGCAGTCGCTGCACGCCGCGGGCTGCTCGACGAGTTCGCCTGATCGCCGGTACGGCGGTCGGGCACCGCCGGTGCCGCGGTTTGGTGGGAGCGGCGCGCGCGCCGCGAGTCTTTCAAGACTGCGGCAGGTTGGTCGCGCTGCACGCAGCGCTCCTACAGTGGCGCGCCTCTTGTGGGAGCGGCGCGTGCGCCGCGCGCTTTTCGAGCCTGCGGCACGGCAATCGCGCTGCACGCAGTGCTCCCACAGCGGCGCGCCTCTCGTGGGAGCGGCGCGTGCGCCGCGCGCTTTTCGAGCCTTCGGCACGGCAATCGCGCTGCACGCAGCGCTCCCACAGAAGCGCGCGCTGCCTTGTGGGAGCCGGTTCCACCGGCGACTGCACTTGCGACGAGGCTTCGGCCGATCGGTCGCCGGTGGGACCGGCTCCCACCTGGCCCGCATGATTGAAGCGCTGCGGCAAAGCCGGCGCCCTGTGGGAGCGGCGCGTGTACCGCGCGCTTTTCGAGCCTGCGGCACGGCGATCGCGCTGCACGCAGCGCTCCCACAGAAGCGCGCGCCGCCTTGTGGGAGCCGGTTCCACCGGCGAGCGCCCTGCGCGGCGTCGGACCGCCGGCGCACCGGGTGGCGTTTCCCCGGCGCGGCCTGCGCCAAGCGCGTGGCGTCGACGTTCCGGCGCGTGGCATGGGCTTTGCAGCCCACCCGGCATCGCATCGCAGGAGCCACCCATGACCGCCGCCAAGAAGGACGCCAAGCCCGCCGCCGACGCCCCCGCCAAGTCGGGCAAGGGCAAGTTGATCGCCATCAGCCTCGGGGTCGTCGTCGCCCTCGGCGGCGGGGGCGGCGCGGCGTGGTTCATGCTCGGCAAGGACGCCCAGGCCGAGACCGCGGATGAAGACGGCAAGAAGGGCAAGAAGTCGTCCAAGTCGAAGGATGGCGAGGAGGGCGAGGAGGACGGCGAGGGACCGAAGGATCCGGCCAAGTACCTGTCCCTGGAGCCGGCCTTCGTGGTCAATCTCGCCGGGCCCGATGCCGATCGCTACCTGCAGGTGCAGGTGGAACTGATGACCCGCGACCCGCTGGCCGCGGATGCGATCAAGCTGCACACGCCGGCGATCCGCGATCGCCTGCTGCTGCTGTTCGGCACCAAGACCGCCGAAGAGCTCTCCGCGCGCGAAGGCCGCGAATCGCTGCGCCAGTTGGCGCTGGCCGAAGTGCAGAAGGTGATGAACGAGGAGACCGGCGAGGACTCGGTCGAAGCGCTGTACTTCACCTCCTTCGTCACCCAGTGAGCCCCGGCGCCGCGCCATGAGCACCGACCTGCTGTCCCAGGACGAGATCGACGCCCTGCTGCACGGCGTCGATTCCGGCGCGGTCAAGACCGAGGACGAGCGGACCACGCCGGGCGAGGCTCGGTCCTACGATTTCGCGACCCAGGAACGCCTGGTGCGCGGCAAGCTGCCGACACTGGAGATGGTCAACGAGCGCTTCGCGCGCCTGTTCCGGATCGGCGTGTTCTCGCTGCTGCGCCGTAACGCCGAGATCGGCGTGCGCGGCGTGGAGATGCTGAAGTTCGCCGACTACCTGCACTCGCTGCTGGTGCCGTCCAGCCTGTCGATGACGCGCATCAAGCCGCTGCGCGGGACCGCGCTGGTGGTGTTCGAGCCGCGCCTGGTGTTCACCCTGGTCGACAACTTCTTCGGCGGCGACGGGCGCTTCCCGGCCAAGATCGAAGGGCGCGAGTTCAGCCAGATGGAACAGCGGGTGATCCAGATCCTGCTGCGCCAGGTCTACGCCGACCTCACCGAGGCCTGGAGCCCGGTGATGCCGCTCGAACTGGAGTTCGTGCAGCACGAGGTCAACCCGCATTTCGCCAACATCGTCGCGCCGCGCGAGTACGTGGTGGTGAGCCGCTTCCACCTCGAACTCGATGGCGGCTCGGGCCACGTCCACGTGGTGCTGCCGTACGCGATGCTGGAGCCCTACCGCGCGCAGTTGGAGGCGGGCATCCAGAGCGACCGCAGCGAGTCCGACGAGCACTGGCCGGCCGCCCTGCGCGCGCAGTTGCACGAGGCGCAGGTCGAGATGACCACCGTGCTCGGGCGCATCCGCATGAGCGTGCGCGACGTCGCGGCGCTCAAGGCCGGCGACATCATTCCCTTCGACATGCCCGCGCACGCCGAAGTCCAGGTCGAGCGCGTGCCGACCTTCGCCGGCGAGTTCGGGCTCAGCAACGGCCGCAAGGCCGTGAAGCTCGGTCCGCCGCTGTCCGCCGAACGCCAACGCAACGCCGCTCCTCCCCGAGGCATGCCCGCATGAACAAGCGCCCCTCCGCCGCCGCCCACGACGATGCCGCGCTGCTCGGCGCCGGCGCGCCCGCCGCGGCACGTTTCGACACGCTCAAGCCGGCCGCCGCTGGCGCCGCCGTCGACATGAACCTCGACGTGATCCTCGACGTGCCGGTGCAGTTGTCGCTGGAAGTCGGGCGCGCGCGCATCCCGATCCGCAACCTGCTGCAGTTGAACCAGGGCTCGGTGATCGAACTCGAACGCGCCGCCGGCGAGCCGCTGGACGTCTACGTCAACGGCACCCTGATCGCGCAGGGCGAGGTGGTCGTGGTCAACGAGCGATTCGGCGTGCGCCTGACCGACGTGATCAGTCCCGCCGAGCGCATCAAGCGCCTGAAATAGGAGCGCCCGCATGGAGGCTTCCCTCGCAACCGGCGGCGCCGCGGCGTCCGCCGGGACGACCGGTCTCGCCGGCGTGATGCTGAGCCTGCTCGCCGTGCTGGCCCTGATCATCGGGCTGGCCTGGCTGGTGGCACGGCTGCGCGGCTTCGCCGGCGGCGGCGGCGCCGGGCCGTTGAGGGTCGCGGCGTCCGCCGCGGTCGGCCTGAAGGAGCGCATCGTGCTGGTCGATGCGGCCGGCGCCTGGCTGCTGCTGTCGGTGGCGCCGGGCCGGATCGAGGTGCTGCATCGCTACGACGCGCGGCCCGAGGGGCTCGACGCGGGGCCGGCGCCACCGGGTTTCGCGGCGGTGCTGGCGCGCATGAAGAAGCCGGGAGGCGGCCCGTGAAGCGCCTGCTGCTGGTCCTGCTGCCGCTGCTGCTGTGCGCCGCGCCCGCGCTGGCGCAGCAGCAGGGCGGCCTGCCGGCGGTCACCGTGACCAATTTGCCGCAGGGCGGGCAGCAGTGGTCGGTGTCGCTGCAGGTCCTGCTGCTGATGAGCGCGATCACGCTGCTGCCGGCGGCGCTGCTAGCGATGACCGCGTTCACCCGCATCATCATCGTGCTGGCCCTGCTGCGCCAGGCGCTGGGCACCGGTGCGACGCCGTCGAACCAGGTGCTGATCGGGCTCGCGCTGTTCCTGACCGCGTTCGTGATGGGGCCGGTGATCGATGCGGCCTGGGCCAACGGGATCGCGCCCTACCTCGACGGCAGGCTGGCCTTCGACGCGGCGTTCGCCGCCACGCTGGAACCGTTCCGCGGCTTCATGCTGGCCAATGTGCGCGAGAACGACCTGATGCTGTTCACCCGCCTGGCCGGCGTGGAGTCGTGGTCGTCGCCGGAAGAGGTCCGCTTCCCGGTGCTGGTGGCGGCCTTCCTCACCTCCGAACTGCGGACCGCGTTCGAGATCGGCTTCCTGCTGTTCGTGCCGTTCGTGGTGATCGACCTGGTGGTGGCGAGCATCCTGATGTCGATGGGCATGATGATGATGTCGCCGATGCTGGTCTCTGCGCCGTTCAAGATCCTGCTGTTCGTGCTGGTCGACGGCTGGGCGCTGGTGATCGGCTCGCTGGCGGCGAGCTTCAAGGCGGCCGGCGCATGACCCCCGAAGTCGCATTGACCGAGATCCAGCTCGCGCTGCGCATCGGCCTGCTGATCGCGGGGCCCTTGCTGCTGGCCGAACTGGTGGCCGGCATCGCGGTCGGCCTGCTGCAGGCGGTGACCCAGGTGCAGGAGCAGAGCATCTCCTTCGTCGCCAAGCTGGTGGTGCTGGTGATCATCATCGCGCTCGCCGGTCCGTGGATGCTCGCCCAGTTGACCGGCTGGGTGAGCGCCCTGATCCAGCGCATCCCGCAGATCGTCGGCTGAGCCGATGGTCGGCCCCGAGGCCATCATCGTCGACGGGCGGCAGGTGTTCGACCTGATGTCGGCCGCGCTGTGGCCGTTCCTGCGGCTCGGCGCGGCGCTGATGGTGATGCCGCTGATCGGTGCCGCGGTGGTGCCGCGGCGGGTGCGCTTCGTGCTGGCGGCGGCGCTGACCCTCGCGCTGGCGCCGCTGCTGCCGCCGGCCGCGATGCCGGAGCCCTTGTCGGCCGACTGGGTGGCCGCCGCCGTGCGCGAGCTGGTCACCGGGATCGCGATCGGGCTGGTGCTGCAACTGGCGTTCGAGGCGACGGCGGTGGCGGGCGAGTTGATCGCGCAGGGCATGGGCCTCGCGTTCGCGCAGATGGCCAATCCGCTGTCCGGCGTGACCGGCCCGCTGATGGGCCAGATGCTGCTGGTCACCGGGGGCCTGCTGTTCTTCAGCCACGGGCTGCACCTCGTGCTGGTCGAACTGCTGGCCGACAGTTTCCGCCTTGTGCCGCCGGGCAGCGCGCCGCCGATCGCCGATCTCGCGCCGGTGTTGCTGGAATTCATGGGCCGCGTGCTGCTGGTCGGCGTGCAGATGGCGCTGCCGCTGGTGGTGGCGATGCTGGTGATCAACCTCGTGTTCGGCGTGCTCGGGCGCACCGCGCCGGCCCTCAACCCGCTGCAGGCCGGCCTGCCGGCGACGCTGTTCGCAGGCCTGCTGCTGCTGATCGTGGCCCTGCCGTCGATGGCGGGGCCGTTCGTCGCCCTGGTCGGCGAGGCGCTCGGCGTTGCCGCCGGCTGGCTGCGTTGAGGACGCGCCGATGTCCGAGAACGACAGCCAGGAAGACAAAACCCTAGACCCTACCGAGAAACGCCTGCGCGAGGCGCGCGAGGAGGGGCAGGTCCCGCGCTCGCGCGAACTCGCCGGCGCGGCGATGATGGTCGGATGCTGCGGCCTGCTGCTCGCGCTGGCGGGCCCGTTCGGCACGCGGCTGGTGAACGTGCTGCGCGATGCGCTGCGCTTCGACCTCGAGGCGGTGGCGGACAACGGCGGCCCGGTGGCGCACTTCGTCGACGTCGCGATCGAGCTGTTCGTGCTCGGCGCGCCGCTGATCGGCGTCGGCCTGCTGGCCGCGATCGGCGGCACGCTGTCGATCGGCGGGATCAACTTCGCGCCCAAGGCGCTGGCGCCGAAGTACCAGCGCATCGACCCCGTGGCCGGGTTCAAGCGCCTGTACTCGCTGCCGGCGCTCGGCGAGGTCGCGAAGTCGCTGCTGCGGGTCGGCATTGTGGGCGCGGTGGCGGTGGTGGCGCTGGCCTCGAACCTCGACGACATCGTCGGCCTGGCGGCGGAGCCGGACCGCGCCGGCATCCTGCACGCGCTGTCGATCGTCGGCTGGACCGCGCTGGCGCTGTCGGCCTCGCTGGTGCTGATCGGCCTGCTGGATGCGCCGTTCCAGTGGTGGCAGCACCGCCGCGGCCTGCGCATGTCGCTGGAGGAAGTCCGGCGCGAGATGAAGGAGATGGAGGGCAGCCCCGAGGTCAAGGGCCGGGTGCGCCAGTTGCAGCGCGAGATGGCGCAGCGGCGCATGATGGAGGCGGTGCCCGGCGCGGACGTGGTGCTGGTCAACCCCACGCACTATGCGGTGGCGCTGAAATACGAGCAGGGCCGGATGCGCGCGCCGCGCGTGGTGGCCAAGGGGCAGGACCTGGTGGCGCTGGCGATCCGCGAGCTGGCGGAGCGGCACAAGGTGCCGGTGGTGTCCGCGCCGCCGCTGGCGCGCGCGCTGTACCGCAGCGTGCAGCTGGGCCAGGAGATCCCGGCCGAACTGTACAAGGCGGTGGCGCAGGTGCTGACCTTCGTCTACCAGTTGCGCGTGTACCGCCGGCATGGCGGGCGCGAACCGGTGCTGGGCGAGATCGACGTCGACGAGCCGCCGGCGCGCTGAGCGCCCGGGCACCGCGGTCCGGGCGCCGCCGGCGTCAGCCCTGGGCGTCGCGGTTCTCGTGCCGCTCGTAGGCTTCGACGATGCGCGCCACCAGCGGGTGGCGCACCACGTCGCGCGCGGTGAAGAAGGTGAAGCTCATGCCCTGCACGCCGCGCAGGACCTCGATCGCGTGGCGCAGGCCCGAGGGCTGCGAGCGCGGCAGGTCGACCTGGGTCAGGTCGCCGGTGACCACGCAGCAGGAGCCGAAGCCGATCCGGGTCAGGAACATCTTCATCTGCTCGACCGAGGTGTTCTGCGCCTCGTCGAGGATCACGAAGGCGTCGTTGAGCGTGCGCCCGCGCATGAAGGCCAGCGGCGCGATCTCGATCACGTTGCGCTCGATCAGCTTGGCGACCTTGTCGAAGCCGAGCATCTCCCACAGCGCGTCGTACAGCGGGCGCAGGTAGGGATCGACCTTCTGCGTGAGGTCGCCGGGCAGGAAACCCAGGCGCTCGCCGGCCTCGACCGCGGGGCGGGTGAGCACGATGCGCTGGACCCGGCTTTCCTGCAGGGCGTCGACCGCCATCGCCACCGCGAGGTAGGTCTTGCCGGTGCCGGCGGGGCCGATGCCGAACGAGATGTCGTGGGTGGCGATGGCGTGCAGGTAGGCGGCCTGGTTGGGGCCGCGGCCGCGGATCACGCCGCGCTTGACCTTGACCTCCACCATCTGCGCGCCGCCCGCGTCGCGCGCGGCCAGCTGCTCGATGCCGGACTCCTGCAGCAACAGGTTCAGCGCATGGCCGTCGAGCGGCTCGTCGAGCGTGCGCTCCCAGGCCGCGCGCAGGACGCGCTCGGCCAGCCGGGCGGCGTGCGCGGTGCCGATCACGCGGAACACCTGCCCGCGGTTGGCGATCTCGACGCCGAGGCGCAGTTCGATCTGGCGCAGGTGCTCGTCGAAGGGCCCGCAGAGGTTGGACAGGCGCTCGTGGTCGGACGGGTCGAGCGCGAAGTCGAGGGTGCTGAGTTCGGTGGCCATCGCGCGAGTTTACGCCGGCGGCGTGGCGCTGTCGCCCGCGCCGCCGGCGCGCCCGGCTCACTCGAAGCCGTCGGCGAACATCGGCGGCGTGATCGACAGCCGCGCCCGGTCGGCGAGCACTTCCACCCGCGCATCGGCGGTGATGGCCGCCGGCAGCACGATGGTGTGCGGTCGCCCGGAGACGCTGCTGCCGACCGCGAACTCGAACGCGGTGCCCACCGTCGGCATGTAGCCGGGTGACAGGGTCACCGCCAGCGTGCCGTCGAGGGTGATCGCCCCGCTGCCGTCGATGCGGTCGAACGCGGTGGCGCTGGCGATGTCGAGGTCGAACACCGTGCTGGCCGCGAGACGCAGGTCGGCGCCGCCTTCGAGAGTCAGCGTGCCGATGTCTCCGGTGGGCGCGAACGGGCGGTCGAGCGAGATCAGCCCCCGCAGGGTCACTGCGCCCTGCGCGCGCCCGCTGCCGGTGAGCGCCTGCGCCGGCCCCAGCGTGAGCCGCCCGCCCTGGCCCACGAGGCGCACCGGCGCGCCGGCGGCGTTGGCCAGCAGGCGCACGGCGCCGCGGCCGCCGAGCGTGGTGTCGCCGGTGGCGCGCAGGTTGGCGAAGTTCGGCCCGCAGCCGCTGTTGTCGACGGTGATCGTGCCGTCGTTGGTGATGGTGCCGCCCAGATCGAGCGTACCCGCACACGGCACCAGCACCCGGGCGCCGGTGTCGATGCGCAGGTCGACCAGCCGGTCGTTGCCGCCGGCGGCGGCGATCACGCCGCTGCCCTGGGTGCGCAGCGTGCCGCCGGTCACCGCGGCGGCGACCGTGCTCCCGGACAGCAGCACGGTCGAGCCATCGCGTGCCTCGAGCACGCCGGTCGCGGTCTGGGTGAGCGGGGTCTGGAACAGGGTCAGCACGCCGCCGCCGCCGGCGGCGATCAGGCCCTCGTTGGCCTGCGGCGAGGTCTGCAGGCGCAGTTCGCTGGCGCCCGTGCTGGCGCCGTTGCGGTCGGCCAGCAGGGTGCCGCGGTTGGTCAGCGCCAGCGCGATGGTGCCGACGCCGCCGATCGTGTGGCCCGCCGCGTTGACCATCGCGTAGCCGCCGCCGCCGGACAGCGCGGCGAGCACGCCACCTTCGAGCTGCAGGCGGCCGCTGCCGCGCAGGGTCGTCGATTCGCCGAAGCGCGAGGCGACGAAGCCCGAGGGGCCGGTCGCGATCAGCCCGTGGTTGGTCATGCCGGTCGGGCCGATGAAGATGCCGGCGTTGCCGATGAAGCCGAGCCGCGATCCGGTGGTGAGCGTGACGCCCTCGATCCGCGTGCCCTGCGACTGCACCAGGGCCTGGCCGCTGCCGACGGTGGTGATCTCGCCGCCGCGGATGCCGTCGTTGCCGGTGTTGTTGAGCAGCAGGGTCGATCCGGCCTCGACCAGGAGGCGGCCCGCAGCCGACTGCTGGAAATCGGCGCCGCCGCTGCCCTGGCTGATGTTGAGCGTGGCGCCGCCGGAGACGCGGAACGTGGCGTTGTTGGTCACCGCATGGGCGGCGTTGACCAGCAGCGTGCGCCCCGGGACGTTGGCGTGCACCAGCCCGTCGTTGTGCAGGCGCACCGACAGGCTGCCGGTGCCTTCGATCGTGTGGCCCGCGCCGTTGACCAGCAGCCAGCCGAGGTTGTTGTTCGGGCTGATCGAGGCGGTCCGGGTGTCCTCGGCGAGGCGGATCCGCCCGGTACCGGCGGCCGTCGTGTGGTTGTTGAGGATCAGCGCCGAATTCTGTGTCGCGCTGATCCCGCCGATCTCGACCAGGCCGTTGTTGTCGATCTGTGTGCCGTGCGTCACCAGGTGGTTGGAGAACGGATAGCCGGGGTCGGGCCGGATGCGCAGCACCACGCCGGGCTGGCCGATGCTCAAGTGATGGGCCTCGCCGCGCTGGCCGAGCGTGACGGTGACCGGAAACGAGATGTGCGCGGTCTGGGTCGAATCGGGCACGCCGCCCTGCGAGGGCAGGATGCCGTTCCAGGCCAGGGAATCGAACCAGTTGCCGTCGACCGGCGAGTTCCAGAAGTTGATGCCGCCGGGTCCGGCGGTCTGGGCGGCGGCGGGTGCGGGAAGACCGGCCGCCAGCAGGATGGCGATGGCGACGGCGCGGCGGACCGGTCGCCGCTTTGGCGATGCGATCAGGGCGGGACAACGGTGCATGGCGGGGCTCCCGGAGGTCGCGGCGTCGGGCCGCGGTTGCCGACCCAAGGCGCAGGACGGCGCCGCCGCGCCTCATCGGGCGTCCCGGCCGAAGCGGTGAAACTGCGTGGCGCGACGGGCGCGGCCGGCAGGCGCGGCTTGCGTGTCACCGTCCAGCGGGCAGAATCGGGCCATGGAACCGGCCGCGATCACCCGCCTGCTGGCACGCCATTCGGCCGGGGAGCCGGGGGCGGAGGCGGAACTCGCGCCCCTGGTTTACGCCGAGCTGCACGCCATCGCCGAGCGCCAGATGCGCGGCGAGCGCGATGGCCATTCCCTGACCCCGACCGCGCTGTTGCACGAGGCGTGGTTGCGCCTGATGCCGGGCGACCTGCCGGTGCTGCAGGGCCGGCGCGACTTCTTCGCCCTGGCCGCGCGCCGCATGCGGCAGGTGCTGGTCGACCACGCGCGGCGGCGCGATGCGGACAAGCGCGGCGCGGGCCAGCGGGCGCTGACGCTCGACGGATTGGCCGAGTCGGTGGCCGCGGCCACGCCGGTCGACGTGCTGGCCTTGGAACAGGCGCTTTCGGAGCTGGAGGCGATGGACCCGCGCAAGGCACGCGTGGTCGAACTGCGCTGGTACGGCGGGCTCGAACTGGCCGAGGTGGCCGAAATCCTGGCCGTGTCCCGCGCCACCGTGCAGCGCGACTGGGAGGTCGCGCGCGCCTTCCTGCACCTGCGGCTGCAGTGATGGACGCGCGCGCGCTCGCCCTGCTCGAGCGTGCGCTGGCGCACGCGCCCGAGCGGCGTGAGGCCTTCGTGCGCGACGCGGCGGGCGACGATGCGGCCCTGCTCGGCGACGCCCTGGCCCTGCTGGTCGCGCATCGCGACAGCACCGGCCTGATGGAGGCGCCGACCCATGTGCCGGAGCGCCTCGGGGCGTGGCGGCTCGGCGCGCGGATCGGGCAGGGCGGCATGGGCGAGGTGTTCCTCGCCGAACGCGACGACGGCGGGTTCCGCCAGCGTGCCGCGCTCAAGCTGGTGGCGGTCGGCGGCGCCGCGGCGCGCGCGCGTTTCGAGGCCGAGCGCGCGTTCCTCGCGCGGCTGGAGCACCCGCGCATCGCGCGCGTGATCGACGGCGGCAGCGCGCCGGACGGCCGCCCCTGGGTGGCGATGGAGTATGTCGACGGCGAGCCCATCGATCGCTGGTGTGCGCGGGAAGGGCTGGACCTGCCGGCCCGCGTTCGCCTGTTCCTGCAGGTGCTCGACGCGGTCGGCGCGGCGCACCGCGCGCTGGTCCTGCACCGCGACATCAAGCCGTCCAACGTGCTGGTCGACGCCGCGGGTGGCGTGAAGCTGCTCGACTTCGGCATCGCCAAGTCGCTGGCCGGCGCCGACGGCGCCCTCACGGCCACCGGGCTGGGCCCGCTGACGCCGCAGTACGCGAGCCCCGAGCAGATCGCCGGACGGCCGCTGACCACCGCATCGGACGTGTACGCACTCGGCCTGCTGCTGCACGAACTGCTGACCGGACGGCGACCGTTCGACTATGGCGAGCGGTCGCTGGCGGAGATCGACATGTTGCTGCGGACCTCGGTGCCGAGCCGGCCGAGCGCGACGCTCGACGCCGCGGCGCTACGCCTGCCGCCGCAGCGCTCCGGCGCCTGGCGCCGCCGCCTGCAGGGCGACCTCGACCGCGTGCTGCTGAAGGCGCTGGCGGTCGACGTCGAGCGCCGCTACGCCGACGTCGCCGCCTTCGAGGACGACCTGCGGCGCTGGCTCGAGCATCGCCCGGTGCAGGCGCGCAGCGGCGACCGCCTGTATCGCGCGCGCCTGTTCCTGCGCCGCAACCGCCTGCCGCTCGCGGCGGGCGCCGCGGCCTTCATCGCGCTGGCCGTCGGCCTCGCGGTCGCCGCGCAGCAGGCGCGCCGCGCCGAAGCGCAGGCCGCGCGGGCGGAGGCCGCGAGCCGGTTCCTGATGGCGCTGGTCACCGATGCCAATCCCGTGGTGAGCGGACGCGAGCCGACCCTGCGCGAGGCGATCGACCAGGCGGTGGCGCGGATCCCCGAGGCCTTCGCCGGCCAGCCAGAGGGGGAGGCCGAGGTGCGCCTGGGCATTGGCGCGGCCTACACCAGCCTGATGCAGCTCGACGACGCGCAGGAGCAATTGGCGCGCGCGCTCGCGCTGCGCCGGCCCGGGAGCGCGGCGCACGCCGAGGGCCTGCAGGCCCTGGCCGTGCTGGAATGGACGCGCGGGCGCACCGATGCCGCCGAGTCGAACTACCGCGCGGCCCTGGCGGTGTTCGACGGCGATCCCTCGCGCGCGGCCGATGCGGGCGCGGTGCGCAACGATCTGGCCGCGCTGATGAGCGACGTCGGTCGCTATGCCGACGCGGTCCCGCTGGCCGAGGAGGCGGTGGCCAATGCGCGGGCGCTTTCCCTCGGGCCCGGCGTGCTGGGCGCGCGGCTGGAGAACCTCGGCAGTGCGCTGCAGGGCGCCGGCCGCCTCGCCGAATCCGAACGCGCCTACCGCGAGGCGATCGCCGCGCTCGGGCAGGCGCTGCCGCAGCGCACGGTCGCGCTGGCGGTGGCGTTGAACAATTTCGCCCTCGTGTTCCGCGACCAGGGGCGCCGCGCCGAGGCGCTGGACCTGTTCGAGCGCGCGGTGGCGGTGCGCACCGCGGCCTTCGGCGAGGACCACGCGGACAACGCGGGGCCGCTGGCCAACGCGGCCCGCATGCGGGTCGAACTCGGCGACGTCGAGGGCGCGCGGCGCGATATCGCACGCGCGCTGGCGCTGGCGGAACGGGCCTTCGCACCCGACTACGTCGGCCGCGGCCACGTGCACCTGGTGGCGGCGCAGGTCGCGCTGGCCGCCGGCGAGCGCGCGGCCGCGCGCACCCACGCGACCGAGGCACTGGCCGTGTTCTCGCGTGCGGATGCCGCCGATCCGGCGTGGTCCGAGCGCGCACAGGCGATGCGCGCCGCCGCGGACGCGGCGGCGCCGTGAATCCTCAGGGCGATTCGAAGCCGTCGGCGAACACGCCGTCGAGCGCGTAGCGGCCGACCTCGCTGGTGTTGCCGCCGGCGTCGGTGGCGAGCATCTGCACCACGCCGTCAGCCAGCGCCGACAGCGGCAGCACGACCTGCACCACCGTTTGCGCTTCGGCCACGGTGATCATGCGGGAAGCGACGCGTTCGAGCAGGTCGCCGCCGCGGCCGCGGTAGAAGTCGACGCGGATGGGATAGGTCGCGTTGGCGGGTGCGCTGTCGACGCGGATGTCGAGGGTGAAGGCATCGGCGCCCGCGGGCGCTGCATCCAGCGCGACCGGCATGTTCTGCAGGCGATTGCCGCCGCCGTCGGGGTCGCCGGGGTCGTCGGCCGACGGTCCATCGCCGAAACTGTTGCCGGAGTTGTCGATCGCCATGCCCCGGTGCCCGATGTAGGTGTTGCCCGCCAGCGAGGCGCGCGTGCAGATGCCGACCATCACGCCCTGCGCACCGCCATGCGCGATCAGGTTCGCCTCGCCGGGCCCGAAGCCGCCGATCTGCGCGCTGCAACTGCCGCCGGAGAACAGCAGGATCGTCGGCTGCGGCTGGCTCGGGCTCGCGGCGTTGCGGCCGTTGGGGATCGGCACCGTGCCGGTCCAGTCGGTGCCGATCCGGTTGCCGAACACGCGCACGTTGGGGAACGCCGCCGGCGCGGTGCCGCTGCCGAGCTGGATCGCGGTGAGCTCGTTGCCGGAGATCACGTTGCGTGCGCCCGGCGTGGTGCCGCCGATCACCACGTCGGTGTAGGTGTCGATGTAGACGCCGTAGTTGCGGTTCGCGATCGCCGTCGTGCCGCTGGCGTCGGTGCCGATCAGGTTGCCCTCGATGCGCAGGCCGTCGGGCACCGCGAACGACACCACGCCGCTGAGCAGGCCCGACATCAGGTTGCGCGCGGCGGGTGTGTCGCCGCCGATGCGATACGGCCCCTGGCCCTGCACGCGCACGCCGATCCCGCGATCGGCGTTGCCGCTCTGCGCGGCTGTGGTGCCGGTGATGTCGGTGCCGAGGAAGTTGCCCTCCACCCGGTGGGCGGCACCACCGACGAGCACGACCTGGCTGGCGAAGCGGTTGATCGCGAGGCCGCGCAGCACCAGCAGCGCATTGAAGTTCGCGCTGCCGCTGTCCACGCCGGTGTTCTGCGCAAGCCCTGCGTTGCGCAGTTCGACCTTGAGCACGGCGTTGCTGCCGCCGGCCTCCGGGGTGAGCGTGTTCGCCACCGCGCCGGGCTGGGTGTAGCCGTCGATCTCGAGGTCACCGGCGTTGTTGGGCATCGAGGACTGCGCCTCGATGCGCCAGTGCGCGGTGGCGGCGACGAAGCCCGGGTCGGTGGGCGGCAGGTCGAACACGATGCGGTCGGCGCCCGGCGCGGCGTTGGCGGCGAGGATCGCGCCGCGCAGCGAGCAGTCGGTGGGCGCGGCGGTGCACGCGGACAGCGGGGCGTCGCTGGTGGTGTCGACGACGTAGGTCGCCGCATCGGCGCTTGCCGGCAGCAGGAGGAGGCCGGCGGCGAAGCAAGCCAGCGGGCGGATCACGAGGCAGGGTGCGGACATGGTGGGCAGGCTCATTCGCTGCAGCGAACGAAGCCGTCGTCGATGCGCAGCGGCGCGCCGGCGCTGCTGTTGAGCGTGCCGGCGAAGCGCAGTTCGACGTGCGCCGGCTGGCGCGACAGGGCGAGCACGTCGACCGTGACGTCGAAGCCGAGCGCGCCGCCATTGAGGTAGCGCTGCGCATCGAGATTGGCCAACTGGATCGCGTGCGTGGTCGACATGCCGCCGGCCAGCTGCACCGGTCCCGGGCCCGTGACGCCCGACAGGTTGAGGTTGAAGGTCTGCTCGTTCGCGTCCTTCGGTCCGCGCGAGCCCGACACGATGACGACCTCGCCGAGCCCGGGCGGTGCGATGGCGCAGAAGATGTCGCGGTCGGCCGACCAGTCAGTGCCATCGACCTTCATCCGCACGACGTCGCCGACGGGCTCGCCGTTCGCTGCGGGCGCGGCAGCGGTGGCGCGATCCTGCGGGACGGGCGGGTCGCCACCGCAGGCGGAAAGCAGCAGGACGATGGCGATGGAAGCCGGGTGGCGTTGGCGATCGAACGTCATGGGGAGATCCTCAGAACTGGGGCAGGGCGAGCGTGCCCTGCAGGAAGCCGAGCGCGAACACGAGCCCGGGAGAGCCCGGCGCGGGGCCCGGGGCAGGAAAACTGATCTGCACGCCGTCGCTGCTGCGGATGGCGTAGATGCGACCGTCGGACGGGCGGAACACCGCGATGTCGTTGCGCACGTCGGCGTCGACGTGGATCGACAGCGGCTGGTCGCCGGGCAGGCCCCAGCGCACCGGCGTCGGGTTGCCGAACAGGTACCAGTCGAGCCCCGACGCCGTGCGCCGCACGACCATCTGGCTCAGGCGGTTGCCGGGGCCGGCGCTGTCGATCCAGCGTCCGAGGACCATGGTGTCGCCGACCTCGCCCCAGGCGACGGTCCCGATGCCGGTTGCCTGCGCGCGCCCGGGGCCGATCTGCCAGAGCACCATCGACATCGCGGTGGCGCCCGGTGCGTTGCGGGCATAGGTCGTGATCTCGTCGATGCCGTCGAGGTCGGCGTCCTGGCCCGGCCCGAACGCGACCTGCGCGGAGGTGTAGTTCGGCGACACGCGCGGATCGACCACGAAGTCGCGCGTGGTCGACGTGCTGCTGAAGCGCACGCGCGCCAGCCAGCCGGAGAGCCCGCCGATGTCGCCACGGAAGGCCATGGCGAGGTCGGTCACGCCGTCGCCGTCGTAGTCGCCCGGGATCGGATAGTGCTCGGTCGCGGCCCAGTCGCCCTCCAGCGCGAGGGTGCGCGCCCCGGCCCCGGTGGTGAAGTTCAGGCTGCCGAGCGCGGCGTCCCAGAATCCGAGGTTGAGGCGCGAGCGGCCCCCGAAGCGCCCGGCGTACGGCACGCTGCTGCCGTTGCCGAATCGGAACGGTCCTGCGTCGTAGACCGGCGCCGACTGACGCGCATACCAGTCGAGCCCGCCGCCGGTGTAATGCAGCACCACCAGCGGGCTGTCGAAGGTGCCCTCGCTGGCGCCGTTGGGCAGCAGGTCGAGGCTGGGACGGCGACAGCGGGGGAAGGCCTGCGCGGGTTCCTCGACGCCGCTGCGGAAGATTGCATCGGGCGTGCCGCTGTCGAGCACCAGGCGCGCGGCATCGATGCGGCCGCTGCCGGGCACGGCGCCCGCGGTGCGGGTGATGTGCAGGCTGACCGGTGCGGTGCGTCCGACGTCGAACTCGAGGTAGCGCCCGATCAGGTTGAGGCACTGGCTGCCGTCGAGCCCGGCCTGGAACGCGTTCGTTGCGTAGTCGCTCGACAGGATGCCGCCCGCGGCCTGCGCGTCGGCCTGCCACCAGGTCGTGGTGGCGTGGTCCTCGACGCGGTATCGGCCGCGCACGGCGCCGGTGCCTGCGCCGTGCGCGAAGGCCGCCAGTGGCAATTCGACCACGCCGCTGGCGTCCACCAGGCGCAGGTCGAGGTCGCCCACGCGCGAGTAGTCGAGGTCGAGCTCCAGGCGCGCGGACAGGATCGGTCCGGTGACCGCGGACAGGTCGAACGCCAGCGTGCGCCCGCTGCCGGCGATCGGTCCCGGGTTCGAGGCCGTGACCACGACCTCCGCGGCCTGTGCGCGGGCGATGCCGGCCAGCGCGATGCACAGGATCAGGCTCGCTGCGGCGGGAGGGCGGGGATTCGTCATGCAGGCGCTCCAGGGGGTTCGAACCGGCGTACGCCATTCCACCGCGGGACCTGACACGACCCGCTCGATGTCAGGTGCGCGGACGGCACGACGTACGTCCCGCCATGGCCTGCCGCACCCCCCTCGCCCGTCGAACGCCACCGCCTGCGCGCCGGTGCGCGCGGCACTCCGCTATCCTCGGGCCCGGAACGGCGCCGGGGATCGCGCGTGGCGGCACACGAAGGCGCGGACGACATCACCGGCTGGCTGGCGCGCTGGGGCGAAGGCGATCTCGCCGCGCTCGACCGCCTGCTGCCCCAGGTCTACGACGAGTTGCGCCGTCTCGCCGCGCACGAACTGCGCGGGCACCGCAACCACGACACCCTGCAGCCCACCGCGCTGGTGCACGACGTGTTCGTGCGCCTGCTGGGCGCGCGCACGGTGGACATCCGCGACCGCAGGCACCTGTTCACCACCGCGGCCAAGCTGATGCGCCAGGTGCTGGTCGACCGCGCGCGCGCCCAGCAGCGCGACAAGCGCGGCGGTGGCCAGTGGCAGCGGGTCGCGTTCGTCGAGGCGATGGCCCTGCCGATCGAACCCGAGACCGACCTGCCGGCGCTCGACGGCGCGCTCACCGAACTCGCCGCGCTCGATCCGCGGATGGCGCAGGTGGTGGAACTGCGCTGCTTCACCGGCCTCGAGGTCGCCGAGGTGGCGTGCCTGCTGGGCGTCGACGAGCGCACCGTGTACCGCGACTGGGCCATGGCGCGCGCCTGGTTGAAGGACCGGCTGCAGCGATGACCAATTCAGCGCGCGGATCGCGCCGGTGAGCGATCCGGACTTCCAGCGCCTCAAGGCCGCCTTCAACGCGCTGCTCGACCTCGACCCGGCGGCACGCGCGGCGCGGCTGGTGGCGATCGAGGCCGGCGATGCGCCGCTCGGCGCCGAGCTGCGCCGCCTGCTGGCCGCCTTCGACGAGCGCGACCTCGCGCCGGCGGACACTGCCGCCGACGCGTGGATCGGCCAGCGCGCGGGGCCTTTCGTCCTGGTGCGGCGACTGGGCGCGGGCGGCATGGGCGTGGTCTACCTCGGCGAGCGCGCCGATGGCGCGGTGGCGCAGCGGGTCGCGATCAAGCTGCCGGGCAGGCTCGCGTTCGCCGATCCGCAGACGCGACGCATCGAGCGCGAGCGCGATTTCCTCGCTCGCCTGTCGCACCCGAACATCGCCCGGCTGGCCGATGCCGGCAGCAGCCCCACGCTCGGGCCGTGGTTCGCTATGGAGTACGTCGAGGGCGAGCCATTGACCCGGCACGCCGACCGCGAGCGGCTCGACGTGCGTGCGCGGCTCGAACTGTGGTTGCAGGTCGCCGATGCGGTCACCTACGCGCACCGCCATGCGATCGTGCATCGCGACCTCAAGCCCGGCAACGTGCTGGTCGACGCCGCGGGGCGGGCTCGGCTGCTCGATTTCGGCATCGCCAAGCTGGTCGACGCCGATGCGGCACCGGGCGACACGGGGGCTGCGTTCACCGCGCGCTACGCCTCGCCCGAACAGGTCGCCGGCGAGCCGGCCACCACCGCCACCGACGTGCACGGTCTCGGCCTGCTGCTGTACGAACTGCTGAGCGGCCGCCCGCCGTTCGCCGGCGGCGACGATCTCGCGCTGCGGCAGGCGATCGCGACCTTCGATCCGCCGTCGCTGCGCGCAATCCTCGCGCAGCGCGACGTCGATGCGACCGCGATCGCCGAGGCCCGCCGGGCGTCGCTGCCGGCGCTGCGGCGCCTGCTCGGCGGCGACCTCGAGGCGATCGTGGGCCGCGCCCTGCGCAAGCCGCCGGCGGAGCGTTACCCCACGGTGGTCGCCTTCGCCGCCGACGTGCGGGCGTGGCTGGACGGGCGCCCGGTCGCCGCGGTCGCGCCGTCGGCGGCCTATCGCCTGCGGCGCTTCGTCGGGCGCCATCGCGCGGCCTCGCTCGCCGTGACCCTGGCGGTCCTCGCGCTGCTCGCCGGCATCGGCATCGCGCTGCAGCAGCGCGCGCAGTTCCTGCTCGCGCGCGACCAGGCGTTGGCCGAGAATGCGCTGCTGGTGCGGCTGGTCGAGGGGGCCGATCCGTACCAGCTGCGCGGGTCCGAGCTGCGCCTGTCGGAACTGCTGGAGGACGCCGCGACCGAGACCCTGGCGCGCACCGACCTGCAACCGGCGATCCGCGCGCGGCTGCTGGCGACGATCGGTTCCACCCTGCTCAGTCAGTCACGCTTCGCCGCCGCGGAACCCGCGCTGGCGGCCGCGCACGCGGCGGAGTCCGACCCGGCGGCGCGGCTGCGGCTCGAGGTCCTGTTGTCCGCCGTTCGCTTCGAGCGCGGCGAGCGCGATGCGGCGATGGCGGAGCTGGACCGCGCGTGGCCGGCGATCGAGCGCGCCGGGACCGCGCTGCGCATCGAAGCGCTGGAGTGGCGCGCCCACCAGCGCCGCGCGCTGGAACGCCACGCGCCGGCGCTGGCCGACATCGATGCCGCGCTGGCGCTGTGCGGCGCGTCCTGCGGCGGCGCGGTGGACGGCCGCACTACCCTGGTCACCAAGCGCATCGACCTGCTGTCGCGCCTGCAGCGCCACGACGAGGCGCTGGCAGCGGCCGACGCGGCCTGGCAGTTCGCCGACGCGCTGCCCGCGGCGCGCGCCGACGTCCGCGTGCTGGTGGGCGCGTCGCGCGCCGCCGCGCTGTCGCATGCCGGCCGTGCGGCGGACGCCGAGGCGGCGCTGGCCG
>JAJTHZ010000239.1 GCA_021299185.1 Lysobacteraceae bacterium | reverse complement strand
GCGGCAGCGGCGGCGGCATCGCGCCATCGGGCGCCGGACGCAGCGGCTCGGCCGGCGCCGTCGGGGACGCGCCCGGCGGGACCGCCGCCAGTGGCTGCTGCGGTGGCGGCGTGATCGCCGGCACCGGTTCGCGCTCAACTTCTGCGCCCGGCACGGGTTCCACGGCGACGCGCGTGGCCGCGTCGTCGGCGTCGATCCCGAAGGTGCGCACCTCGCCCGGCGGCACGGCATCGCCGGAATCGGGCGCCGCCAGCACCACGGTATCGCCCGGCAGTTCGATCTGCGCAGGCTCGGCGGCGGACGCGGGCGGCGGCGGTGGCGGCGCAGCGGCCACCGGCGCACGCAGCGTCAGCACCTGCCCCGGCCGGATCGTGAACGGCGGCGGGATGCGGTTCCAATCGGCGAGGCTGCGGTAGTCGAGCCCATGCCGGAACGCGATGCCATACAGCGTGTCGCCCGTGGCGACCACATGTTCGCCGGGCGCCGCGGCGCGGACCGCAGGAACGTCCTCGCGGGACGCCACGCGCGGCTCCGCGCGCGGTTCCGCCCCGGTAGACAGATCCACCACCGGTGCTTCGTTGACGGTGGCGCAACCGGCGAGCGCGACCAGCGACGCCAGGATCGCCGCGCGGAGGGACCGGATCCCGCGCATGCTCAGACGATGCCCCCGAGCAGGGGCACGAAACTCACCGGCCCGAGCACCTCGCGGCTGAAGCCGTCGGGCGTGCGCCGCAAGCGCAGCAGTTCCTGCTTTGCCGGCGGTCCGACCGGTGCCACCAGGACGCCGCCCGGCGCGAGCTGCGCCAGCAGGTCCGGCTCGATCGCCTCGCCCGCCGCGGTGACGATGATGGCGTCGAACGGCGTTTCCTCCGGCCAGCCGCGGCGGCCGTCGTCGTGGCGCGCCTTGACGTTGGTGATCCCCGCCTTGCGCAGGCGCAGGCGCGCCTGGCGCAGCAGGCTCATGATGCGCTCGACGCTGAACACCATCGGCACCAGTTGCGACAGCACCGCCGCCTGGTAGCCCGAGCCGGTGCCGATCTCCAGCACCTTGGCCGGAATGCCGTGCTCGATCAGCGCCTCGGTCATGCGCGCCACCACCCACGGCTGCGAGATCGTCTGGCCCTGCCCGATCGGCAGCGGCGAATCCTCGTAGGCGCGCGATTCGAGGCCCTCATCGACGAACAGATGCCGCGGCAGCGCGCGGATCACGTCCAGCACGCGGCGATCGGCGATGCCCTCGGCGCGCAGGCGCTCGATCAGCCGGTCGCGCGCGCGCTGCGAGGTCATGCCGAGCCCCTGCGGGTCGCGGCTGGGCGTGCGGAAGCCCGTCACCGGCCGTGCTCCAGCGTGCCGGACAGGCCGCCGACCCAGCCGGCGACGCGCTCCAGCGCCTGGTAACGCGTGAGGTCGACCTGGATCGGCGTGATCGAGATATGCCCGCTGCGCACTGCGTGGAAGTCGGTGCCGGGGCCGTCGTCCTTCTCCGGGCCGGCCGCGCCGATCCACCAGATCGGCCGCCCGCGCGGGTCGACCTGCTGCACGCAGGGCTCGGCGCGGTGGCGGTGGCCGAGGCGCGTGACCTCGAAGCCGCGAACCTCCGCCCACGGCCGGTCCGGCACGTTGACGTTGAGGATGGTGTCGGCGGGCAGCGGATCGGCGACCAGGCGCTTGACGATCTCGACCGCGGCGCGCGCGGCGGTCGGGAAGTGCATCGGCTTGTGGTCGCGGCTCGCCAGCGAGACCGCGATCGCCGGCAGGCCGAGGAACCGGCCTTCCATCGCCGCCGCCACGGTGCCCGAATAGATCACGTCGTCGCCCATGTTGGCCGAGTTGTTGATCCCCGAGACCACGATGTCGGGATCGCGCTCCAGCAGGCCGGTGATCGCGAGGTGCACGCAGTCGGTCGGCGTGCCCGCCACCCGGTGGTAGCCGTTGTCCATGCGCAGCACGCGGATCGGCTGGTCGAGGGTCAGCGAATTGCTGGCCCCGCTGCGGTCGCGGTCGGGCGCGACCACGGTGACGTCGCCGAGGGTGGAGAGGGCTTCGGCCAGCACCCGGATGCCGGGTGCGTCGACGCCGTCGTCGTTGCTGACCAGGACGCGCATGGGGACTCCGCAAAGCGTCCGATTGTAGCGCCTCGCGGGGTCGCCGACCGATCACGCGCGGGGCGCGCGCGCTCTGCTAGCGTCATCGGATGAACCGCAAGAGCGCCCGCGGCGCCCCGCCCGCCCCCGAGGACCTCGCGCTGTTCCGCGAGGCGGTCGGCGAAGTGCGCCCGGTCGGCCACGACCTCGCCGAAGTGCGTCCGCCGCCGCCGCGCCCAGTGCCGCGCCAGACCCGCGCGGACGAAGTCGCGGTCAAGCGCGAGCTGCTGGCCGTGCCGCTGGGCGAACTCGCGCTCGAGGTCGGCGACCCGCTGTCCTGGTTGCGCGCGGGTGCCAACCCACGCCTGCTGCGCCAGCTCGGCCGCGGCCAGTACGCGGTGCAGGCCGAGATCGACCTGCACGGCTTCAGCGCCGCGGTGGCGGCCGAGGTGCTGTCGACCTTCCTGTCCGAGCAACGGCGCGCGGGCCGGCTCTGCGTGCGCGTGGTGCACGGCAAGGGCCTGAACTCGAAGGACCAGGCGCCCGTGCTGAAGAACCTCGTCGACCGCCTGCTGCGCCAGCGCGGCGACGTGCTGGCCTACCGCTCGGCGCGCGCGGGCGACGGCGGCATCGGCGCCGTGCTGGTCCTGCTGCGCCGCGAGCGCGAAGCCGGGGGCTGACCCGGCCTCGCGGGCGGCTCACGCGCCGCCGGTCTCTTCGCGCTGCCGTTCAGCCGGCGGCTTCTGCGGCGGATTGACCCACCACACCTTGTGGCCGCGGCGTTCGGCCTCGCGGGTGATCTTGGTCATCCGCACCCAGTCGACGTCGTCGTAGTAGGTCGACTTCGTCTGCAGGTTGGCACTGCCGGTGCTGGCGCAGCCGGCGAGAAGCGACACGAGGGCGAGGGACACGATGGTTCGGGCGGGACGCATGGGCCGGCTCCGGTTCGTGGCGGGACGGACGCGGCGATCGCCGCGCCTGCGCCACACTATATGCCGCGCCCCGCACCGGCGGGAGTGACGTTCGTCGCGCCGGCGATGGCGTCCGTCACCCGGTGGTCGCCAGTTCGCGCACCAGGGCGGTGGCGTAGGCGCCGGACGGCAGGCGGAAGGACAGCTCGAGCCGGTCGTCGTCGAAGCGCCAGGCCAGGCCGCCGACCGCGACCCGCAGGGCCCGACGTTCCTGCCGCAGGCCGGCGGCCGCCAGTCCCGCGGCCAGACCGGCGTCGGCCGCGGCCACCGCGTCTTCCAGTTCGCGCACCGCGCCGGCCGTGCGCGGGTCGCCCTCGCCCCACAGCGGGCCGGTCGGGTGCAGGTCCAACGCGGCACAGCGCGCGGCCAGGGCCTCGTCGAGCACCACCGGCCCGAACACCGACCCGCTCCCGTCGAGCTGCGCCACGTCGCCCTCGCGCAACCGGTTCCAGCTGCCATCGGTGATGCGCGCCGCCAGCACCCGGTTGAACAGCACGCTGCGGGCGGCGCTGAGCAGGATCCCGCGCTCGGCGCGATCGACCCGGGCGCCGGCGAACATCGCCCGCGCCCGTTCCAGGTTGCCCGCCTCGCGCCCGAAGCGCTGCTCGCCGAAGGCATTGGGCAAGCCCTCGGCGGCGATCCGCGCCAGCACCGCGGCCGCCGCATCACGGTCGCCGCGCAGCTCGCGCAGCACGATCCGGAAGCGATTGCCGGCCAGCGCCCCGCGCGGCAGCTTGCGCGCGTGGCGGCGGGCGTCGAGCACCCGCACGCCCTCGATCGGATGCGCGGCGAAGTCCGGCGCCTCACGCCCCGGCAGGTGCAGGCTGAACCACTGGCGGGTCACGGCGTGGCGGTCCTTGAGGCCCGCGAAGCCCACCCCGACCGGCCCGATGCCGGCCACGCGGGCCAGTTGCCGCGCCACCCATTCAGTGTTGGCGCCGCGCTTCTCGACCCAGAGCATCAGGTGCTCGCCGGCGCCGGAGGGCTCGAAGCCGAGGTCTTCCTCGACCTCGAAGTCCTCGGGCGCAGTGCGCAGCACCCCGGCCAGCGGCGGGCCGCCGAAGGCGAACGGCAGGTCGGTGGGCGACGTCACGCTGCGGGGACCAGCAGCACCACCGCGTGGGCCGCGATGCCCTCGCCCCGGCCGGTGAAGCCGAGCTTCTCGGTGGTGGTGCCCTTGACCCCGACCTGGTCGGGCTCAGCGTCCAGCAGGGCCGACAGCCGGGCGCGGATGGCCTCGACGTGGGGCGCGATCTTCGGCCGCTCGCAGACCAGGGTCAGATCGGCATTGCCGAGCCGGTAGCCACACGCCCGCATGCGGCCGGCGGCGTGTTCGAGGAAGCGCGCGCTGTCGGCCCCGCGCCAGGTCGGGTCCGAAGGCGGGAAGTGGCGCCCGATGTCGCCCTCGGCCAGCGCCCCATAGATCGCGTCGCACAGCGCATGGATCAGCACGTCGCCGTCCGAGTGCGCCTCCAGCCCGCGGTCGTGCGGGATCCGCTCCCCGCCGAGGATCACGTGGTCGCCCTCGCGGAACGCGTGGACGTCATAGCCATGGCCGATACGCATCGAGAACCTCGTGGGAACGGAACGGAAAGCAGGACGCGGAAGACCGGATTTGGAGATCGGATTAAAGGCGGATGGAGAACAAAGTACGTTCAACGGTGGCCTGACAACGATGGGAGATCAGGCGAGGAACCGTGCTGGCGCAGCAGGATGCTCTCCGCCAAGGCGAGGTCGGGACTTGTGGTGACCTTGAGGTTCTCTTCGGAACCCTCGACCAGCAAGAGAAATTCTCCGACCGTTTCCAGCGCTGCAGCCTCATCGGTGGGCACGATCGATCTCCTTCCGCTCTCCTCAAGCGCGTACTGCAATCGTTCCCTGCGGGCCAGCTGCGGCGTCTGGGCGCGCCACAGCCGCTCCCTCGGCAAGGTGGCGGCGATGCGCTGGTCCGGGCCCGCCTGCTTCACGGTGTCGCGCACGCGCGCGGCGAGGATGGCGCCGACCGGGTCGGCCGTGCCCGCCGCGACGAGGTGGTCGAGGTCGGCATGGGGCACGCAGGGGCGGGCGGCGTCGTGGACCATGACCCAGGGCCCGGCGTCCGGCACGTCGGCCAGCGCGCGCAGGCCGGCGAGCACGGAATCGGCCCGCTCCGCCCCGCCAACCGCCGTCCGCACCGGCTTGCCGGCGACCGCGGTCCAGCCGGGCCACCAGGCATCGCCCGCGGCCACCACGACCATCAGGCCGTCGACCGCCGGATGGCTGGCCAGCCGCGCCAGCGTCCAGGCCAGCAGGGGCTGGCCGTGCAGGGTCAGGTACTGCTTCGGGGTGTCGCCGCCAAAGCGGCGCCCGCTGCCGGCAGCGGGGATGACGCACCACATTAAGGAGATCCTGCGTTCGGGGCGACGATCATCTCATGCCGGCCAGATCCGGCGCCCGCCGTCCCTCCGCGATCGCAGCGACTCGGCAGCCATCGCTGAACGTGGCGGAGGCCAAAGGGAGCATCGAAACCACCGTCCCTCGCAGCACGACACGGTCAGCCGAGACCAAGTGTCGGAGAATTACTCAACTTGTACACTCAACTTGTACAGGCAGACGAAAACGTCGCGGGTCGTGTCGCGAATCTGGTTGAAACTCGTCGAGGCGCGTCGCCAGCGGCTTGATGGTGGATCGGTCAGGCGGCGAGATCAAGCGGTGCGGGCGGCTGCGCGAGGCTCTGCCAGCCGTCGACCTTTCGCAGCGCGATC
>JAJTHZ010000169.1 GCA_021299185.1 Lysobacteraceae bacterium | reverse complement strand
ATCGTGTCGCGCATCGCCTGCGAGGCGCCCAGCAGGCCGTGCAGGCCGGCCCCCGACAGCTCGCCCGCGACCTGCTCGACGCGCTGCTGCAGCAGGACCCGCTGCAGCGCGCCGCGCACCGACTGCACCAGCCGTTCGCGGGTCACCGGCTTCTCGAGGAAATCCATCGCGCCGGCCTGGGTGGCGTCGACCGCCAGCCCGATCGAGCCGTAGGCGGTGATCACCACGATCGCGCTGTGCGGCGCGTGGCGGCGCATCGCGTGGAACAGCTCCAGGCCCTGCGCGTCGGGCAACTGCATGTCGAGCAGGATCAGGTCCGGGCGCTGGCGGTCGATCGCCTGCAGCGCCTCGTGCGCGCTGCCCACCGCGGCGATGCTCCACGGCTGGTCGCGCATGTAGGCCAGCAGCATCGCGCGCAGCGAATCGCTGTCGTCGACCACCAGCACGTGCGGGCGGCCGGCCAGCGCGACGGGCAGCGCGGCTTCAGCCATGGGCGACCCGCTGCGCGGCCTCGTCCGCACGTTGCGCCAGCAGGCGTTCGATCGATTCCTGCGCCGCGCGCGCCAGTTCCGGCAGGGTCTGCACCAGCACCGCGGCGGCGCTGGCGCGGTCGCCCTTGGCGTAGCCCTCGATCGCGGCGGCCACGTCGGCGACCGCCGCCGCGCCGTAGGAGCGCGCGGCGGACTTCAACGCGTGCGACTCGCGCTCCAGCGCGGCGCGGTCGAGGTCGGCGGCGGCGCGCGACAGGCGGTCGCAGCGCGCCTTCAGTTCGCTGCCGAAGCGGCGCAGCAGGTCGTCGAACAGCGCCGCGCCGACGTCGCGTTCGAGCTGCGCGAGGAGGTCGGTCGACATCGGCGAGCCGCCGTCGCCGCCCAGTTGGCGCCCGACCGGCGCGATGCCGGTCCATTTCTCGATCGCCGCCGCCAGTTCGTCGGTCGGCAGCGGCTTGGCCAGCAGGTCGTTCATGCCGGCGGCCAGCGCGCGCTGGCGGTCCTCCGGCTCGCCGCTGCCGGTGATGGCGAGGATCGGCACGTCCATGCCCTCGCCGCCGGCGGCGCGGATGCCTTCGGCGACGTTGGTGCCGGCGAGGTCGGGCAGGGCGAGGTCGAGCAGCACCAGGTCGTAGCGGCGCTGCAGGGCGAGGCGCACCGCGTCGGAGCCGGTGGCGACCGCGTCGACCGCCACCCCGAGCCGCTGCAACTGCGCCAACAGCACGGCGCGGTTGGAGTCGCTGTCCTCGGCCAGCAGCACGCGCAGGCTGCGCGTGTCGACGCCGGCACCCTCGCCGCCCTCGGGGCGGGCCAGCGCCGGCACCGGATGACCGGCCAGGCACGACAGCAGCGCATCGCGCGACAGCGGGGCCGACATCCATTCGATGGTGCGTCCGCGCGGCAGCGCCTTCTTCGCCGCCGGCGTGCCGACCGGGACCACGCCGATCACGCGCACGCCGGCCAGCGCGTCGAGCGCCTCGAAGGCATGCGGCGCGGCCTGGTGGATAAGTGCGAGTTGCGGCCGCCAGCCGTCGCGCAGGGCGGCGATCGCATCGCGGCCGTCGTGCATCGCGCGCGCGTCCATGCCCCAGCGCTGGCGCTGCTCGAGGAAGGCGGCGACGCGGATCGGCGCGGGATCGATCAGCAGCATGCGCCGGTGGCGCACGGCGGCGATGCGCGGTTCCAGGGTGAGCGCCGCGGTGCCTTCCAGCGGCAGGTCGCAGGTGAAGCCGAACACGCTGCCGCCGGGCACCGCCGGCCGGAAGTAGGCATCGCCCGCCATCGCGCGCGCGATCCGGCGCACCAGCGCGAGGCTGATGCCGAGGCCCTGCGCGCGATCCCAGGACAGGTCGGTGCGCGTGGTCAGCGGTTCGAACAGATGCGGTCGCAGTTCCTCGGGCACGCCGGTGCCGGTGTCCTGTACCTCGAAGGCGAGGCGATAGCGCAGGCCCGAGCGTTCCTCCACCTTGGCGCGCAGCACCATGCCGCCGGCGCGCGTGTGGCGCAGCGCGTTGTCGAGCAGCAGGGTCAGGGCGCGCAGCAGCCATTGCGGGTCGCCGGCGAGGTTGGTCGGCATCGCGGGGTCGATCACCGTGTTGGCCGACAGCCCGACCCGGTGGGCGCGCCCCGAGATGGCGCCGACTGCGCCCTCGATCAGCGCGATCGGGTTCAGCGCGCCGCGGTCGATGCGCACGCCGCCGGCCTCGAAGCGGGCGAGGTCGGCCAGCGCGTCGAGCCGCGCCAGCGCGGCGCGTCCCTGGTCCTGGGCGGTGCGCGCGCCGGACAACTGCGACTCGGACAGCGGCGCTTGGGTGAGGATTTCCACGCAGCCGAGGTTGGCGACCAGCGGCATGCGCAGTTCGCGCGCGGCGGCGGCGACCAGCCCGGTCGGCCACCAGCCGGGCGGCGGGCCCCCGTTGGCGTCCTCGCCGATCGGCGCGAACGACAGCACCACGCGCGGCCCGGCCAGCGCGGCCTCGATCCGCATCGGCTGCGGGGCGCCGGCGGCGTCGAGCACCTCGGACTCGATCACGCCGCGCCCGGCGCCCTGCGCCAGCAGGCGGTTGACCATCAACCCGACTTCGTCGCCCGCGATCCGGTCCAGCGGCGCGGGCGGGGCGACCGCGCGGCCGAGCAGGCGCAGCGCGGCGCGGTTCGCGACCGCCACGCGCAGCCGCTCGTCGACCGCGATCAGGGCCGCCGGGGCATGCTCGAACAGCGGATCCGACACGGCACTCCTGGCAGGTTGCGGCGCGGGCGGCATCGCGCGCGGCCCCTGCCGCCGCGACCGCCGGACACCGACGATGCTATGCCCTGCGCGCGGCGGTTGCCACTCGTGGTGGTGGGCGCAGGGCCCAGGGCTCAGGGCCCAGGGCCCAGGGCCCAGTGAAGAGCGGCTCCGACAGATGCTGTTCTGTACCCTGGGCCCTATACCCTCTGCGGCCGAGGGTATAGGGCCCAGGGTACAGGGCGCCCGAACCAGTTCTTCGTAGCGGCTTTTCTGGGCCCTGGGCCCTGGGCCCTTTCACGCCGGTGCAATGCGCCGCACTCATTGCACCCTACAATCCGCGTGCCACTCAGCCCCCAGCCCCCCTACGTGCCCCGCATCCTCGGCATCGACCCCGGTTCCCAGCGCACCGGCGTCGGCATCATCGACCTCGATCCGGCCGGGCGCGCGCGCCACGTGCACCATGCCACCCTGCATCTGACCGACAACGAGACCTTCGCCCTGCGCCTGAAGCAGATCTTCGACGAGCTGGGCGCGCTGATCGACGCGCACCGCCCGGACGAGGTGGCGATCGAGAAGGTGTTCGCCCAGCGCAACAACGCCGAGTCGGTGCTCAAGCTCGGCCAGGCGCGCGGGGCGGCGATCTGCGCGGTGGTGGCGCGCGGCCTCGCGGTGCAGGAATACGGCCCGAAGGAGATCAAGCAGGCGGTGACCGGCGCCGGCGGCGCCGACAAGGTCCAGGTCCAGCACATGGTCGCCCTGCTGCTCGCGCTGCCGCAGAAACCCCAGCCCGACGCCGCCGACGCGCTGGCGATCGCCATCACCCACGCCCACACGCGCGCCTCGGTGGCGCGCCTGGGCCTGCCCCGCACCTTCTGGAGACGCCGATGATCGGACGCCTGCGCGGCATCCTCGCGAGCAAGCAGCCGCCGTGGCTGGTGGTCGACGTCGGCGGCGTCGGCTACGAGCTCGAAGCGCCGATGTCGACCTTCTACGAACTGCCGGAGACCGGCCGCGAGGTGGCGCTGTTCACCCACTACGCAGTGCGCGAGGACACGGTCGCGCTGTACGGCTTCCATCGCGAGGCCGAGCGCATGCTGTTCCGCACCCTGCTGAAGGTCAGCGGCATCGGCGCCAAGACCGCGCTGGCGATCCTCTCCGGCGCCGGCGTGGACGAGTTCGCACGCCTGGTGCAGGGCGGCGATGTGGCCGCGCTGACCCGCATCCCCGGCATCGGCAAGAAGACCGCCGAGCGCATCGTGGTGGAACTGCGCGACCGCGTGGACGGCATCGCCAGCGGCCTGCCCACGCTGCGCGGCGGCGCCGCGCCGGTGCCTGCCGACCCGGTGTCCGAGGCCACGGTCGCGCTGCAGGCGCTGGGCTACAAGCCGGCCGAGGTCACGCGGCTCGTGGCCAAGGTCGCGGAAAGCGGCGACAGCGCGGAGGCGATCATCCGCAAGGCGCTGAAGGCCGCGTTGCGTTGAGCGCGCGCGAGGCCGGCGCGCGCCGCGCGCTGCCGGTATCCTAGGCGCCCATGGAACCTTCCCGCCTCGTCTCGGGCGCCGCCTCCCGCGAGGAGGACGCGCTCGACGCCAGCATCCGCCCGCGCAAACTGGCCGAGTACCTCGGCCAGCAGGCCGTGCGCGAGCAGTTGTCGATCTACATCGAGGCCGCCAAGGGCCGCCAGGAAGCGCTCGACCACGTGCTGATCTTCGGCCCGCCGGGGCTGGGCAAGACCACGCTGTCGCACGTCATCGCGGCCGAACTGGGCGTCAACCTGCGCCAGACCTCGGGCCCGGTGATCGAGCGCGCCGGCGACCTCGCCGCGCTGCTGACCAACCTGCAGCCGCACGACGTGCTGTTCGTGGACGAGATCCACCGCCTGTCGCCGGTGGTCGAGGAGGTGCTCTATCCGGCGATGGAGGACTTCCAGATCGACATCATGATCGGCGAGGGCCCGGCCGCGCGCTCGATCAAGCTCGACCTGCCGCCGTTCACCCTGATCGGTGCGACCACCCGCGCCGGCCTGCTGACCAGCCCGCTGCGCGACCGCTTCGGCATCGTGCAGCGCCTCGAGTTCTACAGCCGCGAGGAACTGGGCGCGATCGTGCGCCGCTCGGCGCGGATCCTCGGCATCGAGTGCGCGGGCGAGGGCGCGGACGAGATCGCGCGCCGCGCGCGCGGCACGCCGCGCATCGCCAACCGCCTGCTGCGCCGGGTGCGCGACTACGCCCAGGTCAAGGGCGACGGCACCATCACCCGCGCGCTGGCGGATGCTGCGATGGCGATGCTCAAGGTCGATCCGGAGGGCTTCGACGTCCTCGACCGGCGGATGCTGACCACCATCATCGAGAGCTTCGACGGCGGGCCGGTGGGCGTGGAGTCGCTGGCCGCGGCGCTGTCGGAGGAGCGCGGCACCATCGAGGACGTGCTGGAGCCCTACCTGATCCAGCAGGGGTTCCTGGTCCGCACCGCCCGCGGCCGCATGGCGACGGCCAAGGCCTACCGCCATTTCGGGCTGGCGCCGCCGCGCCGTGCGGACGCGCCGGTCGCCGACCTGTTCGACGGCGGGCCCGCCGGTGGCTGAGCGGCTCCACGCGCCCTTCACCTGGCGGGTGCGCGTCTACTGGGAGGACACGGACGCCGGCGGCGTGGTTTACCATGCCGGCTACCTGCGCTTCCTCGAGCGCGCGCGCACGGAATGGCTGCGCGCGGCCGGGGTCGACCAGTCCCGGCTCGCCGCCGAGCACGGCCTGGTGTTCGCGGTGACCGACGTGGAACTGCGCTTCCTTGCCCCGGCGCGGCTGGACGACGAACTCCTCGTGTCCTGCCAGGTCGACGAGGTGGGCGGCGCCAGCCTGCGGTTCAGCCAGGATGCGGTTCGCATCGCGGACAATCGCCCCATCGTGGCCGCGCGCGTGCGCGCGGCCTGCCTCGCGGCGGGGACCTTCCGCCCGAAGCCCATCCCCAGACACCTGCTTTCGCTCCCGGAGTGGTCTCGATGAACCAGGAACTCGACTACCTGCAGCTGATCCTGCACGCCAGCCTGCCGGTGCAGCTGGTCATGCTCGCGCTGCTGCTGGCTTCGGTGGCGTCGTGGATGATCATCCTGCGCAAGAAGGCGATGATCGACCGCGCGATGCGCGAGGCCAACGAGTTCGAGGAGCGCTTCTGGTCGGGCACCGACCTCGCCGCGCTGTTCAAGGAACTCACCGCGCGCAGCGGCCAGCTGGCGGGCCTGGAAAGCGTGTTCGAGGCCGGCTTCCGCGAGTTCGCCCGCCTGCGCAACCGCCGGCAGATGGATGCGCGGGTGATGCTGGAGGGCGCGCAGCGCGCCATGCGGGTCACCGTCTCGCGCGAGGTGGACCGGCTCGAGCAGAGCCTCGAATTCCTCGCCACCGTGGGCTCGACCAGCCCCTACGTCGGCCTGTTCGGCACGGTGTGGGGCATCCTGGTCGCCTTCCACGGCCTGGCCTCGGTCAAGGAGGCCACCATCGCGATGGTCGCGCCGGGCATCTCCGAAGCGCTGATCGCCACCGCCATGGGCCTGTTCGCGGCCATCCCGGCGGTGATCGCCTACAACCGCTATTCGAACAAGGTCGACCGGCTCAATTCACGCTACGACACCTTCCAGGAGGAGTTCTCGCAGATCCTCCAGCGGCAGTCGCACGTCGAGGACAACGGCTGAACCCCGGCCGGCCCCGATGACCGTTCGATCCCCCTGACCCCCGCAGGACGACCCGATGGGCGCCAGCGTTTCCTCCCGCAAGGGCCGTCGCCGCCGCGCGATGGCCGACATCAACGTCGTGCCGTACATCGACGTGATGCTGGTGCTTCTGATCATCTTCATGGTCACCGCGCCGCTGCTCAACCTCGGCGTCGACATCGAGCTGCCGAAGTCCAACGCGCGTTCGCTGGAGAACAAGACCGACCCGGTGGTGGTCACGGTCGACCAGGACGGCGCCTACTTCCTCACCCTCGGCAAGGCCGAGCGCGAGGCCCTCGACGAGGCCGCGCTGGTGACCAAGGTGTCGGCCTTCGTGCGCGCCAACCCCAACGTGCCGGTGCTGATCGGCGGCGACGAGCGCGTCCCCTACGGCCGGGTCTACCAGGCGATGGTCCTGCTGCAGCAGGCCGGCGCGCCGCGCGTGGGCCTGATGAGCGCCCCGATCCAGGAGCCGGCCCCGGCCCGCCGTTGACCCGTGGACCGCCGCGACGACCAATTCGGCCCGCTGCTGCTCTCGCTGGCGATCCACGCCCTGTTCCTGGCCGGGCTGTGGGCCGCGACCCTGCGCTGCGAGACCTGGAACGACGCGGTCGCGCGGCTCGCCCTTCCCGGCTTCTTCACCATCGAGTGCGTCGCGCCGCTGAACCTCGAAGGCCCCGTGATCGAGGCGATGCTGGTCGACTACTCGCCGCCGAAGACCACCCGCGCGGCGGTGCCGCGGCCGCGCCCGCAGCCGCCCAAGCCCGAACCGCCGAAGCCGGAGATCGAGGCGCCGCCCCCGCCGCCGCTTCCGCCGGCACCGCCGCCGGCCGAGGACACGGTCGACCGCGAGCGCGTCGCGCGCGACGGCGAGTTGCCGGCGCTGGACGAGCAGCGCGAGCAGGAGGAGCGGCGCAAGCGCGAGCAGATCGAACTCGAGGCGCAGCAGCGCCTGACCGAGATGGAGCGCGAGCGCCAGCAGCAATTGGAGGACATCCGCCGCCTGCGCGAGGCCGCCGAGCAGCGGCGCAAGGTCGAGGAGCAGCGCCTCGCGCAGTTGGAGGACCGCCAGCGCGACGCGCGCGAGCGCACCGAAGAGCGCCAGCGGGTCGAGGGCCTCGAGGTGCGCGAGAACGCCCAGCGCGCCGGTACCGGCGGCACCGACAACGACCTGCGCGCGCGCTACGTCTTCGCCTTGCAGCAGGTGGTGACCATGGCCTGGCTGCGCCCCGACACCGCGCGTCCCGGCCTGCGCTGCACCGTGCGCATCGTGCAGTTGCCCGGCGGCGAGGTGATGTCCGCCTCGGTGGTGCCGCCGTGCAACGGCGACCCCCTGACCCAGCGCTCGCTGGAGGCCGCGGTGATGCGCGCCCAGCCCTTGCCCTACCAGGGCTACGAATCCGTGTTCCAGCGCACCATCGACTTCGTGTTCCGCTACGACGGGTGACCCCATGCCGACCCTGATCCTCCGCTTCGCCCTGTTCCTGCTGCTCGCCTGCGCCTCCGGTGCCCGCGCGCAGGGCCTCACCGTCGACATCGTCAACGGCAGCCCGTCGGCGATCCCGATCGCGGTGGTGCCGTTCGCCAACGAAAGCGCCGGCCTGCCGCCCGACACCGACGTCGCGGCGGTGGTCGCCGCCAACCTCAACCGCGTCGGCCAGTTCCGCGCGCTCGAGCGGCGCGACGTGGTCGAATACCCGGCGCGCGAGGCCGAGGTGAAGTTCGCCACCTGGCGCGTGCTCAAGCAGGATTTCCTCGTCATCGGCCGCCTTCTGGACGCCGAGGGCGGCGGCTATCGCGTCGAGTTCGAGCTGTTCGACGTCGCCAAGCAGCAGCGCATGGCGGGCTGGGCGGTGAGCGCGCGCGCGGGTGACCTGCGCGGCGCGGCGCACCAGGTCGCCGACCTCGTCTACGAGAAGATCATTGGCATCCGCGGCGCGTTCTGGACCCGCATCGCCTACATCACGTCCACCGGCAGCGGCCGCAACCGCCAGTACACGCTGATGGTTGCCGACTCCGACGGCTTCAACCCGCAGACCGTGGTGCGCTCGGGCGAGCCGCTGCTGTCGCTGGCGTGGTCGCCGGACGGCCGCAAGCTGGCCTACGTGTCGTTCGAGCGCGGCAACTCGTCGATCTACATCCAGGACATCGGCACCGGCCAGCGCGAGGTGGTGGCGGCCTACAAGGGCATCAACGGCGCGCCGGCGTTCTCGCCGGACGGCAGCCGGCTGGCGCTGACCCTGTCGAAGTCGGGCAACCCGGAGGTCTACGTGATGGACCTCGCCAGCCGCCGCACCACCCAGGTGACCCGCCACTTCTCGATCGACACCGAACCGCAGTGGATGCCGGACGGCCAGTCGCTGGTCTTCACGTCGGATCGCGCCGGCAAGCCGCAGCTTTACCAGGTCGCGCTGGGCGGCGGGGACGCCAGCCGCCTGACCTTCGCCGGCGAGTACAACGCCGGTGGCACGGTCGCCTTCGACGGCAAGCGCTTCGCTATGGTGCAGGGCAACGGAAACGTGTATCGTATTGCGGTTCTGGACCGCACGCTCGGCAACCCGGGGGAAACCCGGCTGCTCTCGCCCGGAAACCTGGACGAGTCGCCGAGCTTCGCGCCCAACGGAAGCATGCTGATCTACGCCGCCAGCGAAGGATCGCGTGGCGTCCTTTACGCGGTTTCCGCCGATGGCCGGGTTCGCCAGCGGCTGGTGCTGGCCGACGGCGACGTGCGCGAACCGACGTGGTCGCCGTTCCGGCAGCTGACGAGGTAACAGGTTTTTGATTTGCGGCGGGTCGTGAGGCTCGACCGATGTTTGATCGACACTCCAACCTCCAAGGGTCCAAGAAAATGAACACCCCGATCCGTTTCATCCTCGCTGCCTCGCTGGCCGTCGGTCTGGCTGCCTGCGCCAAGAAGCAGACTGTCGAGCCGGAAGTCACCGATGCGACCCCGCCGCCGGAGACCACCCCGCAGGTCGACGACGGCAAGTACGGCCCCGAAGACCTCGAGACCGTGCCGTGCCTGCGCCAGCGCGTGGTGTACTTCGACTTCGACCGCGCCGACATCAAGTCGGAAGCGGCCGAGATCCTGGCCTGCCACGGCAAGTACCTGCGTGACCGCCCGAGCGCGATGATCACCCTCGAGGGCCACGCCGACGAGCGCGGCACCCGCGAGTACAACCTCGGCCTCGGCGAGCGCCGCGGCAACGCGGTCTCCGGCGCCCTGCAGGCCAACGGTGGTTCGGCCGGCCAGCTCAACGTCGTGTCGTACGGCGAAGAGCGTCCGGTGGCCGACGGCCACGACGAGTCGGCGTGGTCGCAGAACCGCCGCGTCGAGATCGTTTACACCGCGAAGTAATCGGCAACCCGATGCGCTTGCAGCGCCATCCGTGGTTCCTGGCGGCGGCCCTCGTGGCCGCCGCTTTCGCGTCCGGCGCCCAGGCGCAGGGACGGCTGAGCCTGTCCGAGCGCGTGGCGCGCCTCGAGCAGCAGGCACAGGGACAGGGCCAGGCCCAGACCACGGTGGACCTGCTCAACCGCATCAACGAATTGCAGGTCGAGGTGCAGAGCTTGCGCGGGCTGGTCGAGCAGCAGGCCTTCGAGATCGAGAATCTCAAGAAGGCCCAGCGCGACCGCTACGTGGACCTCGACTCGCGCCTGAGCCGCCTCGAAGGCGGCGCGGGCGTCGCGCCGCCCCCGGGGGCGGTGATGGACGTTCTCCCTGCACCGCCGGCGCCGGGGCAACTGGCGGCCGAGCCGCTGCAGACCGTGCCGGCCGAGACACCGCCTGCACAGCCGGCGGATCCCGCCGTGGCGCCCGCGCCGTCGCCGGCCGAGCCGCCCGTCGATGCGCCGGCCGGTGCTGCGCCCGCCGGGGCCGCGGACGAGAAGGCCGCCTACGACGAGGCCTTCGCCGCCCTTCGCGACGGCCGCTATGCCGAGTCCGCGCGTCGCTTCCAGGCCTTCCTGGCCGAGCATCCGCAGGGCGAGCTGGCCGACAACGCGCTGTACTGGCTCGGCGAGTCGTACTACGTGACGCAGAACTACCGCATCGCGCTCGACACCTTCAACGACCTGCTGGCGCGCTTCCCGAACAGCGCCAAGGCGCCGGACGCGCTGCTCAAGGTCGGCTACTGCCACTACGAACTGAAGGAGTGGCCGCAGGCCGAGCAGGTCCTCAACGAGGTCGTGCGGCTCTACCCCGAACAGACCGTCGGCAAGCTGGCCCAGGGCCGGCTGCGCGCGCTGCGCCTCGAAGGCCAGCGCTGATCCTCACGGCCGCATGGCCGCGCTGTCTCCCGCCGCCGACGACGCGCCACGGGTCCAGGTCGACCCCGAACGGCTGCGCGTCACCGAGATCTTCCACTCCGTGCAGGGCGAGGCCCGCGACGTCGGCTGGCCGACCGTGTTCGTGCGCCTCACCGGTTGCCCGCTGCGCTGCACCTACTGCGACACCACGTATTCGTTCTTCGGCGGTGCATGGTGGACGATCGACGCCATCCTCGCCGAGGTCGCGCGGCACGGCGCGCGGCACGTCTGCGTCACCGGTGGCGAGCCGCTGGCGCAGAAGCGCTGCCTGGTGCTGCTGCAGCGGCTCTGCGATGCCGGCTACCGCGTCTCGCTGGAGACCAGCGGCGCGCTCGACGTCGCGTCCGTCGACCCGCGCGTGAGCCGCGTGGTGGACCTGAAGACGCCGGCCTCCGGCGAGGTGGCGCGCAACCGCTGGGAGAACATCGCGCTGCTGACGCCGCACGACCAGGTCAAGTTCGTGGTCTGCGATCGGGCCGACTACGAGTGGGCGCGCGAGCAGATCCGCGCGCACGACCTCGGCGCGCGCTGCGAGGTGCTGCTGTCGCCCGCGCACGGCCAGGTCGCGCCGCGCGAACTGGCCGAATGGCTGCTCGCCGACCGCCTGCCCGCGCGCCTGCAACTGCAGTTGCACAAGCTGCTGTGGGGCGACCAGCCCGGTCGCTGAGCGCACGCCGATGACCGAATCCGCGCGCCGCGCCGTGGTGCTGCTGTCCGGGGGCATGGACTCCGCGGTGGTGCTCGCGCACGCGCGCGCGGCCGGCTTCGACTGCCATGCGCTGAGCGTGCGCTACGGCCAGCGGCATTCGTCCGAACTCGATGCGGCGGCGGCGGTCGCGCGCCAGCTCGGCGCCGTCGCGCACAAGGTCGTCGACGTCGACCTGCGCGCGATCGGCGGCTCCGCGCTGACCGCCGAGATCGCGGTGCCCGAGGCGCCCGCCGCGGGCATCCCGGTGACCTACGTGCCGGCGCGCAACACCATCATGCTGGCCGTCGCGCTCGGCTGGGCCGAAGTGCTCGGCGCGCGCGACCTGTTCGTGGGCGTCAACGCGGTCGACTACTCCGGCTACCCGGACTGCCGCCCCGCCTTCGTGGACGCCTTCGAGCGGCTGGCCAACTTGGCCACCCGGGCCGGCGTCGAAGGGCAGGGCCTGCGCGTGCACGCACCGCTGATCGACCTGTCGAAGGCCGACATCGTCCGCCGCGGGATCGAACTCGGCGTGGACTTCGCCGCGACCGTGTCCTGCTACCAGGCCGATGCGCAGGGCCGCGCCTGCGGGCGCTGCGATGCCTGCCGGCTGCGGGCACAGGGTTTCGTGGACGCGGGGGTGGGGGATCCGACGCGGTACGCGTAGGGCCCAGGGCCCAGGGCCCAAAGAAACATCGCTTGGTCGGCGCCCTTCACTGGGCCCTGGGCCCTGGGACCTGGGCCCTGAGCCCTGGGCCCGGTTTTCAGAACCCGCCTGGCACGCTCGGCCACACTCGCGGTCACGTGCTCGCCTTGTCGCCAAAGAGGCGCGCGCCTACACTGTCGCGCTTCGCGCGCAGAGCGCTGCGCGTCGATCCCAGGGGTCGTTAGCTCAGTTGGTAGAGCAGCGGACTTTTAATCCGTAGGTCGCTGGTTCGAATCCAGCACGACCCACCACGCCCAGGCCGGGTCCGACCGGCGGTGGACCTTGTATGTGCGCTGGCGCACGGTGTTGCGCTGCATGACCCGAGTCGCGTCGACGCTTGACACACGGAACGTTCACACGCGATACACTGCACAGCGATCCCGGCCAGGCCATGCGCCCATGAGCGATCCCCACGCCGTCGTCGATCTTGCCCGTTTGCGTCGCACCTGTTCGGCCTGCGGCCTGCACCAGCTGTGCCTGCCGGCCGCGATCGGCGCCGACGACCTGCACCGCCTCGACGAGATCCTGCAGGCGCGTCGGCCCCTCGAACGCGGCCAGCCGATCTTCCGCACCGACCACGCCTTCACCTCGCTGTACGTCGTGCGCTCGGGGTCGTTCAAGACCTACACCACCAACGAGCAGGGTGACAGCCAGGTCCTCGGCTTCCACCTGCCGGGCGAGATCCTCGGCTTCGACGCGGTCAGCACCGACCGCCACCAGTGCACCGCCGAGGCCCTGGAGCGCTCCACCGTGTGCGAGGTCCCGTACACCAAGCTGGCGCAGGTCGCCGCGCAGGTGCCCGACCTGCAGCGCCAGTTGATGCGCGTCATCAGCCGCGAGGTCCAGCGCGACCACGAGCACCTGGTGATGATGGGCCGCCGCCACGCGCAGGAGCGGCTGGCGATCTTCCTGAAGTCGCTGTCCGACCGCTATCGCCGGCTGCAGCGCGATCCGGCCGTGCTGACGCTCGGCATGTCGCGCTATGAACTGGCGAACTACCTCGGCTTGGTGGTGGAGACCGTCAGCCGCCTGTTCACCCGCCTGCAGCAGATCGGCGTGCTCGAAGTGCACCGCAAGACGGTGCGCATCGTCGATTTCGACAAGCTCGATGCGCTGACCGGCGAAAGCCCGGCCGGCGCCGCGAGCTGCGAGGACAGCGGCGTCAGCGCACGCAACGGCAAGCGCGCGTAGCGAAGCGGGTCCGCCGTCCCGGCGGCTTCAGCCGAGCCCCGGCAGGCAGGCCGCGGCGATCGCGTCCAGCCACCGGCTGCCGTGCCCGCCGTCCGGCAGCAGCCACGGCCCGGCCAAGGTCAGCGCACCCACCGCCGCCATCAATAGGCCCGATGCCGCGCGCCACGCGGGGTGTCCCGCCAGTGCGCCGATGCACGCCGCGGCGCCGGACGCCGCCACCAGCGCGGGTGCGGTGCCGGCGCCGAAGGCCAGCATCACCAGCGCGCCATCGACGGCGCTGGCGCTGAGCCAGGCCACGCCGAGCACGCCATAGGCCATGCCGCAGGGCAGCCAGCCCCACAGCATGCCCGCGCCGAGCGCGCGCGGCAGCGAGCGCACCGGCAGCACGTGCCGCAGCAGCGGCGACAGCCGCCGCCACACCTGCGCGCCGGCCGCGTCCAGCCACTGGAAGCCGCGGCGTCCGGCCACCAGGCGCAGGCCGAGCACGACCAGCACCACGCCGGCCGCCAGTTGCAGCGCGAGCCGCGCGCTGTCGGCGCCGGCCAGCCGTCCCATGCCCGCGCCGATGCCGCCGACGATCGCGCCGGCCAGCGTGTAGCTCGCGATGCGGCCGGCGTTGTAGGCCAGCGGATAGGCCAGCGGGCGGCCGCTGCGCTCGGCGGCGGCGCGCGACGACAGGCCGAGCGCGCCGGCGATGCCACCGCACATCGCGAGGCAGTGCGTGCTGCCGGCGAGTCCGGCGACCAGCGCGGCGAGCAGGGTGGCGGCGAGCAGGTCGGTCACGGCGGACCGCGTCGCGTGTCGTCGGTGCGCGGCGGATCGTCGAGGATCGCGTCAAGCGCCGGCGAGTCGAGGTCGTCGAACTGCCCGCTGTCCGCGGCCCAGAAGAATGCCCACACCGCCACGCCGACCAGCAGCAGGCTGAGCGGGACGAGGATGACGAGGATGCTCATGCGGTCACCGGCGGGGCGGGCGTGGGGACCTGCAATCGCTGTGCGGGTCGGGAAGGCGCAGCGAGGCGCAGGGCGTTGAGGGTCACCGCCAGCGACGACACCGACATGCCGATCGCCGCCGCCCACGGCGGCACCAGGCCGAACGCCGCGACCACCAGGCCGAGCGCGTTGTAGCCCGCAGCCCAGCCGAGGTTCTGCCGCGCGATGCGCTGGGTATCGCGCGCCGCGGCCAGCAGCAGCGGCAGCGGCGCGAGGCGCGGCGCGGCGAGCACGACGTCGGCCGCGGCGTGCGCCATCGCGGCGCCTTCCGCCATCGCCACCGAGACGTCGGCGCCGGCCAGCACCGCGGCGTCGTTGATGCCATCACCGACCATCGCCACCCGCCGGCCCGCGGCCTGTAGCGTGCGGATCGCCGCGAGTTTGTCTTCCGGCCCCTGGCGCGCCTGCCAGTGGCCGATGCCGAGGCGGGCCGCGACGGCGCCGACCGCACGCGGCGCATCGCCCGACAGCACGCGCACCTCGACGCCCTGTGCGCGCAGCGCATCGACTGCCGCCGCGGCGTCGACCCGCAGTTCGTCCTCGAACGCGAGGCGCGCCACCGCGCCGTGCGCATCCGCCAGCCAGATACCGCCGTCGTCGGCGTCGGCGTCGGTCGCCGCGGCGAAGGTGGCGCTGCCGATCCGCCACTGCGTGCCCGCCACCGTGCCCTCGACGCCGCGCCCGGCCAGCGCGCGCACCGCGGTGGCGACCAGCGCGTCGTCCGCGTGCGGGCGCAGTGCGGACGCCAGCGGGTGCAGGCTGTCGCGCTCCAGCGCGGCGGCGATCGCCAGCACGCGCTCGCGCGGCATCTCCCGCAGCAGGCGCACGTCGGCCAGCCGCATGCGACCCGAGGTGAGCGTGCCGGTCTTGTCGAGCACCACGGTGTCGACCGCGGCCAGCGTCTCTAGCGCGTCGGCACGCAGGACCAGCAGGCCGTCGCGCGCCAGCCGCGCGTGGGTGGCGGCGAGCCCGGCCGGCACCGCCAGCGACAGCGCGCAGGGGCAGCTCACCGCCAGCATCGCCAGCGCCACCGGCAGCGCCTGCGACGGATCCACGGCCAGCCATGCGCCGGCGACCGCCGCGGTGGCGCCGAACATCACCACCACGAAGCGCGACGCGATGCGGTCAGCGATCAGCGCCGCGCGCGGGCGCGCGGACTGCGCGCGCTCCACCAGACGCACGACCTGCGCCAGCGTGGTCGCGGCGCCGGTGCGTTCTACGCGCACGTCGGCCGGTGCGTCGACGCACACGCTGCCGGCCAGCACGCGTTCGCCGGCGCGGCGCACCACCGGGCGCGATTCGCCGCTGAGCAGCGCCTCGTCGAACGCGCCGGCGTCGGACTGCAGCACGCCGTCGGCCGGCACCGACTCGCCGGGCCGCACGCGCACCACGTCGCCGGCGCGCAGCGCGTGCACCGGCACGTCCACCGCGGCGCCATCGTCGCCGATGCGGCGCGCCGCCTGCGGCTGCGCGCGCGAGAGCACTTCCACCGCCGCATTCGCGCGGCGGCGCGCGGCCTGTTCGAGGTGGCGCGTCGCGAGCAGCAGGAAGACGAACATCACCGCGGCGTCGAAGTACACCGCCGGGCCACCGCGCACGGTCTCGATCGCACTGGCCAGCCAGGCGACCAGGATGGTGGTCGACACCAGCAGGTCCATGCCGGGCCGGTGCTGCGACCATTCGATCCAGGCACCGCGCAGGAACGGCCAGCCGGCGTAGAACACCACCGGCGTGCTGACCGCGAGCCCGATCCAGCGGAAGAAGTCGCGCGTGGCCACGTCCATGCCGCCGCCATCGCCGAAGTACAGCGCCTCGGCGAACATCATGCCCTGCATCATGCCGAGCCCCGCCACCACCAGCCGCTTGAGCGCGCGGCGGCGCTCGGCGGTGGCCGCCGCGTCGCCGGTGCCCGGCAGGTGCGCCAGGTAGCCGTAGCCGGACAGGCGCTCCAGCACCGTGCCCAGCCGCGTGCGCGCCGGATCCCAGGCCAGCGTGGCGCGTCCCGTCGACGGGTTGACGTCGATCGCGCACACGCCGGGCTCGCGCGCGAGCGCATGCTCGATCAGCCAGCCGCACGCCGCGCAGCGGATGCCCTCGACCAGCACGGTGATCTCGCGCCGCCCGCCGTCGTCGCGGACGTGCGCGGCCTGCACGGCCTCGCCGTCCCAGGTGGTCCAGTCGAACGCAGCGCCGTCGGCGCGGCGCGCGGGCTCGCGGCGCACGCGGTAGTAGTCGGCCAGTCCCGCGTCGCGGATCAGCAGCGCGGCGGCCTCGCAGCCGGCGCAGCAGAACGCGCGGCTCGCGCCGTCGACCTCGGCCGTCCAGCGTCCGCGCGCCGGCAGCGGCTCGGCGCAGTGGAAACAGACCGTGGCCGCGGCGTCCATCGCTCAGCCGGCGTCCACCGCCGGCACCAGGTCGAACGCCACCGCGTCGTGCGCGACGCGCCCGGCGAGCCGCCAGCCGGCCGACGACTCGAGCCGGGCGTTCCAGGCGTCGTGGCCGAGCGGCGCCACGCGCGCGACCCAGCGGCCGTTGCCGATCGCTTCCAGCGTCGCGCGCTGGTCGCGGCGCGCGTCCGTCGCGTGCTGCAGCACCAGGACCAGGCTGCCCTCCGCGGCGCCGGCCAGGTGCACTTCGACCCGCGTGCGGTCGACCTCGACCACCGCGGTGCCGCGCAGGCCGAGCCGCGCCGCCGCGAGGTCGGGCGACACGTCGGCGAACTGCATCTGGCCGATGCGGCGCGCGTCGGTGTCGGCGCTGGACAGCGCACCCGGGTCGGCGCCGGCGATCCACAGCGTGGCGAGGCCGGCGGGGATGGTGAGCACGGGGATGGCGATCACGAGCCAGAGCATCGGTTCGCGGTACCAGGGGCGGGGCAGCGACAGGTCCATCGTCGGGATCCTCAGGGTGGTGCGAAGAAGGCGGATTTCTGCCGGTAGGTGACGCCGCGGTCGGTCTCGTTGGTGACCACGAACACCACGTCGATGCGGCCGCGCGCCGTGCCCGGCGCCGCGGTCAGGGTCAGCGGCAACTCGCGCAGGTGCTGGGCGTCGACCTCGAAATGGCGCAGGCGGCGCCGATGCCCGCCGTCGTCATCCTCGTCGTCGTCGTCGTGGTGGGCACCGGACGGCGTGCTGATCGACAGCGGCACCGGCGACTCGACGGCGATCTCGTAGTGGTGCTCGTGGCCGTCCTTGTTCATCACCTTCAGCGTGTAGGCGTTCTCGATTCCGGCGCTGGTCTCGCGATAGAGCGCGTTGCGGTCGCGCAGCACGTCGACGATCAGCGGCACCCGCGAAGCCAGCGACACCGAGAAGCCGACCCCCAGCGCGAGCAGGATCGCGCTGTAGACGAAGATGCGCGGGCGCAGCACCCGCGAGGGCTTGCCCTCGATCGCGTTCTGCGTGCTGTAGCGGACCAGCCCGCGCGCATAGCCCATCTTGTCCATCACCGCGTCGCAGGCGTCCACGCAGGCGCCGCAGGCGATGCACTCGTACTGCAGGCCATTGCGGATGTCGATGCCGGTCGGGCACACCTGCACGCAGACCGTGCAGTCGGTGCAGTCGCCCAGCCCCAGCGTCTTCGGATCGGCGCTCTTCCTGCGTGCGCCGCGCGGCTCGCCGCGCGCCGCGTCGTAGGAGATCACCAGCGTGTTGCGGTCGAACATCGCGCCCTGGAAGCGCGCGTAAGGACACATGTACTTGCACACCTGCTCGCGCAGGTAGCCGGCGTTGCCGTAGGTGGCGCCGCCGTAGAACAGCATCCAGAAGCCCTCCCACGGACCGACCTGGAACGACAGGATCGACGCGCCGAGCTCGCGGATCGGGGTGAAGAAGCCGACGAAGGTGAAGCCGGTCCAGGCCGCGAAGGCGATCCACAGCGCCTGCTTGCCCGCCTTGCGGCGGAACTTGTCCCACGACATTGGCGCCGCGTCGAGCTTCATGCGCTGGTTGCGCGTGCCCTCGGTCCAGCGCTCGATCCACAGGAAGGTCTCGGTCCACACCGTCTGCGGGCAGGCGTAGCCGCACCACAGGCGCCCCGCCAGCGCGGTGAAGAAGAACAGCGAGAACGCCGCCATCATCAACAGCATGGACAGGTAGATGAAGTCCTGCGGCCAGAAGGTCAGGCCGAGGATGTGGAACTGGCGCGCCGGCAGGTCGAACAGCACGGCCTGGCGGCCGTCCCACGACAGCCACGGGACCACGTAGAACATGCCCAGCAGCCAGAACAGCGCCGCCTTGCGCAGGCGCTGGAAACGACCGTCGACCTCGTGCGGGTAGATCTTCGCCGCCGAGGCGTACATGTCGCCGTCGTCGGTGACCACCGGCGTGGGAAGCGGGCTGGCCATCTCAGTCCTCCGGCGGCAGCGGCGCGTTGAAGCGGCTGCCGGGGCGCAGCAGGATCCAGGTGAACAGGCTTGATGCCGCGGTGCACAGCCAGAACATGAAGAAGCCCAGCGTGTAGCCCGCCTCGCGGCTGATCGGTACCTCGGCCCAGGTGATGTGGTGGAGGTCCTCGGGGTCGACCACCGCGAAGAACACCATGGTCGCCACGCCGGCGGCGAAGAAGCTCGGCCACAGGATCGCCCCGAGCCGCTGCGCGAGCGGCCGGGGCGGGTGGTCGAAACGCTCGGCGGGCGGTGGCGTGTGCGAGCCGGGTGGCGGGTTGTAGGACGACATGTACACCCGGCCCGCCGCCTCAGCGCGCGCCGCCGGCGGCTGCCGACGGCGTGCCGCGCGACTGCGACAGCACCCAGGCCGCGGCCAGCCGCGAGCGCTCGGTGCCGATCAGCGGCTGCTGCGCCGGCATCACGCCGTTGCGGCCGTTGCGGATGCCTTCGCTGATGGTCGCGAAGTCGGCGCCGTACAGCCAGACGTCGTCGGTGAGGTTGGGCGCGCCCAGCATCGGGTTGCCCTTGCCCTCCAGCCCGTGGCAGGCGATGCAGATCGTGTCGTAGCGTGCCTTGCCGGCCGCGGCCAGCGCCGGGTCGGCCTGCTGGCCCGACAGCGAGAGCACGTAGGTCGCGACCTCGGTCACGCCCTGCTCGCCGAGCACCGGTCCCCACGGCGGCATCACCGCCTGGCGACCGCCCTTGATCGAGGCCAGCACGGCCTCCGGGTCGCCGCCCCAGAGCCAGTCGCCGTCGGTGAGGTTGGGAAAGCCCTTGGCGCCGCGCGCATCGGAGCCGTGGCACTGCGCGCAGTGGTTCGAGAACACCGAGCGCCCGAGCGCCAACGCGTTGGCATTGGCCGCCAGTTCGTGCACCGGGATGCCATCGAACTGCGCGTACAGCGCGCGCAGTTTCTGCTCGGCCGCGGCGGCGTCGGCATCGTGCTGCGCGGCGCTCGACCAGCCCTTGGTGCCGGCGAAGGCGCCGAGCCCGGGGAACAGCACCAGGTAGCCGGTGCTGAACACGATGGTGGCGTAGAACAGGTTCAGCCACCACTTCGGCAGCGGCTTGTTGTACTCCTGCAGGTCGCCGTCCCAGGTGTGGCCGGTGGTCGCCGACGGCGAGTCGCCGGTCTGGCTGGGCGGGCGTTTCTTGCGCGTCCACCACAGCAGCCAGAAGCAGGCGATGATGTTGACGATGGTCAGGATGGAGATGAACAGGGTCCAGTTCGTGCTCATGGCTGGTCCTCGCCGCGGTCCTTCAGGGGGAGGCGCGCGGCTTCGTCGAAGTCGGTCTTGCGCTTGCTGCTCCAGGCCCAGATGACGACGCCGATGAAGGCGGCCATGAGCAGTGCGGTGGCGATGCCGGACAGGGTGCCGAGGTCCATGGTCAGGTCCTCACTCCGGTGCCGCGCCGGACTCGGCGCTGCCGCCGCCGACCTGTGCGGTCGCTTCCGGCGCACCGCGCTTGGGCGCGTAGCGGCCGAGGCCCTGCAGGTAGGCCACCACCGCGTCCATCTCCGACTTGCCCTTGACCGCATCGGGGATGCCGGCCAGGTCGTCCTCGGTGTAGGGCACGCCGATGGTGCGCAGCGCCGCCATGTTGGCCTTCAGCGTCGCGGCGTCGATCGGCTTCTCCAGCAGCCACGGGTAGGCCGGCATGTTCGACTCCGGCACCACGTCGCGCGGGTTGATCAGGTGCACGCGGTGCCAGTCGTCGCTGTAGCGGCCGCCGACCCGCGCCAGGTCCGGGCCGGTGCGCTTGGAGCCCCACTGGAACGGATGGTCGAACACCGATTCCGCGGCCAGCGAGTAGTGGCCGTAGCGCTCGGTCTCGAAGCGCAGCGTGCGCACCATCTGCGAGTGGCAGCCGTAGCAGCCCTCGCGCAGGTAGACGTCGCGGCCGGCCAGCTCCAGTGCCGGATAGGGCTTCTGTCCGGGCAGCGGCTGCACCACCTGCGCCTGGAACATCAGCGGCACGATCTCCACGATGCCGCCGACGGCGACCACGATCGCCACCAGCACGCCCATCAGGCCGACGTTCTTTTCGATCTTGTCATGTTGCATGGTCGGGTCCTCCGGCTCAGGCGTGCGCGGGCGCGGGGATCGCCACCGGCTCGGCGCGACGCGCCAGGCCGAAGGTCTTCCACACGTTCCACGCCATGATGAACATGCCGAGCAGCACCAGCGTTCCGCCGGCCAGGCGCCCGAGGTAGTACGGGTAGGTCGCCTTCAGCGCCTCCACGAAGGTGTAGGTCAGGGTGCCGTCGGCGTTGGTGGCGCGCCACATCAGGCCCTGCATGACGCCGGCGATCCACATCGAGGCGATGTAGAGCACCACGCCGATGGTGTGCACCCAGAAGTGCTGCTCGACCAGCTTCGCCGAGTACATGCCCGGCAACTGCAGCAGGCGCGGCAGCAGCGAGTACACGCAGCCGACCGTGATCATCGCCACCCAGCCCAGCGCGCCGGAGTGCACGTGGCCGATCGTCCAGTCGGTGTAGTGGCTGAGCGAGTTGACCGTCTTGATCGACATCATCGGTCCCTCGAACGTGCTCATGCCGTAGAACGACAGCGAGACGACCATGAACTTGATGACGGGATCGGTGCGCAGCTTCTCCCACGCGCCGGAGAGGGTCATGATGCCGTTGATCATGCCGCCCCACGAGGGCGCGATCAGGATCAGCGAGAACACCATGCCCAGCGATTGCGCCCAGTCGGGCAGGGCGGTGTAGAGCAGGTGGTGCGGGCCGGCCCACATGTAGATCGAGATCAGGGCCCAGAAGTGCACCACCGACAGCCGGTAGGAGTAGACCGGGCGGCCCGCCTGCTTGGGGATGAAGTAGTACATCATCCCGAGGAAGGCCGCGGTCAGGAAGAAGCCCACCGCGTTGTGGCCGTACCACCACTGCACCATCGCGTCGACCGCGCCGGAGTAGAGCGAGTAGCTCTTCAGCGCGCCGGCCGGGATCGCGAGGCTGTTGACGATGTGCAGGATCGCGATGGTGATGATGAAGGCGGCGAAGAACCAGTTGGCGACGTAGATGTGCTTGACCTGGCGCTTGACGATGGTGCCGAAGAACACGATGCCGTAGGCGACCCAGACCAGCGCGATGGCGATGTCGATCGGCCACTCGAGTTCGGCGTACTCCTTGCCCGAGGTCAGGCCCAGCGGCAGGGTGACCGCGGCGGCGACGATGATCAGTTGCCAGCCCCAGAAGGTGAACTGCGCCAGCCCCGGCAGGAACAGCCGCGCGTGGCAGGTGCGCTGGACGATGTAGTACGACGTGGCGAAGATGCCGCAGCCGCCGAAGGCGAAGATCACGGCGTTGGTGTGCAGCGGTCGCAAGCGGCCGTACGACAGCCAGGGGATGCCCCCCAGCAGTTCCGGCCAGTAGAGCTGGGCGGCGATGATGACGCCGACCAGCATGCCGACGATGCCCCACACGACGGTCATGACCGTGAATTGCTTCACGACCTTGTCGTCGTAGAACTGAGTTGCAGTGGCCATACGAGGTCCCCACGGAAGCGTGCGGGCGCAAGTCTGGCCGGGCGCGGCGCGGCGGGTCTTGACCGAGGTCAATCGTTGTTCGGACGCGCTCCGACCATGGTCGGATGGCGCGGCGCGCGACTCAGCGCGCGGCGAGGGCGTTCAGCGCGGCGGCGAGGCGGTGCCCGGCGAGCAGGAGCCGGGTCTCGAGCAGGGCCAGGGTCCGTTCCGCGTAAGCGGCGTCGATCCGGCTCGACGCGGGATAGACCCCGTCGACCGTGCGGCAGGATTCCTCGGCCCAGCGGCGCGGCGCGTCCTGCGACCAACGCAGCGTGTCCGGCGCCGGCGCCGGAAGGCGCCTGGTGAGGCGATCGGCCATGCCCACGGCGCGCAGGCGCCGCGTGCGCAGCAGGCCGGAGTCGAGCAGTGCGTGCAGGTTGGTGCCTTCGCCCCGCCAGCGCACCTGGAAGTCGTTGCCACCGCGGTCCTCGCCGAACCCCGCGTGCAGCGGCTGGTGGATGTCGGCGACCAGGTGCAGGACCCACTTGAGGGCTGCGGCGCGCGCCTCGCGGCTGGCGCCGTCGCGCACCTGCGCCGCGAAACGCTCCAGCGCGCCGACCACGCAGCGCCCGCCCGGGCAGTCGCGGCGCGGCACGAAAGTGCACGAATCGCGCGGGAAGTTGACGTAGTGGTAGGGCGCGGTCATGCCGAGCCCCTCGAAGGCGCGCAGGCCGTCGGCCCAGGTCGAGGCCTCGCGCAACGCGGGGCCCGCGCGGTCGCCGAGCAGGTCCTCGACCATCGCGGTGGCTTCCGGCGTGAGTTCGCGCGCGGCGATCTCGGCCACCACCTCGTGGCCCAGCGGGCCCCAGGCCTGCGCCGCGGGCGCGATGATCATCGCCGGCAGCAGCGCGAGGACCTGCAGCCAGCGGAGCCGGGGTCTCATGCGGCGGGTGCCTCGGCGAAGTCATGCTGGCCGCGCACCACCTCGAGCAGGGCCTCGCCGTAGCGATCCAGTTTCGCGCCGCCGATCCCCGGCACGCCGGCCAGCGCGTGGCGGTCGCGCGGGCGCAGCGCCGCCACCGCGCGCAGCGTGCTGTCGTGGAAGATCACGTAGGCGGGCACGTTCTGCTCGCGCGCCAGCCGCGCGCGCAGCGCGCGCAAGGCCTCGAACAGCGGGTCGTCGGCCGGCGCGACCGCGGTCTCGCCTGGCGCCGTCGATTTGCCGCGCCGCCGGCCACCGGCGACCGGGGCTGCTTCCTCGCGCAGCAGCACCGGCGCTTCGCCGCGCAGCACCGGCCGGCTGGCCTCGGTCAGGCGCAGCGAGCCATGGCCGTCGGGATCGGTCTCCAGCAGGCCCAGCGCGAGCAGTTGGCGGAACACGCCCTTCCAGCGGCGTTCGTCGAGCGCGCGCCCGATGCCGAAGGTCGTCAGGCGGTCGTGGCCGAAGGACGCGACGCGCTCGGTCTGCTCGCCGCGCAGGATGTCGGTCAGATGCCCGACGCCGAAGCGCTGGCCGCTGCGATAGACGCAACTCAGCGCCATCCGCGCCGCCTCGGTGGCGTCGAAGGTGCGCGGCGGGTCGAGGCAGTTGTCGCAGTTGCCGCAGGGCCGCGGGTAGTCCTCGCCGAAGGCCGCGAGCAGGCCCTGTCGGCGGCAGCGCGTGGTCTCGCACCAGCCGAGCAGGGCATCGAGCTTGCGCCGCTCCAGCCGCTTGCGCTCCTCGCCGGCTTCGCTGGTGTCGATGAAGTGGCGGATGCCGACCACGTCGGCCAGCCCGTACAGCATCCAGGCTTCGGCCGGTTCGCCGTCGCGGCCGGCGCGGCCGGTTTCCTGGTAGTAGCCTTCGACGCTCTTGGGCAGGTCGAGGTGGGCGGCGAAGCGCACGTCCGGTCTGTCGATGCCCATGCCGAAGGCGATCGTGGCCACCATCACCACGCCGTCCTCGCGCAGGAAGCGCCGCTGGTTGGTCGCGCGCACGCCCGCGTCGAGCCCGGCGTGGTAGGGCAGGGCGGTGATGCCGTCGGCGGCGAGCGCGGCGGCCGTGTCCTCGACCTTGCGCCGGCTCTGGCAGTAGATGATCCCGGCCGCGCCGCGGTGGCGGGCCAGGAAATCGCGCAGCTGGCGCTCCGGGCGGTCCTTGGCGACCACCGAGTAGCGGATGTTGGGGCGGTCGAAGGAGGACACGAACTCGCGCGCCTCACCGAGTTCCAGCCGCTCGACGATCTCGCGCCGGGTCGGCGCGTCCGCGGTGGCGGTGAGCGCGATGCGCGGCACCTGCGGCCAGCGCCGGTGCAGCACGTCGAGGCCGCGGTATTCGGGCCGGAAGTCGTGGCCCCACTGCGAGACGCAGTGCGCCTCGTCGATCGCGAACAGGGCGATGCGCGCGCGGTCCAGGAGATCAAGGAAGCGCCCGGTGAGCAGGCGCTCGGGCGCGACATAGACCAGGTCCAGGTCCCCGTCCTCGATCGCGCGCTCGATGCGCGCCGATTCGCCGGGCGGCAGGCTGGAGTTGAGTGCGGCCGCGCGCACGCCGAGCTGCACCAGGGCATCGACCTGGTCCTGCATCAGGGCGATCAGCGGCGAGACCACGATCGCCGTGCCCGGGCGCAGCAGGGCCGGCACCTGGTAGCACAGCGACTTGCCACCGCCGGTCGGCATCAGCACCAGGGCGTCGCCGCCGGCCGCGACGTGCTCGACGATCGCCTGCTGCGGGCCGCGGAAGGCCGCATACCCGAAGGTGCGCTGCAGGATGTCGAGGGACTGCGTCATAGGGGCGATGGTACTCGGACGAAGCGAGCCAGCGGACCGGTTCCAGGCGCCGCGAAGTTTACCTTGGCGCTTGAGTGGACGCCCCGATTGCGTACAATTCGTGAGCGCCGCGTGGACACGCAGCGCACTTCAGATCGGAGAGTGAGCATGATCGGCAGCGCCATGGTAGTCGCTTGTGCAGTCTTGCTCAGCGGCGCGTCGGTCACGGAGTCGGCTCAATCGTTCTTCGAGGTATTCGTGGAGCGCAACAATCGGTTCGATCCCTCCGCTGCTTCCCTGTATCTGGCGGATGCGAAGATCACCTCGCTTCGTGACGGGGAGCATCGCTTGGAATTGACCGGCGCACAGCTCCAGACGGCGGCCCAGGAACTCTACAAGATCGCCAAAGCACGCGGCGATCAGCAGACCTTTCGAGACGTTTCGGTCGTCGAGGACGGTGAGCGAGCCACCGTCCGTGCCACCCGGACCGCGGAGGTCAAGTGCCATGTCGACCCGGAGTACCGTTTGGACCTCGCGAAGGTGGATGGTGCGTGGCGCATCGCTGCCGAACACTCGTCGACGGTCTCTCTCTCGAACTGCGACCCATCTCCGAAGCTCAAGTCGGCGCTGGAGCGAACGCACAAGGCGCTCGCGCCCCAATTGCCGATGGTGCTCGACGACGAGACGACGCTCGAATCGATCACGGTTAGCGGCGCCAACCTGATCTATGCGCAACGCTTTTCGCAGGCAGTGCTTGCGGACCTCAACCTAAAGATGCTCGTGCCCGCGCTGCGCCAGAGCTCGTTGCAGTCGATCTGCGGCGACCGAGCGCTGCGAGCGATGATCAGTGAGGGTGCCTTCGTCCGCTACGCGTACTTCGACCGGGAAAACGCCCCGGTCATGAATGTCGACGTTTCGAAGGGCATCTGTCCGTAAGCACTCGGAGTCTGCTGCCAGCTCCGAATTGCCAGAAGACCTGAGTCAAGATCGGTCGTCGAAGGCGGACACCACCTTTTCGATTGCCTTTCGCTCCTGGTTGGTGAGATTTGCAGATTCGATCCAGTCCTTAAGTCGTGCGCGGCAGTCGGCCATTGAGCCGGGAACCACTGTCTCAACGAGGTCCCTCGCCCCAATCGCGAGTGCATAGTGATTCCGAGGCTCCTTGTGCAACTACAGTTCCGGCGCTGCTTCGACCACGATCGCCGCATAGGATCGATCGGCCATCAATGCATAGATATCCTGTGCTGTTGAGACAATTGGCCCACTGAATTCCAAGTGTGGGCCGGCTGCATGCCCATGCGTGCACTGTTGGCCGCCGGGAGTTAAGCGTCCGGTGACCACACCTTGCCCTGCTTCACGCGCAGCCGCAACCTCGCGCGCCCAGTCGAAGGAGGTGCGCGATGGCGCGGGAGTCGAAGCGGGCGGTTTGGGCGAAGCGGGTAGCGGCGTTCAAGCGCAGCGGGCTGTCGCGGCGGGCTTGGTGCGGCGCACGTGGCTT
>JAJTHZ010000083.1 GCA_021299185.1 Lysobacteraceae bacterium | reverse complement strand
TAGGAGCCCGCTTGCGGGCGACCGCAACCCCCATGCTCGCGGCCGGTCCCGCTGCCGCGATCGCGCGCAAGCGCGCTCCTACGCGAGGTGCCGCGTGATGTAGGAGCCCGCTTGCGGGCGACCGCAACCCCCATGCTCGCAGCGGGTTCCGATGCCGCGGTCGCGCGCAAGCGCGCGCCTACGCGAGGTGCCACGTGATGTAGGAGCCCGCTTGCGGGCGACCGCAACCCCCATTCTTGCGGTGGGTTCCGCTGCCGCGGTCGCGCGCAAGCGCGCTCCTACGCGAGGCGCCGCGTGACGTAGGAGCCCGCTTGCGGGCGACCGCAACCCCCATGCTCGCGGCGGGTTCCGATGCCGCGGCCGAGCGCCGACCCTGCCGCGGCGCCGTGCTCACGCGCCACCGAATCGCTCGACCAAGGTCAGCAACGCCATCAGGCCGACGAGGATCCAGAACAATCCCTTCGCCGCGCGCGCGACGCCCGGATGGCGCGAGTCGCGCAGCGCGCCCAGGCCCACCAGCAACAGGCCGAACGACCCCAGCCACATGAAGAGCGCCAGCAGCTTCTCGTAGCCGCTGGAGTCCATCAGCGAATAGCCTGCCGCGGCGAAGCCGAGCGCTCCGACGAGTGCGGCGATCCCGAGGACGTCTCGCACCGCTCAGCGCGCTGCCGCGTCGACGATGTCCACCACCAGCGCGCGCGCCGGCCGGTCGGTCTCGTTCTTCCACCAGTGCACGACGCCGGTGCGTTCGAACGCCGCGGCGCCGACGCCGCGCTTGATCGGCGCATCGGCATCGTTGCGGTACTCGGTGAGCTCGCCCTCCAGCACGTAGGCCATGCCCGGGCGCTGCTGATGCTCGTGCACCGCGATCTGCGCGCCGGGCGCCAGCACGAAGTGCCGTGCGCGCAGCACCGTGCCCTCGGCGCCCGGGATCTCGCCATCCAGCGGCACGCTGCCGATCTCGGCGGCCGACTCCACACCGCGCGTCTCCTTCGGCCCATCGGCCAGCAGGCGCTGCGCGGCCTCCTTCTCGTGTTCCGGGATCACGTCGTGCGCGGCCACGGGCAGCGCGGCGAGGCAGAGCAGGAGGGTGGGCAGGCGCATGGCGTGGGTCATCCGGATGGGGAAGGACGCGTCGATCTTGCGACGCGCGCGCTGGACTGTCCACGCGGGCCCCTGGTCCCCGTCGCCATGCCGGGACGTCGCGCGGTCGTTCACCGGCAGCACGCCGCTCGCGCGTTCTTCACGACATTCGCCGCGCGCACGGACTTCCGGCACGGGTGTCGGGCGCCGGCGTGCGATTCCATGCGGCTCTCGATGCGGCTCGTGGCCGCCCGGACCGGAGGCGGACGCGATGGAGATCCTGCAGTGGGTGGGCTTCGTCGGCGGCATCGCGGCGGCGGCCTACCTCATGCTCGCCTGGGGCAAGGTCTATTGGAAGAAGCGCATCGACGCGTGGGCGAAGCGACGCGGCGTGGTGGTGCTGTCGTATCGCGGCGCGGCGTCCTTCGAGGGCCCCGGGGGTCTGCTGCGCAGCGAGAACCAGACGACCTTCCGGGTGCGCATCCGCGAACCGGGCGGTGGCCTTCGCCAGGGTTGGCTGGTCTTCGGCAGGAACTGGAATCCCGCCTCCGCACCGGACGAACTCGTCCGCGAAGTGTGGGATTGAGCCACCGCCCGTCCACCGGGCCGCGGGCGCGGCGCGCATCGCCGCCGCACGCCGCGACGAGCAGGAACCTCCGATGATGTACGACAGTGTCACCGTCACTGCCGCTGTGGTCGCCGCGATCGCCGCGCTGTTCCTGTTCCTGTGGTTCCTACCGAAGCCCAACCTGCGTGGCGACGTGGTGGTGGCGGTGTGCGCCGCGGCGGGCTGCGGCGCCGCGGTCGCCACCGGCGCGAGTCCGTCCGACCTGGGCTTCAAGCCGCTCACCTCGCCGCTGCGCCTGCTGGCCGAGGTCGTCGGCCTCGTGCTCGCGACTTATGTCGCCAAGGGCCTGCTGGTCGACGGGCTCGCCATCCGACTGCTCGGCGTGCCGGAGCCACCGGTCGAAGCCGATGCCGGCCGCTACCGGAACCGGCGCAGCCTGCTGGCGGAACTGTGAAGCAGCGCCTACGCCAGTCCACTGGAGGAACTGCTGTTCCGTGGTTTCCTGCAGACCGCGGTGACTTTCATCGCGCTGCAGACGGCGCCGCCGGTCGTCGCGATCCCGGTGGCCGTGCTGCTGCCGGCGCTGCTGTTCGGCATCGCGCATCGCGCGCAGGGGCCCGCGGGCGTGCTCGCGGCCACCACCGTCGGCGCCGTCTTCGGCACCTGGTTCGCCGCCAACGGCCACGACCTGGTGCCGCTGATGCTGGCCCATCTCGCGATCAACGTGGTGACCTGCGTACTCCTGTACGTCGTGCCTCCGGAGCGACTGCGGCAGGGCGCATGAGGACGGCGAACGGCCCGATGGCGCGGTACGCGGGCGGCGTCGCCGCACGTCGCGACCGATGCTCACGATCGGCACATGACGGCGCCGGTGCGGTCCGGGTTCCATCGCGCCGCGGACGGCGGCATGGCTTGCCGCAAGCTTCTAGGAACCGGCGATCAGGTGCGACGCAGGTCCTGGTACGCGAACGAACGTCGCTCGTGGATCCTCGCCCGCGGCGGCGTCGCCTTGGCCGCGACCTAGGCCGTGGCGCGGACAGTGAGCCTCGCGCCGACCACCGCCGTCGCGATCGCCGGCGTGCCGGCCGTGCGCTCGGCCCATGTGGTGTGGGCAGGGTGGCGACGCCGGGCGCAACCTCAGTCGCGCGTCCACGCCGGCGCCACGGGCATGCGACCAGGCTGGCCGTTCCGGCGTAGGACGAAGCGCCCCGCTAGGACCACCGGCAGGATCATCGACCATGCATGCCAGCACCGACCCCGCCCCGACCGGATCGCCAGCGCGCCAGAGCTATGCGCGATTGCTGGCGCTGCTCGGCAGTGTGCGACCGTCCGCCCCCGCGTTGACCGCGGCGGCGGTGCTGAGCATCGCCGGTGCGCTGGCCTCGCTGGCCTTTCCCCTGCTGACCCAGCGCACGGTCGATGCGCTGTCGGCCGGCGAGCCGTATCGCATGACCGCGCTGCTGCTGGTCGTCGCGCTGCTGGCCGGCACCGCCCTGTCTGCGGTGGCGGAACTGATCCTCGCGCACAACGCGGTCGGCATCGCGGCGCGCCTGCGCGAACGCGTGCTGTCGAAACTGCTGCGCCTGCCGGTGCGGCAGTTCGATGAAGGCGACACCGGCACGCGGGTCAGCCGCGTGGTCAGCGACTGCGAGGCGCTGTCGCAACTCGGCACGCAACAGGTGGTCAGCGCCTGCACGGGGATCGTGACCCTGGTCGGCGCGGTGGCGATCCTCGCCTGGCTGGACGGCGCGCTGACCCTGGTGCTGATCGGCAGCGTGGCGGTGGCTTTCGTGCTGGCGGCTCCGGCGGTGGTGCGCATGGAATCCGTCGCCGCCGATCTGCAGGCGCGCAAGGCGCGGCTCGGCGGCGTGCTGACCCAGGTGTTCTCCGAGATCCGCCTGGTGAAGTCGCACGGCGCGGAACGGGCCGAAGCGGCGCGTTGCACCGCCGAGGTGGGCGACCTCGCGCACCAGCAGTGGCGGATGTCGCGGCTGGCGATCCTGCTGGAGTCCGTCAGCGGGCTGGCCGTCGTGTTCGCGCTGGTCGTGATCCTGGTCTACGGCGGCATGCGGGTCGGCAGCGGCGATCTCAGCATGGGCACCTTCACCGCCTTCGTGCTCTACATCTTCAGCGTGGCGGGGCCGCTCGGCCAGATCGGCGGCTTCGTCACCGAACTGCAGGCGGCCAAGGGCGCATCGGCGCGGTTGAGCGAGTTGCTCGACGCAGCGGACGAGGACGCCGGCGGCGGCACCGCGGTGCCGGGCGAGGATGCGCCGCTGGCGCTGCAGGCGGTGCGCTTCACCTATCCCGGCCGCGTGCGCCCGGCGCTGGACGGTCTCGACCTGGTGCTGGCGCCCGGCACGACCACCGCGCTGGTGGGCGCGAGCGGTGCGGGAAAGTCGACCGTGATGTCGCTGATCCTGCGCTTCCACGCGCCGGAGGCGGGCCGGATCGTCTACGGCGAGCGCTCGATCGACGCGTTCGACCTGCCGGCATGGCGGGGACTGTTCGGCTACGTGGCCCAGCACGCGCCGATCATGCCGGGCACCATCCGCGACAACATCCGCTACGGTGCGGCCGACCTCGACGATCGGCGCGTGCGCGAGGCGGCCGAGGCCGCGCGGGCGCTGTCGTTCATCGAGGCGCTGCCCGAGGGCTTCGACACCCGGCTGACCGAACAGGGCGGCAACCTCTCCGGCGGCCAGCGCCAGCGGATCAACATCGCGCGGGTGTTCGCGCGCGACCCGCGCATCGTGCTGCTGGACGAGGCCACCGCCAGCCTCGATACCGAGACCGAGCACGCGATCCAGCAGGCGCTGGAACGCCTGATGCGCGGACGCACCAACCTGGTGATCGCGCACCGGCTGTCGACCGTGCTCGGGGCCGATCGCATCTGCATGCTGGAAGACGGCCGGATCACCGGCAGCGGCACGCATGCGGTCTTGTATGCGCAGCATGCCGGGTATCGGGCGCTGGTCGATCGGCAGTTCGCGGCGCCGTCCGCCTCGCGCGCCGACCGATGAATGGTTTCGCCAGCGCGCCGGGCTGGACGGTCGCCGCGTGGCCGAGCGCCGCGACGGTCGCCGCGGCCAACGTCGGCGGGTCGGCCGCGTGGGCCAGCAGCCGGATGCGACGGCGTCGCCCGGGTCGTCGCGCGCGCGCGGCGCACCTGACCCGTGCCTGGATCGGGCATCTCCCTCAGATCTCGCGCAGCGCCTCGGTCGGCGCGATCGCCGTGGCGCGGCGCGCCGGCAGCGCGGTGGCGACCAGGGTGGTGGCCAGCAGCAGCAGGGCGACCGCGGCGAAGGCTGGCAGCGTCGCGAGGAGGCCATCGCCGGACAGGGACGACGCCGCGGCCGCGAGCGCGATGCAGGCCGGTGCCGCCAGCGCCAGGCCGAGCGCCAGCTGGCGCAGCGTGCCGGCGAGCACCAGCCGGAGCACGTCGACGCCCAGCGCGCCGAGCGCACGCCGCACGCCGATCTCGTGCGTGCGCGCGGCCACCGTGTAGGCCACGCCGCCCCACAGGCCGGCGGCGCTGATCAGCAGCGCCACCACGCCGATGCCGAGCGCGAAACCGCGCGCGATCTCGAGCGGCAGCCGCTGCCATGCGGAGACTTCGGCCAGACGCCACGGCGTGCAGGGCTGACCGGGCGTGTGCCGAAGGCAGGTGCGCGACAGCTCGCCGGCGAGCGCCGGGGCGAGCGCGGGATCGATGCGCAGCACGTGCTCGCGCAGCGGGCGGTTCGCGCCCTCGGCGTGGCCGGGCAGCCACAGGGCACTGCGGTCGATGCCCTGCACCAGCAGTCCGGTGGCGACCTCGTCGACCACGCCGATGACGACGTGCGCGACGACCCGCGCGCTGCCTTCCGCGCCCGGCGTGACGACCTCGAGCGTGCGCCCGAGCGCGGACTGTCCGGGCCACAGCCGCGCCGCCGTCGCGCTGCCCACCACCGCCACCCGCGCTTCGGTCCGGGCCTCGCGTTCGTCGAACCAGCGTCCGGCACGCAGGCGCAAGCCGAACATCGCCGCCACTCGGTGATCGGCGTGATGGGTCGCCAGCCGGTGGCTGTGGCCATCCACGACGACCTCGCCCGGCCACGGATGGCCGTAGAGCGGCACCGGTGCCATCGAAGCCACGGCCTGCACGCCGGGTGTGCGCGCGATCTCGTCCATCAGCGCGCGCGTCGGCGCCGGATTTTGAAGGTCCATGATCGCCTGCGTGGGATAGCCGACGTCGAGCACGCCCGCCTGGTGCGCGATCCGCACGCCGATCGCCGCGAGCACCAGCAGCACCGTGCTCGCCGCCACCTGCAGCACGACCAGCGCCGCGCGCAGGCGCGAGGGCGGGATGCGACCGGCGAACGACCCGCCCTCGGTGCGCGTCGACTGCGCGAGGTCGCCGCGGGTCGCGGCGAGCGACGGCACGAGGCCGATGGCCAGCATCGCCAGCACCGCGAGCCCGAGCGCCACCAGCACCGCGTCGGCGGGAACCCGCACGTCGAGCGCCTGCATGCCGACGCCGCTCATGGCCGAGGCCGCATAGTCGTGCAGCGCGCCGGCAGTGGCGAACGCGAGCAACAGTCCGGCGCCAGCGCCGAGCAGGGCCAGCAGGGCCGCTTCCAGCATCAGCAGCCCGATCAGGCGCAGGCGCGACGCACCGATGCTGGCCCGGATCGCCAGTTCCCGGCGCCGCGCCAGCGCCCGCGCCAGCATCAGGTTGGCGAGGTTGGCGCAGGCGATCAGCAGCACCAGCAGGAGCAGGCCGTACAGCGGCACCAGAACCCGTGCGGCGTCCTCGGATTCGTCGGCCGCGAACTGGCCGGTGCGTTCGAGCAGCCGGACGCTGGCGATCCGGTCGTCGTCGGACGTGCGCGTCGGCAGGGCCGCCAGCAGCGCTGCGGCGCGCTGCTCGACCGCCGCGCGCGAAACCTCCGGGGCGAGCTGGATCGTCACGCCGTAGCGCACGTCGCCGTCGCTGCGGTGGCGGCGCAGGTCTTCATGCGCGCGCGCGCCGATCCAGAATTGCGGCTGGAAGGGCTCCAGCCCGCCGAAACCGTCCGGCATCACGCCGATCACGGTCCACGTGCTGCCACCGAGCAGCAACTCCCGTCCGACGATGCCCGGATCGGCGGCGGCCAGCCGCGTCCACGCGGCATGGCCGAGCACGATGCGCGGCTCGGGATCGGCGTCATCGCCGGCTTCGAAGGACCGACCGAGCAGCGGGCGCCGCGCGAGCAGGCGGAAGTAGTGCGAGTCCACCGCCATGCCGTGCAAGGTCTGCGGCGGGTCGGCCGCGCTGCCGAGCGCGGTCTGTCCGGTGATCGCAACGTGCCGTGCGAAGTCACCCAGCCCCTCACGAAGGTGCATCGCCTCCGCGTGGGTCAGCCGTGGCGTGCCCTGCCCCTGCGCCGTGCGCAGCTCGAGGTCGAACAGTGCCCCGTCGTGCAGGGTCGCCGGTGGCGTGCCGGCATAGGTCTGGTGGACGGCGAACATCACCAGGTTGAGTGCCGTCGCCAGCGCCAGCACCACCGTCGCGCCCGCCAGGAACAGCGGCGCGCGCAGCAGGCCGGCCAGCGTCCGGCGCAACTCGCCACCGAATGCGTCGAGCAGCGCCAGTCCGTGCGCGGCGCGCACGCCGTCCTTGTGGGTCTCGACCGCGCCGAGTTCGACCCGCGCCCGGCGCCATGCCTCCGCCGCCGGCACGCCCTGTTCGCGCAGCGCCTGCGCCCGGCACTCGAGGTGGAAGTCCAGCTCGGCCGCGAGCTCGGCCTCGTAGCGGCGGCGATCGCGCCAGCGTCGCAGCAGGTGCATCGGATTCATGCCAGCGCCGCCAGGTCCGGGGTCTCGAGCACGCGGTCCAGCGCCGCGGCGAAGCGCCGCCACTCGGCGGTCGCGCCGCGCAGCCGCGCGCGGCCGGCGGTGGTGAGCGTGTAGTAGCGGGCGCGCCGGTTGTTGTCCGACACACCCCACTCGGTGTCGACCAGGCCCTGCGCTTCCAGCCGCGCCAGCGCGGGATACAGCGCGCCCTGCTCGACGCACAGCACGCCGTCCGAGGCGCGCTGGATCCGCAGCAGGATGCCGTAGCCGTGTTCGCGCCCCAGCGCGACCGCCTTGAGGACCAGCAGATCGAGGGTTCCGGGCAGCAGGCTGGTGGTCGCCATCTCTTTCTCCTTGTCAGGTTAGGAGAGTAGGATTGTCTCTCCTAACTTGTCAAGGAAAGAGCCGCTGGCCGGCCCGCGCCGCGCGTGCGAGAGTGCCGGACGAATCCGCGCAGGCCCTCCCGATGCTCGACATCCAGCGACTCCCCGCCTTCGACGACAACTATCTTTGGCTGCTGCGCGAGCCGTCCAGCGGCGCGGTCGCCGTGGTCGACCCAGGCGACGCCGAGGTGGTGCTCGCGGCGCTCTCGCCGCTGGGCGGACGGCTCGACTGGATCCTCAACACCCATCACCACCCGGACCACGTCGGCGGCAATCTTGCGCTCAAGCAGGCCACCGGCTGTCGTATCGCGGGTCCGGCGAAGGATGCCGCGCGCTTCCCAAGCATCGATCGCGGGGTGGTCGAAGGCGACACCCTCGCGCTGGGTGCCAGCAGCGCGCGGGTGATCGAAACGCCGGGACACACGCGCGGCCACATCAGCTGGTGGTTCGAAGCCGAGCACGCGCTGTTCTGCGGCGACACCCTGTTCAGCCTGGGCTGCGGCCGGCTGTTCGAGGGCGATGCCGACACGATGTGGCGCTCGCTCTCGAAACTGATGGCCTTGCCCGATGCGACGCGGGTGTACTGCGCGCACGAGTACACGCTGGCCAACGCGCGCTTCGCGCTGGCGGTCGATCCTGACCACGCGCCGCTGCGCGCCCGTTTCGCCGAGGTCAAGGCGCTGCGCGCGCGGGGGGCACCGACAGTGCCCTCGACCCTGGGCGAGGAGAAAGCCTGCAATCCGTTCCTGCGCGCAGGTGATCCCGCGCTGGCGGCGCGCCTCGGCCTGGCCGGCGCGTCGGCGGCGGCCGTGTTCGGCGAACTGCGGCGACGCAAGGACGGATTCCGCTGAGCCCTGCCGCAATCCAAACCGCGCAGCGCCTCGCTGCCGCAAGAGCCGCTGTAGGAGCGCTGCGTGCAGCGCGACTGGGATGCCTCAGGGGTGAAAAGCATCGCGGCGCACGCGCCGCTCCCACAGAGGCGCGGCATGGGCGTGGCGCTTCACGGGCGCGAAACACCTGTGGGAGCGCTGCGTGCAGCGCGATGGGGCTGCCGCAAGGGCGAAAAGCATCGCGGCGCACGCGCCGCTCCCACAAGGAAACGGCGTCCGCCCGCAAGGCCCGCCGACTTGCCGTCGAGCACCGCGATTGGCGATCATCGCCGCATGGTGATCTTCGACTTCGACGGCGTGATCGTGGACTCCGAGCGGCTGGCCAACGCGGTGCTGGCGCGCATGGTCAGTGCGCTCGGCCGGCCGATGGATGCCGCCGAGGCGGCGCGCCGCTTCACCGGCAAGGTGACGCGCGACTGCCTCGACCTGATCGAGCGCGACCTCGGCGTGGCCCTGCCGCCCGGCTTCGCGGCCGACTACGAGGACGCGATCACCGCCGCCTACGACGCCGAACTGGTGCCGGTCGACGGCATCGTGCCGGTGCTCGACACCCTGCGTGGACCGCGCTGCATCGCCTCGGGTTCGAGCCACCCGCGCATCGCGCACGCGCTGCGCGTGGTCGGCCTCGGCCACCACTTCGGAGGCGCGGTGTTCAGCGCCGAGGAAGTGCCGCGCGGCAAGCCGGCGCCCGACGTGTTCCTGCACGCGGCCGCGCGCATGGGCATCGAGGCCGCGCGCTGCGTGGTGGTCGAGGACTCGATCACCGGCGTCACCGGTGCGCGCGCCGCCGGCATGCCGGTGTTCGGCTTGGTCGGCACCTTCGGCGCCGATGAACTGGCGGCCGCCGGCGCGCGACCGGTCGCGGCACCCGGCGACCTCCTGCGCGAGCCGCTGTTCCGCGCCGCCGCCGGGCTCGGCTGAAGTCGGCGCAATCGTATGCATGGGCGGCGGATGCCGCCGCTGGCTAGGATCGGCCCGGGCCGGACGTCGGCCCGGTGGCCGGGAGGGGCCCCATGATCGTCCGCATCCTGCTCGCCGCGGGCGCGCTGTGCGCCGCGTCCGCGCCATTCGGCTCGTTCGCCGCCGAACCGCCCAAGCGGGTCGAGGTCGTCGCCAGCATCACCTCGCCCTCCGGCATCCTGCGCATCGATGTCGGGCTGGACGAGAACCGCGCCTCGTACGCGGTCAGCCGGCTCGGGGTGCCGGTGATCAAGCCCTCGCGCCTGGGTTTCCTGCTGCGCAATACCGAGAAGCTCGACCGCAACCTCGAACTGACGGCGACCGCCACCCGCGAGGCCGACAGCACCTGGGAACTGCCCTGGGGCGAGCGCCGGACGGTGCGCGACCGCCACCGCGAACTGCGCGTGACCTTCACCGAGACGCAGCGCCTGAAGCGCTCGTTCGACGTCGTGTTCCGCGCCTTCGACGACGGCATCGGCTTCCGCTACGAGTTCCCCGACCAGGCGAACCTGAAGGACGTCATCATCGACGACGAGCTCACCGAGTTCGACGTCGCCACGCCCGGCACCGCGTGGTGGATCCCGGCCGGCGAATGGAACCGCTACGAATACCTGTACAACCGCACCGCAATCACCGAGGTCGGCCAGGTGCACACGCCGGTGACGATGCGCCTCGACGGCGGCCTGCATCTCGCCTTCCACGAGGCCGCGCTGGTCGACTATTCGTCGATGTGGCTGCGCCGCGTCGAGGGCCAGCGCTTCCGCGCCCAGCTCGCGCCCGCGTCCGAGGGCTGGAAGGTCCGTCGCACCGCGCCGTTCCACACCCCGTGGCGTACGATCCGCATCGCCGACAGCGCCGCCGCGCTGTACGAGTCCGACCTCGAACTCAACCTCAACGAACCGAACGCGCTCGGCGACGTCTCGTGGGTCGTGCCGTCGAAGTACGTCGGCGTGTGGTGGGAGATGCACCTCGGCACCAAGACCTGGTCCACCGGCCGCAAGCACGGCGCGACCACCGCCAACGCCAAACGCCACATCGACTTCGCGGCCAAGCACGGCTTCCGCGGCGTGCTGGTCGAGGGCTGGAACACCGGCTGGGACGGGCAGTGGTTCGGCGACGGCAACGATTTCGACTTCACCCGCGCCGCCCCCGGCCTTGATCTCGAGGCCGTGGTGGCCTACGCACGCGAGCGCGGCGTGCGGCTGGTCGGCCACCACGAGACCGGCGGCGCGGTCAGCCACTACGAAAGCCAACTCGAGGCCGCACTGGACCTCTATGCGCGGCTCGGCATCGACCAGATCAAGACCGGCTACGTCGCCGATGCCGGCCAGGCCGAGCGCAACGACGGCGACGGCGTGGTGCGCCGCGAGTGGCACGACGGGCAGTGGATGGTGAACCACCACCTGCGGGTGGTGCGCGAGGCGGCGAAACGCCGCATCGCGGTCAACCCGCACGAGCCGATCAAGGACACCGGCCTGCGCCGCACCTGGCCGAACTGGGTGGCGCGCGAGGGCGCGCGCGGCCAGGAATACATGGCCTGGGGCCGCCCGCAGAACCCGCCGGAGCACGAGCCGACCCTGGTGTTCACCCGCATGCTGTCGGGGCCGATGGACTTCACGCCTGGCCTCGTGAGCCTGATGGGCGAGAAGAACCCGATCCCCAGCACGCTCGCGCGCCAGCTCGCGTTGTACGTGGTCATCTACAGCCCGATCCAGATGGCGGCCGACCTGCCGGAGCACTACGAGGCGCGGCCCGACGCGCTGCGCTTCATCAAGGACGTCGCGGTGGACTGGGAGCAGACCCGCGTGCTCAACGGCGAGGTCGGCGACTTCGTCACCATCGCGCGCCGCGAGCGCGGCGGCGATGCCTGGTTCCTCGGCAGCGTGACCGACGAGAACGGCCGCGCGCTGGACGTGCCGCTGTCGTTCCTCGAGCCCGGTCGGCGCTACGTGGCGGAGATCTATCGCGACGGCGACGGGGCGCACTTCGAATCCAACCGCTTCGCCTTCGCCACCGAGACCCGCGAGGTGGCGTCCACCGACACCCTGCGCGTGGTGCTCGCGCCGGGCGGCGGGCAGGCGGTGCGGTTCGTGCCGAAGCGCTGATCCCGCCGGCTGCGCGCCGCTCAGCGCGCGGCCGTCGTCTCGCGCAGCACCTTGTCGATGCGCGTCCGCTGCAGGCGCAGGGTGCCGCTCAGGGTCTCCGGGTCGCGCGCCAGCACCGGGTCCAGCCAGCGCGCGCGCACCGCGTCGGCGCCAGCGGCGTCACCAGTCGCGCGCAACACCTCCCACGCGGTGGTCGCGGCCACCAGGGTCGAGGGATGTTCGGCGCCGACCGCGGCGTCGAAGCCGTCCAGGGCGGCGCGTGCCACCGGTGCCGCCTCGCGGCTTCGGCCCTGTTCGTGCAGCAGGTCGGCCAGCATGTGGTCGGGCTCGAAGCGATCGGGGTGGCGTTCGGGCAGCAGCCGCGCGCGTCGTTCGCGCACCACGCGGATCTCGGCCTCGGCTTGCGCGAGGTCGCCCTTCTGCTTCCACATCGCGGCCAGCGCGATGCGCGCGGCCAGGGTGTCGGGATGGTCGTCGCCCAGCGTGCGGGCCCGCCGCGCGAACACGTCGCGCTGCAGTGCGATCGCCTCGTCGACGGCATCCATCCGCACCAGGGTGGCCGCCAGGTTGAGCCCCGTGCGCAGGGTCTGCGGATGGTCCTCGCCGGGCACGCGCCGGCGCGCCTCCAGCACCTCGCGCAGGATGGCGGCGGCCTCGTCCAGCCGGCCGAGTTGCATCAGCGTGCTACCGAGGTTGCTGCCGTCGCCCAGCGTGCCGGGATGCTCGGCGCCGCGGATCCGGCGGTTGGTGTCCCACACCTCGCGCTGCAGGACCAGGGCCTCGTCGTAGCGCCCGACCATGCCGAGGGCGCTGGCCTGGTTGCCGAGCGCCGCCATGGTGTCCGGGTGACCGGGTCCCTGCCGCGCGCGCCGCGCCGACGCCACCGTCGAGAATTCGGTGAGCGCGGCCTCGCGCTCGCCGAGCCGGATCCGCGCGATGCCGAGCGTGGTGCGCAGCGTGAGCACCGGGTCGGAATCGGCGGCGTGCTGCCGCTGGGCCTCGGCCAGCGCCTGCGTCAGCAGCGGCACCGCCTCGGCCGGGCGACCCTGGTCGCTCAGGTTGAGCGCCAGCACGTTGGTGATGCCGGCCGCCGCGGCCGACCCGCCGGTGCCGGCCGCACGGGCCCCGTCCAGCGCCGTGCGCAGCAGGGCCTCGGCCTCCTGCGTGCGGCCGAGCCGGTTGAGGGCGAAACCGAGGCCCTGGAGTGCCTTGAGCGTGCGCGGATCGCCGGCGCCGAGCGCGGCCTCGCGCGCCGCGGCGAGCGGCTCGAACACCGCGCGCGCGTCCTCGTGCAGGCCGAGCGCCTCGTACAGCTCGCCGACCGTCTGTTCCAGGTCGCCGGCCAGCAGCGGCTGGTCGGCGAAGTCGCGCGCGATGGCGGCGCGCGCGCGCGCCAGCACGTCCTCGCCGAGCAGTCGTCGCGCCGCCTCGGTGGGGCTGGTGGCCGCCAGCGCGGCATCGAAGCCGGCGACCGTGGCGGCGCGCCGACCGGCGTCCGGCTCGCTGCGCTCGAGCGCGCGCGCGTGCTGCGCGCGCAGCGATTCGGCGAGCCGCGCGCCCATCGCCGCGAGGTCGACGTCCTTGAGCATCGACTGCTGGAACGCGGACATGCGCGCCAGTTCCGCGCTGCGCTGCTCGGCGAGCCGCCGCTGGTGGTCGGCCTGCCAGAACCCGTACAGCGAGGCGGCGAGCCCGGCCACGACCGCGGTGGCGACGCCGGCCGCCGCCGCGATCCCCAGCCGGTGGCGGCGCACGAAACGGCCGACCGCGTAGCGCCGCGTGTAGGGCACGGCCTCGACCGGCCGCCGCCCCAGGTAGCGTTCGATGTCGTCGGCCAGCAGTGCGGCGGTGTCGTAGCGCTCGTTGCGATCGCGGCGCGTGGCCTTGGCGACCACCCAGTCGAGCTCGGTGCGCAGGGCGACCAGCAGGCGCGAGGCGGGCTCGCGCCGCAGCGCGGCGAGCCGCTCGCGCTCGGCGGGCTCCGTGCGCGCGAGTGCCGCCGAGGGCACGCCGAGCGTCGCCTCGCGCGTGCGCGCGTCCGACCCGGTGCCGCCGCCCGGGCGGCGCCCGACCAGCAGTTCGTGCAGCACGATGCCCAGCGCATAGACGTCGCTGCGCGTGTCGACGTCCAGCGCCACCTCGCCGGCCTGCTCGGGGCTCATGTAGTCCGGCGTGCCCATCCGCTCGCCCTCGTCGCCGTCGAGGCAGCGCACGGCCGCGGCGGCGATCCCGAAGTCGATGATCTTCGGCTGCGGTGTGCCGTCGACCTCGGTGACCAGGATGTTGCCGGGCTTGAGGTCGCGGTGGATGACGCCTTTCTGGTGCGCGTGCTGGACGCCGCGGCACACCCGCGCGAACAGCGCCAGGCGCTCGCGCAGGCCCAGTTGGCGGCGGTCGCACCACTGGGTCAGCGGCAGGCCCTCGACGTATTCCATCGCGAACCAGGGCTGGCCGTCGGCGGTGGCGCCGGCGTCGTAGACGTGGGCGATCGCCGGGTGGCTCATCTGCGCCAGCACCTGCCGCTCGACCTCGAACAGCGCGGCCTGGCGGCTGCCGAGCACGCGGTCGCGGATCAGCTTCAGCGCCACCGTGCGCACGAACGGCTCGAGCTGTGTCGCACGGTAGACCTCGCCCATGCCGCCGCGGCCGAGCAGGTCCTCGACCACGAACGGGCCGATCCGGGTGCCGCGCGGCAGGCCGTCACCGGCCGGGGCCGGGGTGCCGGTCAGCGGCGTGGTCGCGGGCGGGAGCGCGGGGCGGGTGTCGTCTTGGGCCATGGCACGGTCCGGTGGTCGGCATAGTGTGGGGCGTGCGCGGCCGGCGGGGAACAGCGGCCGGGGGCACCGTGCCCGGCCCTGCGTCGCGCCCCTTCGACGCAGCCCAGCTACGCCTTCCCTGGCGCGCCCTGTTCCGGTCGCGCCGTGGGGCGCGCAAGGCATGCGTACTCAAGGAACACCCCACTAGACTCCACGCATGGCCGCAGGCGATCCCCCAGGACCCGACGACACCGCGTCCACCACCCAGCCGACCTCGCTCACGCGCGCCGGTGACGGTGAACTGCGCGCGGCCTACGTGGTGGTGGTGCACGGCGAGGGGCTCGGCACGCGGGCCCCGATCGAGGCGCGGCCGATGGTGGTCGGGCGCGGGCCGGAGGCGCACCTGCGGATCGACCACGGCAGCGTCTCGCGCCGCCACTGCGAGTTGTGGCGCGACGGCGACGTCTACCGCATCCGCGACCTCGGGTCGACCAACCGCACCCTGGTCAACGAGCGGCCGATCGAGGAGATGCGCCTGACCGACGGCGACCTGATCGTGGTCGGCAAGAGCATGCTCAAGTTCATCAGCCGCGCCTCGGTCGAGGCGCGCTTCCAGGACGCGCTGTACGAACTCGCCACCCACGACCCGCTGACCGGCCTGCCGAACCGCCGCCACTTCCTCGAGCGCACCGACGCCGAACCGGCGCGCGCGCGCCAGGCCGGTCGTCCGCTGGCGGTGGCGATCCTCGACCTCGACCGCTTCAAGGCGATCAACGACCGCCACGGGCACGCGCGCGGCGACGACGTGCTGCGCCACTTCGCGGTGCTGCTCAAGGCCGCCGCCGGTGACACCTCGGTCGCGGCGCGCCTCGGCGGCGAGGAGTTCGCCTGGCTGCTGCCCGAGACCGATCCCGACACCGCGCACGCGCGCTGCGAGGCGCTGCGCGTCGCGGTGCGCGACCTGATGCGCGCCGCGCCGCACAGCGACGAGGCGGTGACGGTGAGCATCGGGCTCGCCGCGTTCGACGCCGCGCGCGACGACCGGCTCGGCCTGCTGCAGCGCGCCGACCAGGCGCTGTACGAGGCCAAGCGCGGCGGCCGCGACCGCACCGTGTTCGCGCGCCCCTGAAACCGCCGGGCCCCGCTCGCGCGGGGCCCGTCGTTCCCCCCGGTCGTCCGGCGGGCGGGCCGCCGGACCCCGGATCGGCGCTGCTCAGGAGACCACGATCCGCTTCACGCTGCCGGGGACCTTCTTCGGCAGGGTGAGCGCGAGCACGCCGTTCTCGTAGTGCGCGACCACGCCTTCCGGGTCGACATCGGCACCGAGCGAGAAGCTGCGGCGCAGGTTGCCGACGAAGCGTTCGGAGCGGATCAGCCGCTCGGCCGCCTTCGACACCACCTCGCTGCGGATCTCGGCGCTGATCGTGAGCAGGTCACGGTCGACCGCGATGTGGATGTCGTCCTTCGCCACGCCCGGCAGCTCGGCCAGCACGCGGTACTCCTTGTCGCTCTCGAACACGTCGACCTTGAAGTCGACGCTGAGTTCGTTCGGGAACGGCAGCCCCCGGTTGAAGCCCATGCCCTTGAACAGCTCGGGGATCAGGCTGGCCTCGAACGGATCGAAGCGGATCATCGTGTTCATGGCGTCCTCCAGGTTCGGATTCAGGTTCGGGATCCGGCGGGGCGGCGGCGGGTTCGCGCCTGCGTGGGGACCGTGGCGTTCGCCCTTCGCCCCCCGTCTGCACCCAGTATCGGCGGCGCATCGCGCGCCGGCTTGCGCAGGATCAATCCCGGCACGCGCGCCGCTGCCCCGCTTGGCACGCCGGATGCGTGGCGACGGGACTTCCGGCAGGGGCCGGGCCGCGACGCGGCCCTACAATCGGGGATTCCGCCCGCCGGGGAGTCCCGCATGTCCCGCATCCTGACCGTCGCCGCGCTTGCGGCGGCCCTCGCGCCCAGCCTCGCCGTCGCCGCCGAAGCCGCCACCGAAGCGCGCGTGCTGCGCTACCCCGACGTCTCGCGCACCCACATCGCCTTCGTGCGCGGCGGGGATCTGTTCATCGTCGGCCGCGAGGGCGGGCAGGCCACGCGCCTGACCAGCGCACCGGGCGAGGAGCTGTACCCGAAGTTCTCGCCCGACGGCGCCTGGATCGCCTACTCGGCCGAGTTCACCGGCACCCGCCAGGTGTTCGTGACCCCGGCGTCCGGCGGCACGCCGCGCCAGCTCACCTTCCACAACGACGCGGGCCCGATGCCGTTCCGCGGCGGCACCGACTACCGCGTGCTCGACTGGACGCCGGACGGCAAGTCCATCGTGGTGCGCATGAACCGCCTGCCCTACGACGAGCGCGGCGGCCGGCCCTATCTCGTGCCCTTCGAGGGCGGGATCGAGACCCCGCTGGCGGTGCCTGAATCCGGCGGCGGGTCGCTGTCGCCCGATGGGCGCTCGTTCGTCTACACGCCGATCGACGCCGACTGGCGCGGCTGGAAGCGCTATCGCGGCGGGCGCGCACCGGATGTCTGGGTGTACGACCTCGCGCGCAACGCCTCGCGCCAGTTGACCACCTTCGCCGGCATGGACCAGAACCCGGCGTGGATCGGCGACAGCGTGTACTTCGCCTCCGATCGCACCGGCACGCTGAACTTGTACGCGATGCCGGCCGCTGCCGAGCGCGAGGCCAGCGCGCCGCGTGCGCTCACCACCTTCACCGACTTCGACGTGCTCTGGCCCTCGGGCGGCCCGGATGCGATCGTGTTCGAGCAGGGCGGGTTCCTGTGGCGCCACGACGCGGGCGCCACCGGCGCGGTGAAGGTGCCGGTGCGCATCGGCGACGACGCGGCCGGTGCGCTGCCGCGCTTCGTCGACGTCGCGCCCAACATCGAGTCCTTCGGCCTGTCGCCGGACGGCGCGCGCGCGGTGTTCGGCGCGCGCGGCGAGGTGTTCACCGTGCCGGCCAAGGACGGCATCGCGCGCAACATCAGCCGCACGCCCAGTGCGCGCGAGCACAGCGTGTCGTGGTCGCCGGACGGCAGGACCGTCGCCTACCTGTCGGACGAGAGCGGCGAGTACGAGATCTGGGTCCGGCCGCAGGACGGCCGCGGCAGCGCACGGCGCATCACCACCGACGGCACGGTGTGGAAGTTCCCGCCGGTCTGGGCGCCGGACTCGAAGCACCTGGCCTACGCCGACAGGGACCTGCGCCTGCGCGTGGTCGACGTCGCCTCCGGCAAAGTCACCGACGTCGACCGCGGCGGGGTGGAGGACATCACCGAATACACCTGGTCGCCCGATTCGCGCTGGCTCGCCTACGCCAAGACCAATTCGACCCGCATGCAGTCGATCTGGGCCTGGTCGATGGGTTCCGGCAAGACGTCCCAGCTCACCTCCGACCAGGCCAACGAGTTCTCGCCGGCCTTCGACCCGCAGGGCCGGTACCTGTATTTCCTGTCCAACCGCGACTACTCGGGCCTGACCTTCAGCGCCTACGAGTTCAACTACCTCTACGCCAACGCCACCCGCATCTACGCCGCCACGCTCTCCGCCGACGGCCCGGCGCTGAACCGCCCGAAGTCGGACGAGACCGCGGCCGCCGCCGGCGCGCCGGCGAAGGGCGCCAAGGACACCCAGGGCAAGGCCGACGCCAAGCCCGCGATGAAGTTCGACCTCGCCGGCTTCAACGACCGCGTGGTCGCGCTCAACGTCCCGCCCGGCAACTACCAGGGCCTGTCGGCCAACGGCAATGCGGTGTTCTTCGGCGCGGCGACCAACCCGCAGGGCGGCCCGCTGGTCCTGCGCACGCTGGCGATCGACGGCGACAAGCCCGAGGACGTGGCCGCCGGCATCACCGCGTACACGCTGTCCGCCGATGGCAACAAGATCCTCGTGCGCAGCGGCAACGACTGGGCCATCGTCGACGCCAAGCCCGGCCAGGACGTGTCGAAATCGAAACTGGACCTGTCGGGCCTGCAACTGAAGATCGACCCGCGCACCGAGTGGTCGCAGATGTACGTCGACGCCTGGCGCATCCTGCGCGACTGGTTCTACGACCCCGGCATGCACGGCGGCATCGAACGCTGGAACGCGATCCGCGACCGCTACGCGCCGCTGGCCGCGGCGGTCACCACGCGCGAGGACTTCAACTACGTGCTGCACGAGATCGCCGGCGAGGCCAATGCCGGCCACGTCTACGTCGAGCGCGGCCCGTCCGCCAGCGCCGAGGTGCAGCGCAGGCCCGGCGGCCTGCTCGGCGCCGAGTTCGCCGCCGATCCGTCCGGCTACTTCCGCATCGCGCGCATCTTCCGTGGCGAGAACTGGGATGCCGCCAACCGCTCGCCGCTGGACGAGCCCGGCGTGGACGTGAAGGAGGGCGAGTTCCTCATCGCCGTCGACGGCGTCGACGCGCGATCGGTGCGCAATCCGTGGGCGCTGCTGGAGAACAAGGCCGACCAGGTGGTCGAGCTCACGGTCAACGCGCGTCCGTCGGCCGATGGCGCGCGCACCGTGCGCGTGAAGACCATCGCCAACGAGCAGAACCTGCGCTACCTCGCCTGGGTGGCGGAGCGGCGCGCCATCGTCGACCGCCTGTCCGGTGGCCGCATCGGCTACATCCACCTGCCCAACACCGCGCAGGACGGCAACCGCGAGTTGAACAAGTGGCTGGCCCCGCTGGCGCACAAGGACGCGCTGATCATCGACGATCGCTACAACGGCGGCGGCTTCATCCCCGACCGCATGATCGAACTGCTCGCGCGCACCCCGCTCAACTACTGGAAGCGCCGCGGCCTGGAGCCGCAGCCCACGCCCAACATCGTCCATCGCGGCCGGAAGGCGATGCTGGTCAACGGCCTGTCCAGTTCCGGCGGCGACGCCCTGCCGTACTACTTCCGCAAACTCGGCCTCGGCAAGCTGATCGGCACCCGCACCTGGGGCGGGCTGATCGGCATCTCCGGCAATCCCTCGCTGGTCGACGGTGGCTCGATCCTCGCCGCGACCTTCCGCTTCATGTCCACGGACGGGTCATGGTCGGTCGAGAACGAAGGCGTGGCGCCCGACATCGAGGTGGTCGACCGCCCCGAACTGATCGCCGCCGGCCGCGACCCGTCGCTGGAGAAGGCGGTCGAGGTCCTGCTGGAGGAACTGCGCGCCAACCCGCCGCAGCCGGTGGTGGCGCCGCCGGCGCCCACCGAGTTCCGCTGAGGCTCGGGTGTGCCGCACACGGTGCCGAAGCGAGCGCAGCACGCGACCTAGGGTGCACTGAGTCCGCGAATTGCACCGAGCCCATCGGTGCGGCGCAATTCGCGCTGCGCGTTGCACCCTGCGCGGCTCAGCCGGGCACTTTGGCGCGCTCTCGCTCCTGGTCCCCGGTCTCCGAACGGCACCGTGCGGTCAAGGCCGCCATCGCCTGCCGGAACGGACGCGGACCGTGGCTGATGCGGGCCACGCCGATGCGCGCGAGCGCCGAGGTCGGCGGCGTGCTTCCGGTGGCCATGACGTTGATCGGCAGCGCGCAGCCGGCGCAGACCCGTGCGATCAGGTCCGGCGCGACCAGGCCGGGTACGAAGAACCCGTCGGCGCCGGCCTGCGCATAGGCGTCGCAGCGGGCGATCGCCGACTCGACGAGCGAGGCGTGCGTGGCAGGCTCGCTCGCCAGGAACACGTCGGTCCGCGCGTTGATGAACAACGGCACCCCGAAGGCGTCGGCGGCGGCACGCAGGGCCGCGATGCGGCGCGATTGTTCCTGCGGCGGATACAGGCCCTCGCCCTGAACGATGCGGTCCTCGAAGTTCACCCCGACAGCACCCGTGCGAAGGATCGCCGTGGTCGTCGCGACCAGATCGTCGGGCGCGGCCGCATAGCCGCCCTCGAAATCGACCGTCAGTGGCAGGTCCACCGACGCCGCGATGCGCGAGGCGATGAAGGCCAGCATGTCGAGCGGGATCGCCTCGCCGTCGTCGTAGCCCTGGGCAGCCGCCACCGACCAGCTTCCGGTGGCCACCGCGCGCGCGCCGGCGGCGGCGACCGCGCGCGCCGATCCCGCGTCCCAGATGTTGTAGAGCACCAGCGGTTCGCCCCGGACGTGGAGGGCGTGCAGGCTGCGTGCGCGTTCGGACGGGGTCATGTTGTCTTCTCCATGGCGGCAATCCGCCGTTCCAGATCGATCAGCCAGCGTTTGCGCCACAGGCCACCGCCGTAGCCGGTGAGCGCACCGTCGGCGCCGATCACGCGGTGGCAGGGGATGACCAGGGCCAGTGAATTCTCGCCGTTCGCGCGCGCGACCGCGCGCATCGCGGATGGTGCGCCGATCGCTGCGGCGACCTCGGCATAGCTGCGCGTGCGGCCGACCGGAATGTCGCGCAGGGCGTCCCACACCCGCCGCGCGAACACGCTTCCGTGGTAGGCGACTGGCACCTCGAAGCGCGCGCCTTCGCCGGCGAAGTAGCGTCGCAGTTCGTCCGCAACCTGCTCGGTCGGCGCGCACCGCCCGATGCCCAGTTCGCCGCGCACGCCGTGCTGGAGCCGCCGCAGTTCCGTCGGCAGCGCCTTGCGCCCGACGAATTCCAGCAGGTGCAGCGCGCGCGGATCGGCCACCGCGATCATCGGCCCGATTGGCGTGTCGATGCAGTCGGCCTTGAGCAGCTCGCGGCCGGTGAAGCGCCCGGGGGCCACCCCGAGGAGCCGGGCGAAGGCGTCGCGGAAGCCAGACGGCGACGCGAACGCCGCTTCCACCTGCGCATCGATCACGCGGCCCCCGCGCGCGAGGGTCTCGAAGCCGTCGCGCACGCGCGATGCGCGCGCGAACTCGAGGAAGGTCATGCCGAACTGGCGGCGGAAGGCGCGTCGCACGGTGGACGCATCGAAGCCCAGTGTGGTCACGTCGGCCTCGGTCCAGCGCCGTGCGCGGTCCGCGCCCCAGGCCGCCATCACCGCCGCCACCACCGGGTCGGCGGCGGTGGCGGTGGCCAGCGGATGGCAGCGCAGGCAGGGCCGGAACCCCGCCGCCACGCACTCGGCCACGGTGCGGAAGAAGCGACAGTTCTCGCGCAGCGGCTTGCGGGCGGGGCAGGTCAGGCGGCAGAACACGCCGGTGGTGGTGACGCCGACGAAAGCGCGCCCGTCGTAGCCGGGATCGCGGGCGATCAACGCGTCGTAGAGCGTGGCGTCGGAGGCGTCGAGCAGGTCCATGCCGATGTTGTAGCCGATCCGCGCGACGGCGTGCGCCGTGGATCGGGCGTGGATTCACGCCGGCAGGTGAAGGAGGCTGCCTCGGTGGCAACCAGCCGTTCCACCCGGCAGGGTACGTGGCGCACGACCACGCGCAGACGATCGATGGCCGCGACAACGGCGGCGGCTCCATCCCCGACCGCATGATCGAACGGCTCGCGCGCGCCCGCTCGAGGGCTGAAGGCGCCGCGGGCAGGTGCCGCAGCCCGGGCCGAGCATCGTGCAGGACGGCCCGAAGGCGATGCGGGTCGACGGCCAGTCGCGTTCCGCATGGCATGATCGTCGCAGCGTGCAATGAGCGCGGCGACGCACCGGGCCCATCGGTGCAGCGCGATTCGCTGCGCTCGCTGCCCACTGCATGACGTTGGCGGCCGAATTGACAGAGCAATACATCGTACGTGCGCTCGGTGCATGGACGGGCTGCGCTTCGAATGGAGTTCGGCCAAGGCCGCCGCGAACGCGAGGAAGCACGGCTTCGACGAAGCGCGTTCGGTGTTCGCCGATGAGCGGGCGCGATTGATCGCCGATCCAGACCATTCGGCCGACGAGGATGGATTCATCATCCTCGGGCTCAGCGCCGCCCTGCGCCTGCTGGTGGTCTGTCACTGCTACCGCGGCAAGGACAATGTCATCCGCATCATCTCCGCCCGCAAGGCGACCTCCGCCGAGGCGAAGTTCTACTGACGAGCAAGCCATGCGCAAGACCTACGATTTCTCGAAGGCGAAGAAGAACCCCTATGCCGCTCAACTTAAGAGGCCGGTCACCATCCGGCTCGACGAGGCGGCCATCGCGTACTTCAAGGGTATCTCGGAAGAGGTCGGCATTCCCTACCAGAGCCTGATCAACCTCTACCTGCGCGACTGCGCGGCGTCGGGGCGAAAGCTCGATCTGTCGTGGCGGTGACGGTGGTTGTTTGGCGTGACACCCCGATGGCGTGCCAACAGCGCAACGTGCGGCACCCTGCGCGGCTAGCCTGAGGACGCGGCGTCCGGTTCCAATCTGCGCCAGTCGATCCGGTCCTGAATGGCCATTCGCGCCGCAGCCGCGCGCATCGCGAGGATCACTTCGGCCGGCAGTTGTTTTCGTTCCTCGATGGCGATGCCGGCCAGAGTTTCCAATGCGAGACCGTATTCATCCACGTCGATGAACGCGATGACCTCACCTTGCTCGGAGGCGGTCAGATACGGGCTCGCCGCCAGCAGCAAGGACCGCAGGCGGACGTCGAGCTGGGAGAAGCGGCTCGGCGTCAAGTCGCGACGGTGAGTGCGAGCCTACGGTCCGTAGACCTGCGCCGGCAACCACGTCGCCAGCTCGGGGAACGCCGCCAGCACGCCCAGCATCAGCAGCTGGATGGCGATGAAGGGCACCACGCCGCGGTAGATCTGGCCGGTGGTGACCGTGGGTGGGGCGACGCCGCGCAGGTAGAACAGCGCGAAGCCGAAGGGCGGCGTCAGGAACGAGGTCTGCAGGTTGATGGCGAACAGCACGCCCAGCCAGACCGGGTCCACGCCCATGCCGAGCAGGGCGGGGGCGACCAGCGGCACCACCACGAACACGATCTCGATGAAGTCCAGATCAGGCCGCCGGGGATGCTCGACAGCAGCGCATGCACGTCGTCGTCGCCGCCGAAGCCGCGGAAGACGAGGGTGAACAGCGCGGCACCGATCAGGATCAGGAACACCATGCTGGTGACCAGCGTGGTCTGACGCATCACCTCGCGCAGCAGCGGCAGCCGCAGGCGGCCGTTGACCGCCGCGAACACGGTCGCGCCCACCGCGCCGACGGCCGCGGCCTCGGTGGGCGTGGCGATGCCGGCGAGGATCGAGCCCAGCACCGCGACCACCAGCGCCAGCGGCGGCAGCAGGGCGCGGAGGATCTCCCACGCGGTGACGCCCTCGCGTTCCGACAGCGGCAGGGCCGGCGCGCGCGCCGGATCGCGCCAGGCTGCGAACGCGATCCAGGCGATGTAGAGCGCCACCAGCAGCAGTCCGGGGATCAGCGCGCCGGCGAACAGGTCGCCGACCGACACCGTCTCGGGCGCGTAGTTGCCGGCCTTCAACTGCGCCTGCTGGTAGGCGTTGCCCAACTGGTCGCCGAGCAGTACCAGCACCACCGAGGGCGGGATGATCTGCCCCAGGGTGCCGGCGGCGCAGATGGTGCCGCTGGCCAGCCGCGCGTCGTAGCCGTAGCGCAGCATGGTCGGCAGCGCGATCAGGCCCATCGTGACCACGGTCGCGCCGACGATGCCGGTCGATGCCGCGAGCACCGCGCCCACCACCATCACCGAGATCGCCAGCCCGCCGGTCAGCCCGCCGAACAGACGTGCCATCGACTTGAGCAAAGCCTCCGCCACGCCGGAGCGTTCCAGCATCACGCCCATGAACACGAACAGCGGCACCGCGAGCAGCGTCTCGTTGGCCATGGTGCCGAACACGCGGTTCGGCAGCGCTTCGAGGAAGGACGCGTCGAAGGTGCCGGTGAGCACGCCGATGCCGGCGAACAGCAGCGCCACGCCCGCCAGGGTGAGCGCCACCGGATAGCCGAGCGCCAGCGCCCCGCACAGGGCGAGGAACAGGAACAGCGGCATCAGTTCCTTGAGCGTCATCGGGCGTCGTCGCTCACACGCGTTCCGGGTGGCCGTGGGTCGGCGTGCCTGCCGCACCACGCAGCACGGCGAGCTTGCGCAGCGCGACCGCGATGCCCTGCACGCCGAGCAGCACGCCGCAGGCGGGGATCAGGGTCTTGACGATGAACAGGCCGGGCAGGCCGCCGGCGTCCCTGCTGCCCTCGCGGATCGCCCACGAGCGGCCCACGTAGTCGGCGCTGACCCAGACCAGCAGCACGCAGAAGGGCAACAGGAAGACCAGGGTGCCGACGAGGTCGGCCAGCGCGCGCCCGCGCGGCGACCAGCGCTGGTAGAGGATGTCGACGCGCACGTGCGCGTCGTGGCGCAGCGCGTAGGACGCGCCGACCAGGAACACCGCGCCGTGCAGCCACAGCACCAGGTCCTGCAGCGCGATCGAGCCCTGGCCGAAGACGTAGCGCAGCACCACCACGCCGAAGGTCAGCAGCACGACGGCCAGCGTCAGCCACGACACGGCGCGGCCGAGCGCGTCGATCGCGGCGTCGATGCCGCTGGCGATCCGCTCAAGCATGGCGGCGGCCGTGCGGGGCGGGGCTCAGTCCCACTCGTAGATCGTGTAGTAGACCGGCTGCACCGTGCCGCGTCGCGGGTCGCCCTCGAGCCGGCCGTCGCCGTCGGTGTCCATGTAGGTGTAGCGCACGCCCGTGGTGGGCGTGAACACGACCATGTACACGCGACCGTCGCGGCGATACTCCTCGACCGTCATGTCCTCGGTGCGGCGGATGGTGACCGCGGGCGCGGCCTCGTCGGGCGTGGTGACCTTGGGCGGCAGCGGTTCGTCGCTCTTGATCGGCTCGGTGCGGATCGTGGGCTCGGGTTCGCGCTCGGCGGGGATGACCTTCTCGGTCGGCGTCTCGCCGGCGTCCTCCAGGCCGACGGTTTCGCCCTCGCGCGACTCGTCGAGGCCCGGCGGGGGCGGCGGGTCGGTGGGGACCGGCGCGGTGGTCTCGACCTCGGTCCGCTTCGGCGGCGTGCCGATGGATTGCGTCGCCGGCGTGCCGTCGGGCAGTTGCGTGCGTTCCTGCGCCAATGCGTATGGCGCGGCCAGCATCGACAGCAGCAGGATGGCGTGGCGCATGGCGGGCTACTCCAGGGCGATGCGGGAGGATAACAAAGCGCTGGCCAGACCGGCCCAGGCACGATCGCCCGGGCCCTGTGGGAGCGAGCAGCGCTCGCGACTGCGACACCCGGAGGTGTCGATCGCCCGGGCCCTGTGGGAGCGAGCAGCGCCCGCGACCGCGACACCCGGAGGTGTCGCGATCACCGGTGGTGCGGTCGCGAGCGCTGCTCGCTCCCACAGCGGGCGCACGTTTCAGCGGCGGCGGCCCTTCGCGGCGGCCTTCTTCGCCACGGCCTTCTTCGCCACGGTCTTCTTCGCCACGGCCTTCTTCGCCACGGCCTTCTTCGCCACGGTCTTCTTCGCCACGGCCTTCTTCGGCGCGACCTTCTTCGGCGCGACCTTCTTCGCCGCGGGCTTCGCCTTTGCCGCTGGCTTCTTCGCGGCGGCGGGCGTTGCCGGTGCCGCCTTGCCGCCCAGCGCGGCCAGCACCTCGGCGGCATGGCCTTCGGGCGAGACCTTCTCCCACACCTGCTCGATGCGCCCGTCGGCGCCGACGATGAAGGTGCAGCGCGCGATGCCCATGTAGGACCGCCCGTACATGCTCTTCTCCACCCAGGCGCCGATCGGCTCGATCAGTTTCCGATCCGGGTCGGCCAGCAGCGGGAAGTTGAGGCCGTACTTGAGCACGAACTTGCGGTGCGCGGCCTCGCTGTCGGCGCTGACGCCGAACACCGGCACGCCCATTCCGCCGAAGGCCGGCAGGTTGTCGCGGAACGAACAGGCCTCCTTGGTGCAGCCCGGCGTGTCGTCCTTGGGGTAGAAGTACAGCACGTAGCGCTGGCCGCGCAGGCCGACGTCGCTCACGGTGCGCCCGTCGCTGGCGGGCAGGGAAAAAGCGGGGACGGCATCGCCGGGCTTGCGCATGGGTGGGCTCCAGGGTCGGAAGGCATGATCGCAACGCAGGGCGCGTCGCGGCGCGGTGAGCATCCTCAGGCGCGTGCCGGCGCGCAAGTCCCTGCACGCGCCGCGGGCGTCGCGGGCGGCATACTGGCCGCATGAGCACCCCCGCATCCATCGGCCGCCTGGCCCGCCACCGCGTGCCGGGCACCTCCCTGCTGGCCTGGCGCAACCTCGCGCACGACCGCGCGCGCTTCGTCATCACCCTGGTCGGCATCGTGTTCAGCGTGGTGCTGATGGGCGTGCAGATGGGCCTGCTGGTCGGCTTCGCGCGCACCGCGTCCAGCCTGATCGACCGCGCGGGCGCGGACCTGTGGATCACCGCCGCCGGCACCAGCAATGTCGACATCACCGGCACCCTGCCGCAGCGCTGGCGCTACCAGGCGCAGGCGGTGCCGGGCGTGGCGTCGGCCCACGACTACATGGTGCAGTTCGCGTTCTGGAAGAAGCCCGACGGGGGCAACGAGAGCGTGATCATGGTCGGCATCGACCTCGCCGACCCGATCGGCGGGCCGTGGAACCTGGTCGAGGGCTCGGTGGCCGACCTCGCGGTCGACGGCGGCATCATCCTCGACCGGCTGTACATGGACAAACTCGGCGTGCGCGCGATCGGTGAGACGCTGGAGATCAACAACCGCCGCGCGCGCGTGGTCGGCTTCACCGACGGCATCCGCACCTTCACCCAGAGCCCCTACGTGTTCGTCGCCCACGACGAGGCGCGCCACTACACCTTCGTCGACGACGACCGCACGACCTATGTGCTGGTGAAACTCGCGCCCGGCGCCGACCGCGAGATGGTGCGCGCCGCGCTGGCCGCGCGCATGCCCGACGTGCGCGTGTGGACCACCGACGAGTTCTCCCGCGCCACCCGCGTGTACTGGCTGGTCACCACCGGCGCCGGCGCGGCGCTGACCCTGGCTGCACTGCTCGGCCTCGTGGTCGGCATCGTGATCGTCGGCCAGACGCTCTACGCCAGCACCATCGACCGCCTGCCCGAATACGCCACGCTGCGCGCGATGGGCGCGCCGAACGCCTACCTGTACGCGGTGATCCTCAAGCAGGCGGCGATCAGCGCCGTGCTCGGCTTCGCGGCCGGTTTCGCCGCGACCGGGGTCGCGGTGGCGATCTCGCGAACCGGCAACATCGCGATCGACATGCCGGCCTGGCTCGCCGTCGTGCTCGCGCTGCTGACCGGGCTGATGTGCGCGGCCGGCGCGGTGTTCTCGATCCGGCGCGTGATGCGCATCGACCCGACCAGCGTGTTCGCATGAGCGCGCCGGTGCTCGCCCTGCGCGGCGTCGACCTCACCTATGGCGAGGGCGCGACCGCGTTCACCGCGCTGCGCGGGATCACCCTGGACGTGCGCGCCGGCGAGTTCACCCTGCTGCTGGGGCCCTCGGGTTCAGGCAAGACCAGCCTGCTGCAGGTGATGGGCTGCCTGCTGCGCGCCAGCGCCGGCGAGGTGCGGCTGTTCGACCAGTCGCTGGCCGGTCTCGATGCCGAGGCCCTGACCGCGCGCCGCCTGCGCCACTTCGGCTTCGTGTTCCAGCACTACAACCTGTTCCCGACGCTGCGCGCGTGGGAGAACGTGGCGATCGCGCTGGACCTGAAGCGCGTGCCGGCCGCGGACCTGCGCGGGCAGGCCATCGACCTGCTGGGCCGGCTCGGCCTGTCCGATCGCGTCGACCATTGGCCTGCACAGTTGTCCGGCGGGCAGAAGCAGCGGGTGGCGATCGCGCGCGCGATCGCCGGCGCGCCTGAGGTGATCCTCGCCGACGAGCCGACCGCGGCGCTGGATGGGCGCACCGGCATCGGCGTCGCCGCCGCGCTGCGCGAACTGGCGCTCGAACGCGGCTGCGCGGTGGTGGTGGTGAGCCACGATCCACGCATGCTGCCCTACGCCGACCGCGTGCTGACGCTCGAGGATGGCGCGATCACCGATGATCGGCCGGGTGGCGCGGGCGCGAACTGAGGCAGGCGGTGCCCGGTGGTCCTTTCGCGAGCACGCGGATCCCCGGGCGTCGGGGTCGCCCGGCGGGCGGGTCGCGCCGCACGCGGCGCTCCCACACCGGCTCCGCGGTCGTGCGGGAGCGGCGCGAGCGCCGCGAGCTTTTCGCGCATCCCCAGGCGCCATCGCGCCGCACGCGGCGCTCCCACATCGGCCCCGCGGCCGGTGCGAGCCCGAAGGTCGGCGCGAGCCGGGGCCGGGCGCACGACGCCATCATCCCGGGAGTGCGATGATCGCCGCATGCGCCTGTCGCCGATCGCCTTCGCCATCCTGCTCGCCGCCTGCGGCGCCGGTCCTGCCGCGCAGCCCGCCGGTGACGAAGCAACCGTGGTCCACGCCGCGGGCCTGGTCGAGCCCGCCGGCGAGGAGCGCGTGCTGATCCCCGAGGTCGGCGGGCGCCTTGCGCGCGTCGCCTTCGCCGAAGGCGATACGGTGGCCAAGGGCCAGGTCCTGGCCGAAATCGAGAACGCCGAATTCCTCGCCGCCGTGGCGCTGGCGCGCGCGCAGCTCGCCTTGCGCGAGGCCGAGCGCGATCGCCTGCGCCGCGGGGCGCGCGTGGAGGAGCGCGCCGAGGCTCGCGCCGTGCGCGACGAGGCGCGCGCGCTGGCGAAGCAGGCCGACGACGACCTCGCGCGGCGCCGCGCGCTGGCACAACGCGGCACCCTCGGCCGCGAGGCGCTCGACCAGGCCCAGGCGCAGGCCGACGCCGCGCGCGCCCGGCTGGCGGTGGCGGACGCGCGCCACGCGCTGGTCGAGGCCGGCGCGCGCGAGGAGGACCTGCGCGTCGCCGAGGCCGCCGTCGCCGCCGCGCAAGCCGAACTCGACCGCGCGCAGGCGCTGTACGAAAAGACCCTGATTCGCTCGCCGGTCGACGGTGTGGTGCTCAAGCGCGACCTGCGCGAGGGCGAGACCGTGGTCGCGCTCTCGCCGCTGCCGTTGGCGCGGATCGGCGACCTGTCGCGCCGCTACGTGCGCGCCGATGTCGATGAACTCGACGTCGGCCGCGTGCGCGAAGGCATGCGCGCGACGGTCGCCAGCGATGCCTTCCCGGGCCGCGAATTCGGCGCCGAGGTGGTGCACGTCGCCGGCCGCATGGGCCGCCGCAGCGTGGTCACCGAACGGCCCGCCGAGCGCGTGGACGCGCGCGTGCTCGAGGTCCTGCTGCGCCTCGACCCGGGCGCCGACCTGCCGGTGGGCATGCGGGTCGACGTGCGGATCGCGGTGGGCGGCTGAGGCGGCGCGAGACCACCGGGGCCGTCGTGGGCTGACGGGCACGGTCGAAGCTCCCGTTCCCGGACGCGTGACCCAAGCCCGGATCGCTTCCGCCGGCGAACGCCTGGCGCGCCATCCCGGGTCGTCTCCCCCGGTACCGGCGATCGCCAACGAAAAAGGCCGGACGGTTTCCCGTCCGGCCCTTGTTTCCACACGGCGCGTCGCGATCAGTTCGGCAACATGCACCAACTCACCAGCGTGCCGGTGTCGTCGGGGAAGTTGTCGTCCACCGTCAGGCGCCAGGCGCCATTGGCTGATTGGCCGTTGTAGGCGGACAGCGCCTGCTGCGGCACGAAGGCGCCGTTCAAGGTCGGCGTGCCTGCGGCGCAGCCGGTCTGCGCGGGCGTGGTGGCGCTGTCGTCGAACAGCGCCCGCACATCGTTGCCGCCGCAGGCGTCGCTGGACGTGCTGCGCGGATTGGACATCAATCCGGTCGTCAGTGCAGGCGCCACGCGGGTCAGGCGCACGGTCAGGTCCTCGACATAGGTGTGGTTGATCGCCACGCGGACGTCGAGGTTGGTGACGTTCGCCGGGACCCCAGCGACAACCACCTGGTCGGAGATGCCGGTCGCGTTGTCGTCGGGGATCGGCAGGTTCACCACGCGGCAGAATTCGAGGCCGGTGTTGAACGAGAACGTCGCGCTGTTCGGGCCGGCTCCGAAGCCGTTGGTGCTGCGCACGCGCCAGAACACCGGCGTGCTGGCCGGCAGCGCCGCCGGCGACGCGAGGCTGGTGCCGGTGACGGGCTGGCTGAACAGGGTGGTGGCGAAGGTGTTCGAAGTGGATGCTTCGACCACGTAGCCGGTGGCGCCGGGCACGGCGGACCAGCCGAAGGTCGGCAACGCACTGACGCCGGTGGCGGCATTGGCGGGTGCTGACAGCGTGGGAGCCGCCGGCAGGCCGGTGGTGAACGAGAACGCCGTGCTGTTGACGCCCACGCCGCAGACGTTGGTCGCCCGCACGCGCCAGAACACCTGGGTGTCGGCCGGCAGGTTCACCGGCGAGACCAGCGAGGTGCCGGTCACAGTCTGGCTGAACAGGGTGGTGTCGAAGGCGCTGTTGGTGGACGCTTCCACCACGTAGCCGGACGCGGTCGCGACCGCCTGCCAGGTGAAGGTCGGCGTGCGGTCCACGCCGGTCGCGCCGTTGGCCGGTACGGTCGGCGTCGGTGCGGCGGCGGTGGCCGCGACGACGGCCAGGTTCACCGGCACGTCCTTCACCAGCGCACCCGAGGTGCCGCGCAGCACGACCGGGGTCTGCCCCACCGTCGCCGCGTTGGTGGCGGTCAGGGTGGCGATCGTGGTGGCGGGGAAGGTCGACACCGTCGGCGGCGAGAAGCTGCCGCTGACGCCGGTCGGCACGGGCGCGCCCAGGGTGAAGGCGACCGGTGCGGTGAAACCCGCGCCCGCGAGCACTTCGATGCTGATCGGCGTCGCGTTCGACGGCGTGGCGCTGTTGGCGCACACGGTGGCGCGCGCGGTCGACTCGACCAGCGCGAAGCGCACGGTGCTGCAGGCATCGTGGCGGAACGCGGCCGCGCGATTGGCGCGTGCGTTGTTCATGTAGTTGCCGACGAACCAGAAGGTGCAGCCGTCGACCGGGTCGATGCCCATGTCGTTGTAGTCGCCCCAGCGCACGCTGCCGGCGTTGCCGGCGCCGGTGACGATGTTGGTTTCGGCAGCGGTCATCACGCCGAGCGCGTCGTTGGCGAGGCGGCCGGTGAAGCGCAGCGAGGCCGACAGCGCCGGTGACTGGCGCAACACGTTGTAGGCCAGCGCCACGTTGCCGTTGGCGTCGATGTTGCTGGCGGCCATCCAGCGGTCGATCTGCTCGGCCGGCGTGCCGTCGGCGGGGGCGAAGGTGCCCTCCTGGCGCAAGGCGAAGGCGCCGGAGCCGCAGTTGTCGTCGAAGGAACTGTTGAAGATCGCGTCTGCGGCAAGCGCCGGCTCGCGGCAAAGCTCGAACCAGCGCACGGCCCCGGTGTCGTCAGGGAAGGTGGAACCCGCGCCGTTGAACAGGTCGGTGACGAAATTGCCGAACAGCAGCTCCCGGTTGCCGATGCGCCGGTAGGCGAGCCGGTGCATCACCGCCTCGCGCAGCGGGTCAAGGCGGGCGCCGTTGGGCTGCGGAAAGGCCTCGAAGGCGCTCAGTCCGTTGAGGTTGGAACTGAACTCGGCGATGGTGAAGGTCTGCGGGCCGGTGATCGTGGAGTTGGCCGGCGCGGTCCAGTCGACCGCGAAGCGGTACAGCTCGAGGAAGTCCTGGGTCGGGTTGTTGCTGCCCGCGTTGTGTGCCTCGTCATCGCGATGGCGCACGAACAAACCCGGCGTGCCCACCGGCGGCGGCGTGTCGCCGCTGAGATCCGCCGGCTGGGACATCTGGAACCCGAAGCCCGCAAGGTTGGGGATGGTCAGGCGCTGCAGCGTCGCCGGCTGGCCGTCCAGCATGCGCGCGCGGTCCATCGCGTAGAACGGCCGGCGACCCGGGGTGCCACCCTCGTTCGCGCCCACGTAATAGGCGTCCGGCCACACGCCGTACTTCGGGTAGTCCGGGAAGTCCGGCAGGGTGAAGGCGTAGCGTGTCCAGGTCACCGTGCCGCTGATGTTGGCGCGGTCGCTGATGTAGACGCACAGCACGTTGGCGCCGCTGGTGAACTCGGTGAGCACCCAGCGCTTGGCGAGTTCGTCGAACAGCACGATCGGATCGCCCAGCCCCGACGCGCATGCGCCGCCGCTGCCCAGGGTCTCCATCAGGGTCGGTGGCACCACGACCGCGCCCGTCGCCTTGTTGTAGGCGGCGAACTGCCCGCCGCCGGGGCCGTTGATCGCGGCCACGAACTGGTGCGTGCCGACATCGCCCGTCGGGTCGTTCGGCGACGCCGCACTGGCCAGCACGTCGACGTTGACCAGCGGGGTGTTGAACGCGAGCGTGCTGCGACCCGGGCCCTCGGCTTGCTGGCGCGCCACCAGCGGATCGCCGCCGGTGGGCGCGAAGGCCGGGACCGGGGTCGGCGCGTTCGGGTCGCCATGGAAGAGGCGCGGGATCTCGATGATCGGATCGCCCGGTCGCCAGGCCGGCACGCGCGGCAGGGTGCGCATGTCGAGCGTGATCGTGTCCGGCACCACGGCCGGGCTCACCCATTCCGCGCCCTGTGCCACGACCGGCCCCTCGTCGACCGCGTGCACGGTACAGGTGGCCACCAACAGCAACCCCGCGCAGCGCCGCAGCTGCGCCATCGATACCCGAGCCATCGCGACCCTCCCGTTCCCGGTGACGGCCGCCCGTGCCCCCACGGTTGCCAGGAAGCCGAAGCATAATGCAGCCCCCAGCCGTCGTCGCGTGCGCTGCCTTCAGTCGCGCGTCGGCGTCGGGATCACCGGCACCAGGTGCACGGTGCCGCGAGCGCTACGGACCGACAGGGCATGGCGGCCGCTGCCCCAGCGGCCGCTTGCGCGCTGCAGACCGTCGGCGGTGGTCCCCATCTCGACCGCGATGCCCGGGTCATGGCTGATCGCAGCGCCGGTCTCGACCAGCAGCGTCGCGTCGCCGGCCACCGGAACCGCGAGCAGGATCGGTCCGTCGACGGTTTCGATGCGGCTTTCGCCGGCCCCCGCGCCGCCTTCCTGTCGCGCCACCACCCGCCCGCTGCGCGTGGAAAGCCGCAGGGCGCCGCGCGTCGACACGTCGATGATGCCGCTGTCGCTGCGGGCGTCCACGTCGCGCTTCGCGCGCCGCACCTGCAGGCGGCCATCGGTCGTGGACAGCTCCAGCGCCACGTCGGGCGGCACGAACACGACGAGGTCGGCGCGCCCGCGCGTGTGGTCGGCGCGCCCGGTGGCGGCGTCCACCGGCGGCGGCGCGAACGGATAGCGCACGTCGATCCTGAGCCGCGCGCCCTTGCGTGAGGTTTCGAACGCCGGCAACGGGCCCGGCGTGCCGAAACGCTGCACGGTGGCCACGATGCCCACCTCGCCGGGCTGGCCGATGCGCACGCGCAGTTCGCCATGCGGGTTGTGCAGGGCCACGGTGGTGGTGCCGGCGTCGACCGGGATCGCGTGGCGCAGCATTTCGATCGAGACCTCGGGTATCGCCGCCGCGGCGGGTGCGGCCTCGCGCGGCGCACTCGCGCAACCGGCGAGCAGCAGCGCCCCCAGCGCCGCGGCGAACGTCGCGCCGCGCCGGTCAGGGCGAGCGATACGTCGCTTCATCCAGCTCACCCTCCGCCTTGGCCACGATGCAGGTGACCGCCGAATCGCCGGACACATTCACCACCGTGCGCGCCATGTCCAGCAGGCGGTCGACGGCAAGGATCAGCGCGATGCCCTCCACGGGAAGGCCGACCTGGGTCAGCACCGAGGCCAGCATCACGATGCCCGCGCTCGGCACGCCGGCCGTGCCGACGGCCGCCAGCGTGGCCATGCCGACCACGGTGAGCAGTTGCACAAGGGTCAGTTCGATCCCGTACACCTGGGCGATGAACACGGTCGCGATGCCCTGCATGATCGCCGTGCCGTTCATGTTGACCGTCGCTCCCAGCGGCAGCGCGAACGCGGTGACGCTGGCGCTGGCGCCCAGGCGCTGCTCGGTGACGCGCAGGTTGATCGGCAGCGTCGCGTTGCTCGAGGACGTCGAGAACGCATACAGCCAAACTTCGCGCATCTTGCGCAGCCACGGCAGCGGCGACAGCCCGCCGAGCCTCAGCATCAGCGGGAACACGGCGAACAACTGGATCGCCAGCATCGCCAGCACAAGAAGGAAGTACTTGATCAGTTTCAGAATGGTGTCGAAGCCGAGCGTGGCGATCTCGCGCGCCAGAAGGGCGAACACGCCGATCGGCGCGAACCACATCACGATGGTGACCAGCCGCATCACCACCTCGCTCCAGTCCTGTACCTGCGCGGTCGCGCGCCGGCCGGGTTCGCCGCTCATCACCAGCGCGAGCCCCAGCAGTACCGAGAACACGATGATCTGCAGCATGTTGCCTTCAGCCAGGGAGCGCGCCGGGTTGGTGGTCACCATGCTGGTAAGCGTGGCCAAAAGGCTCGGCGGGTCGGCTGGCGGCTTGAACGCGGTGGTCGCCTGGTCGACGCCGACGCCCGGCTGCAAGGTCACGGCGAAGAACAGCGCCATCGCGATCGCCACCGCGGTGGTGAGCAGATACAGCGCGATGATCTTCCAGCCCAGTCGGCCCAGTTCCGAGGGCTCCTTCAGGGAGGCCACGCCGGCGGTCAACGAGAAGAACACCAGCGGCACCACCAGCAGGCTCAGGCCGTTGCGGAACAAATCGCCGACCAGCTTGAACACGCCCTGCACCAACACCGTGTCGAGCCAGGGCAGCGTGCCCTTGCTGAAGTTGATCGCCAGTCCCACCGCGATGCCGAGCACCACGGCGATCAGGATGTTGCGGGTCTGCCGCGAGGCATCGGCGAGGGCTTGGTCGGTCATCGGCGGTCGTGCCACGAGGCCCGGGACGCGGGCGGAAGCGGCGATGGTATGCCGGGTGGGGGCGCGCTGCACAGGGGCGAGGACAACGCCGCGCGAATCCGCGGTGGCAGCGTAGGCCGCAACGAACGCTGCGAATTGCGCCGTGCGTCGTGCTAACCGTGATCAGCGTTGCGCGGCAACGCGCCACGCACCCGAATCGCGATCCCGCTCCAATCGCGTACCGGCCGGCAGGTGTACGAACTCGCGAAGCGATGGCTCTAGTGCAAGCAGGTTTTCCAGCGACCAGAGCTTCGCCAGGTAATCGAATTCCGGTTGGCCAGAATCGCAGAGCACCTGCCAACCACTGTCCGCTTCATCGACCGGGTCGTCTCGCACCGCGACCGCCGCAGGAAGCGTCTTGTTTGCAACATGCTCGCAGATGACCACCGCACGTCTATCCATGTCGTCCTCCGTCCCCTGCCCAGTACCCGCACAACGGTGAGGCGCCTGCTATCCGCAGACACCGGTCATCGCACGTTGCAACGAGCCACACCATGGTCGCGCCACTCGGCCGACGCGGTCCACTCTGCCTCATCTTGTCGAATCGAACACTCGACGGACCGGGGGGCGGTCCGCGTCAAAGCGTATCCCGATGCTTGCCCACGTACGGCCGATACCACGCGCGGATCGCGGCGTGGTCGGCGTTGAAGTCGGCGCTGGGGGTGAACACGGGGCCGATGTGGATGCGCTTTTGCGGGTAGTGGAAGGCGGCGCAGCAGATCGGCACGCCGGCGTCGCGGGCGACGCGCCAGAAGCCGCTCTTCCACTGGCCCACGCGCCGGCGCGTGCCTTCGGGGGCCAGCACCAGCCACAGGCTGTCGCTTGCGCGCATGCGTTCGGTGAGCTGCTCGACCACGCCGCCGGCGGCCTGGCGGTTGACCGGGAAGCCGCCGAGGAAGCGCAGCACCGGCCCCAGCGGCCACCAGAAGATCTCGCGCTTGCCCATGAACTCGATGTGCAGCCCGAGCGCGAGCTTGACCAGCAGGCCCCACACCGCGTCCCAGCCGGACGAATGCGGCGCGGCGATCAGCACCAGTCGCGGCACATCGGGGAAGGCGCCGGTGATGCGCCAGCCGCACACGCGCAGCACCCAGGCTGCGGCGCGGCGCGTGGCCGCCGAATGGCGGCGCGGCGCGGAGGGCGGCAGGGACACCAGCGGCGGCGCCGGGTCGGCCGTCGACGCGACCTCAGTCATGGTCGATCACGCGCGAACTGCGCCCGCGCTTGATGGACGCCTTGATCTTCTTGCTGCCGAGGCGGCGCTCCTTGCTGGCGCGCGAGGGCTTGGTCGCCACGCGCGCCTTCGGCACCACGGTGGCGGCGCGGATGATCTCGGCCAGGCGTTCGCGCGCGTCCTCGCGGTTGCGGTCCTGGGTGCGGAAGCGCTGGGCGGAGATCACCAGCACGCCGTCGTCGGTCAGGCGGCGATCGGCGCGCGCGAGCAGGCGCGCGCGCACCGGCTCCGGCAGCGAGGGACTGCGCGCGACGTCGAAACGCAGTTCGACCGCGGTCGAGACCTTGTTGACGTTCTGCCCGCCGGGGCCGCCGGAGCGCACGAAGCGCTCGATCAGTTCGGCGTCGGGGATCGCGATGGTGCGGGTGACTTCGAGCATGGACAAATCATAGCCGGGCAGCGCGGCACCGTAGGAGCGCGCTTGCGCGCGACCGCGGCAACCGGTCCTCGCCGCGAGAGCATTCGCCGCGGTCGCGCGCAAGCGCGCTCCTACGGGGGGGCGGCAACCGCCAGCGCCCAGCCGAAGCGGTCGAACACTCGCTGCCAGTCGGCGTCCGGCGGCGCTTCGACCGCCAGCGTGCGGCCGTCCACCGGGTGCGCGAACGACACCCGCCAGGCGTGCAGCAGCAGCCGGTGCACGCCGAGGTGGATGCGGAACAGCCGGTTGTGGTCGCCGCGTCCGTGCGTGGTGTCGCCGAGCAGCGGATGCGAGAGATGGTGCAGGTGGCGGCGGATCTGCTGGTGGCGGCCGGTTTCCGGTTCCAGCGCGAGCAGGGCGTAGCGCTGCTCCGGATAGCGCCCCATCGGCACCGCCAGCGTGCCGGTGGCGAGCGTGCGCCAGCGGGTGATCGAGGGCTTGGGGTCCGGATGGCCGGGCGCGTCCAGCGGATGGTCGACCACGCCGTCCGCCGCCGGCCAGCCGCGGCAGACGCCGAGGTAGGTCTTGGCCACCGTACGCTGCATGAACTGCGCGCCGAGGCTCGCCGCCACGTCCTTGCCGGCCGCGAGCACCAGCACGCCGCTGGTCGCGCGGTCGAGCCGGTGCGCGAGGTAGAGCAGCCGGCCGGTCTGTTCGCGGATGCGGTCGATCAGGTAGTCGTCCTCGCGGCCGACGAGGTGGCTGCGATGCACCGCCAGCCCGGCGGGTTTGTCGACCACGACGAGGGCGTCGTCTGCATACAGGATGGAGAGAGGGGTTGGCACGTGGGTGGGGTTCGCCGGAGAGGGCTCAGGGCCCAGGGCTGTCGTTTCCCCTGTTTCCGCCCTGAAATCGCTCGGCGAATTAACGGATTGCACGTAGCCTCTGGGGAAAACAGCGCATGCATGACGGGTTTTTTCTCCGAGTCGAGACCAATCGAAGCGGAGGCCGTCATGCGCACGGAAGCGATCGTAGCGCGGTTCGTCGAGCAGTCGCTGGCGCCGATC
>JAJTHZ010000086.1 GCA_021299185.1 Lysobacteraceae bacterium | reverse complement strand
GCGGTGCTCGACGGCGGCCGGCGCGTGGCCGGCAGCATCGCCCTGCTCGGCCACCAACTGGGGCTCAAGGGCGACCTCACGCCGCGCGAGAACCTGCGCTTCCGCCTCGCCCTCGGCGGCCTGCGCACCGGCATCACCGCGGACGCGGCGTTGCGCTCGGTCGGCCTCGAAGGCTACGAGGACGCGCCGGTGCGCACGCTGTCGGCCGGCCAGCGCAAGCGCAGCGCGCTCGCCGCCCTGCTGCTCTCGCCGGCCGCGCTGTGGCTGCTCGACGAGCCCTACGCCAACCTCGACCGTGGCGGCCAGCAGGTGGTCGATCGCATGCTGGAGACGCATTGCCTGCGCGGTGGCTCGGTGGTCTTCACCAGCCATGGCCTGTTCACGCCCGGCCTGTCGCGGATGGCGACGCTCGACCTCGGCGGCCGTGCATGAGGCCCGGCACGCCGTCGACCGCGGCGCTGGCCCTGCTGCGCCGCGACCTGCTGCTGCTCTGGCGCCAGCGCGCGGACGCGCTCAACCCACTGCTGTTCGCGCTGATGGTGGCCACCCTGTTCCCGCTGGCGCTGGGCCCGGAGGCCGGCATGCTGTCGCGGGTCGCCGGCGGCATCGTCTGGGTCACCGTGGTGCTGGCCAACCTGCTGTCGCTGGACGCGCTGTTCCGCGGCGATGCCGAGGACGGCAGCCTCGACCAGCTCGCGGTCTCGGGGCAGCCGCTGGCCCTGCTGGCCGGGGCGCGGATCCTCGCCCACTGGCTCGGCACCGGACTGCCGCTGACCCTGGTGGCGCCGCTGCTGGCCTACATGCTCGGCCTCGAGCGCGCCGCGCTGCCGGTGCTGGTCGCCGCGCTGGCGCTGGGCACGCCGCTGCTGTCGCTGGTCGGCGCCTGCTGCGCGGCGCTGACGGTCGCCATGCGCCGCTCTGGTATCCTGCTCGCGCTGCTGGTGCTGCCGCTGACGGTGCCGGTGCTGATCTTCGGCGCGGGCGCGGTGGAAGCCGCCGCCACCGGCGGGGACCCCAGCGCCGCGCTGCTGTTCCTCGCCGCCGGCCTCGCCCTCGCGCTGCCCCTCGCACCGCTGGGCTGCGCGGCGGCGATCCGCATCGGCACCGCCTGAACCGAGGCCGCACCCCGCCATGAACCGCTTCGTGCTGTGGTTCCACCGGATGGGCTCCCCGCCCACCTTCTACGCCTTCGCCGAACGCTGGCGGCCGTGGTTCCTGTGGTCGGCGCTGGCGATCACGGCGGTGGCGCTGTACTGGGGCCTCGCGCGCGCGCCGGACGACTACCTGCAGGGCGACTCCTTCCGCATCATCTACATCCACGTGCCGAGCGCGTGGATGGGGCAGTTCATCTTCCTGGCGATGGCGATATGCGGCTTCGTCGCCATCGTGTGGCGGATCAAGATCGCCGAGATCATGGGCATCGCCAGCGCGCCGGTCGGCGCCGCCTTCACCGCGATCGCACTCGCCACCGGATCCTTGTGGGGCCGGCCCACCTGGGGCACGTACTGGGTGTGGGACGCGCGACTGACGTCCACCCTGGTGCTGCTGTTCCTGTACTTCGGCGTGATCGGGCTCTACCGCGCGATCGAGGATCGCCGCAAGGCGGCCCGCGCCGCCGGCCTGCTGGCCATCATCGGCCTGGTCAACATCCCCATCATCCAGTACTCGGTCTACTGGTGGAACACGCTGCACCAGCCGTCGTCGATCAAGGTCACGAAGATGAGCTCGACGATCGACCCCAGCATGCTCTGGCCGTTGCTGGCGATGGCGGTCGCGACCAAGCTCTACTACGCGTGGTCCGCGCTCTCGCGGGCCCAGCTGATGGTGCTCGAAATGGAAAGCGGCAAGGACTGGGTGCGGGAACTCGCGGGCCTGCCGGGGGTCGCAAGCCCGTCCACCGACACTCCGCGCGAGGCCTGAGCGCAACCCACCGGAACGATGCCGACCATGGACCACTGGCCCTTCATCTACGCCGCCTACGCGGTGTTCTTCATCCTCCTGCTGGCCGACGCGATCGGCGCCGCCAGCGGACGTCGCCGCCTGCTCGACGGCCTGCGCGGCCGCGCGGTGCGCGAGCAGCGCCGCGGGGGCACGCCATGAACCCCACCCGCCGCCGCCGCATGTGGCTGATCGGCCTGGTCCTGCTCGGCGCCTGCACCGCCATCGCGCTCACCCTGACCGCGCTCAACCAGAATATCCAGCACTTCTTCAGCCCCAGCGACATCGCCGACGGCAAGGCGCCGGGCACGCGCACCTTCCGCCTCGGCGGCATCGTCGAGGAGGGCAGCGTCGGCCGCAGCGAACAGAGCCTGAAGGTGTCGTTCGTGGTCACCGACCGCTTCAGGACCACGCCGGTCGAGTTCAGCGGCATCCTGCCCGACCTGTTCCGCGAGGGCCAGAGCGTGGTCGCGACCGGCGCGATGGACCCGCAGCGCGGCGTGTTCGTCGCCCGCGAAGTGCTGGCCAAGCACGACGAGAACTACATGCCGAAGGAAGTCGCCGAGGCGATCGCCAAGGCGAAGACGCGCCAGGAAGCGGCCGGGACGGCCCCACCGGGCGCCGGCGCGCCATGACCCCCGCTGCGACGCGGCGCGCGCACGATGACCGCCGCGGACGGCGGATCGACGGACAGCCCCATGCAGTGCCGGAGTGGAGGAACACGAGATGATCGCTGAACTCGGACAGGTCGCGCTTTCGCTGGCCCTGCTGCTCGCCCTGATCCAGGCCACGCTGCCGCTGATCGGGACCTACACCGGCAACGCCCGGCTGATGGCGCTCGCGCGTCCCGCCACCGCCGGCCAGTTCGTGTTCGTCGCGATCGCCTTCGCGCTGCTGACCACCAGCTTCATGCAGTCCGATTTCTCGGTCGCCTACGTGGCCAGCAATTCGAACTCCCTGCTGCCCTGGTACTACCGCTTCTCGGCGGTGTGGGGCGGCCACGAGGGCTCGTTGCTGCTGTGGGTGCTGATCCTGAACGTGTGGGCGGTGGCGGTCGCCGCGCTGTCGGGCAACCTGCCGCGCGAGTTCATGGCACGCGTGCTGTCGGTGCTGGGCGTGATCAGCATCGGCTTCCTCAGCTTCACCATGTTCACGTCGAACCCGTTCGAGCGCCACCTGCCGGCGTTGCCCGAGGGCCGCGACCTCAATCCGCTGCTGCAGGACATCGGCCTGATCATGCATCCGCCGATGCTCTACATGGGCTACGTCGGCTTCGCGGTGGCCTTCGCCTTCGCGATCGCGGCACTGCTGGAGTCGAAGGTCGACGAGCGCTGGGTGCGCTGGGCGCGGCCGTGGACGCTGACCGCCTGGGCCTTCCTCACCCTCGGCATCGGCCTGGGCTCGTGGTGGGCCTACTACGAACTGGGCTGGGGCGGCTGGTGGTTCTGGGACCCGGTCGAGAACGCGTCCTTCATGCCCTGGCTGGTCGGCACCGCGCTCATCCACTCGCAGGCGGTCACCGAGAAGCGCGGCAACTTCCGCGCCTGGACCCTGCTGCTGTCGATCTTCGCCTTCTCGCTGTCGCTGCTCGGCACCTTCCTGGTGCGCTCCGGCGTGCTGACCTCGGTGCACGCCTTCGCCACCGATCCGGAGCGCGGCCTGTTCATCCTGATCTTCCTCGGGGTGGTGGCCGGCGGCGCGCTGCTGCTGTACGCGATCCGCGCACCGATGCTGGCCTCGGGCAACGAGCAGCCGTTCGCGCCGGTGTCGCGCGAGAGCCTGGTCATGATCAACAACCTGATGATGGTCTCGGCCTGCGCGATGGTGCTGCTGGGCACGCTCTACCCGCTGCTGGCCGACGCCCTCGGCATGGGCAAGGTGTCGGTGGGGCCGCCGTACTTCGGCTTCCTGTTCACGCTGCTGATGGTGCCGGTGGTGCTGTTCGCGCCGTTCGGGCCGCTGTCGCGCTGGCGCCGCGAGGACCTGCGCACCCTGCTGCTGCCGGCGCGCTCGTGGATCGCGCTCGCCCTGCTGGCCACCGGCGCGACCTGGCTGCTGTTCACCGACATCACCGCCAAGACCCTGTTCGGCGCGCTGGGCGCGACCTGGGTGATGGCCGGCACCCTGGCCTGGACCTGGTCGCAGTGGCGCGACCCCGCGCGGCGTGCGGCGCTGACCGGCGGCCGGCTCGGCATGGTGCTGGCGCACTTCGGGCTCGGCGTGTTCGTCGCCGGCGTGCTGGTGCACGAGTCCACGACGATCGAGCGCGACGTGCGCATGGCGCCCGGCGACACCGTCCAGGTGCGCGGCTACGACATCACCTTCGAGCGCCTGAACCACTATGAAGGCTCCAACTACGTCTCCGACCAGGGCATCTTCAACGTCACCCAGGGCGGCGAGCCGGTGATCACGCTCAGGCCCGCCAAGCGCCGCTACCTCGCCGGCGGCGACGTGATGACCGAAGCCGACATCGATGCCGGGTTCACCCGCGACCTCTACGTGTCGATGGGCGAGCCGGTGGGCGAAGGCGGCGCCTGGGCGATCCGCGTCTACCACAAGCCGCTGGTGCGCTGGATCTGGCTCGGCACGCTGCTGATGATGTTCGGCGGATTCATCGCCGCCGCCGACCGCCGCTACCGGCGCGCGAGCGCTGCCGTGCGCGGCCCCGCGGAGGCCACGCCGGCCGCCGCCCCGCAGGGAGCGAGCGCCTGATGTGGCGCTTCGTCCTCCCGCTGGTGCTCGCGCTCGGCCTCGGCGTCCTGTTGTATGCCGGCCTGCACAATGACCCGAAGAACATCCCCTCACCGCTGATCGACAAGCCGGCGCCGGTGTTCGACCTGCCGGAACTCAACCAGCCCGATGCCCGCGTCAGCACCGGTGCGCTGGCCGGCGAGCCCTACCTGCTCAACGTGTGGGCGAGCTGGTGCGTCACCTGCCGGCAGGAGCATCCGATCCTGGAAGCCTTCGCGCGCCAGGGCAGCGTGCGGCTGGTGGGCCTGAACTGGAAGGACCAGCCGGACGACGCGCGTCGCTGGCTGTCGCAGTTCGGCAATCCCTACACGGAGATCGCGGTGGACGAGGCCGGCCGCACCGGCGTCGACTTCGGCGTCTACGGCACGCCGGAGACCTTCCTGGTCGACGCCAAGGGCGTGATCCGCTTCAAGCACGTCGGCGCCCTGACCCCCGAGGTCATCGCGCGGGAGATCGAGCCGCGGCTGGCGGCGATGCGCGCGGCGGGTGGCTCGTGATGCGCGTCGTCGCGCTGCTCGCGATGGCGCTGTTCGCCCACGTCGCGCTGGCGATCGAGCCCCTGCCGTTCAAGGATGAAGCAGAGCAGGTGCGCTTCCAGCGCCTGGTCGCGGAACTGCGCTGCACCGTGTGCCAGAACCAGAACCTCGCCGACTCCAACGCCCCCCTCGCCAAGGACCTGCGCCTGCGCGTGTTCGAGAAGATGCAGCAGGGGCGCACCGACGCCGAGATCAAGCAGTTCCTGGTCGAGCGCTACGGCGATTTCGTGCTCTACCGGCCACCGGTCAAGCCGCAGACCTGGCTGCTGTGGTTCGGTCCCGCCGTCGTGGTCCTGGTCGGCGCGGGTCTGGTGTTCGCCTCGGTGCGCCGCCGCGCGCGCGCGCTGCCGGTCGACGCGAAAGGCATCGAGGATTCCCCGTGACGACGTTGTTCCTGCTGCTCGCCGCCGCCATGCTGGCCGGCGCCCTGGCCCTGGTCTTGCGCCCCCTGCTGCGCCGCGATGCGGGCGACACCGACATCGCGCGCCGCCTCGAGGCGCTCGATCGCGCGCTCGCCGAGGGCGTGCTGGACGAAGCCGAGTTCGGGCACAAGCGCAAGGCGCTGCTGGCGGAGCAATCCGCCGCCCCGGCCGCGTCCCGCCCGGCCCTGCTGCCGGTGCTGGCGATGGCCCTGCTGCTGCCGCTGGGTTCGGTGCTGGTCTACCTCACGATCGGCACGCCGCAGGCGCTCGATCCGGCGCTGTCCGCGGTGGCGGCGTCCGGCGAGGCGCCGCACGCCGGCGGCGACGGCACGCCGCAGATGGAGCAGGCAATCGCCGGCCTCGAGAAACGCCTCGAGGCGGAGCCCGACAACGTCGACGGCTGGATGCTGCTCGGCCGCGCCTACAAGACCCTGCAGCGCTTCGAGCCCGCGCGCGACGCGCTCAAGCGCGCCTTCGACCTCAAGCCCAACGATCCGGACGTGATGGTCGAGTACGCCGAAGCGATCGCACTGGCCGACCCCGAGCGCGACATCGCGGGCGAACCGCAGGCCCTGCTGGAGCAGGCGGTGTCCGACAATCCGAAGCACGAGCGCGCGCTGTGGCTGCTCGGCATCGGCGCCGCGCAGGTCGGCGACTACACCGGCGCGATCGCGCGCTGGGAGGCGCTGCTGCCGTTGCTCGACGCCGAGGACGGCGAGGTCCGCACCCAGGTC
>JAJTHZ010000157.1 GCA_021299185.1 Lysobacteraceae bacterium | reverse complement strand
CGGCCAGCGCGCGCTCCGAGGCGGCGTCGGGCCCGCGGCAGCGGGTGGTGTTCCACATCGCGCGCCACGCCGGCAGCGCGGTGGGATCGTCGGGCGCGGCGAGCAGCACCGCGCGCAGCGCATCGGCCACCCGCGGATCGAGGTCGCCGCGCACCATCTCCATCGCGCGCGGCACCGCGGGCGAGCGGTGGAACACCATCAGGTCGCGGCGGAAGGCCTCCGGCATGCGGTCGAGGTCCAGCCAGTCCTGCTCGCTGTAGGCGCCGGCGTCGACCAGTCCCTTGTGGACCCAGGTAGAGATGTTGAGTTCGGAGCGCGCGAACACGAAGCCCGCGACGTCGGCGCTCGGCCGGTCGGAGGGCGAGGCCAGCACCACCAGCGGCAGGCCGGCGCCGAGGATCTCGATCGCCGGCAGGAAGTAGGCGCTGGTGCTGGCGTTGTTCTGGAACGCGATGGTGCGTCCGCGCAGGTCGGCGAGCGCGCGGATGCCGCGGTCGCGGCGCGCGAACAGCACCGACTGGTAGGTGGGCAGGCCGCCGCGCTCGGTGAGCAGCAGCAGGCGCGCGCCGGCGCGGTCCTGCCAGGTGACCGCCGCACCGGCGGTCTCCGACAGCCAGTCGACCTTGCCGCGGCGCAGGTAGGACACCATCTGCTGGTTGTCGCGCGCCATCAGGATGCGGCCTTCGCGGATGCCCACCGACGCCAGCCGCGGGACGACGTGGTCGAGCATCGGCCGCAGCCGCGCGTAGTCCTGCTTGGGATCGTCGCTGACCCGGCCGAGCACCAGCACGCCGGAATCGGGCACGCCGTCGTCGGCGCGCGCCGCCGCGACGCCGGCGATCAGCAGGACCAGCGCGGCGAGGATGCGGGGCAATGCGGGCATCGGTTGACGGCCTGGCGCGTGGCGTCGCGCCGGACGGCGCGTCCGCGTCCGCGGAGCGACGATTCTACACCCCGTCGGGCGGCGCGCCGGCACGCGCGGCGACCGCCGCGGCCACGCCGGACAGTCGGGCGCAGCGCTGGGCATCGGCGAGGATGCCGCGCAGGATCAGCACCTCGCGCCGGCTCGGTCGCGCACGCAGGAACAGGCGCCGCAGGCGGCGCATCAGGTTGGCCGACCCGCGCCCCTTGAGGAAATCGATCTCGAACAGCGCGCGATCGAGGTGCTCGAACAGTCCTTCGAGTTCCTCCGCGGTCGCCGGCGGCTCGGGGCGCGGCTCCGGCACGACCGCGGCGGCCCCGGCCAGCGCGGCGCAGCGCAGCTCGTAGCACAGCAACTGCACCGCCTGGGCGAGGTTGAGCGAGTCGTAGGCCGGGTTGGCGGGGATGTTGACGGCTGCATGGCAGCGCTGCACCTGCGCATTGCTGAGACCGGAGCTTTCGGTGCCGAACACGATCGCCACGTCGCCCGCGGCCGCCTCGGCCAGCGCGCGCGGGGCGGCCTCGCGCGGCGTCCACTCGGGCATCGGCACGGTGCGCGGGCGCGGCGTGCAGCCCAGCGCGAGCACGCAGCCGGCGAGCGCCGCATCGAGGTCTTCCACCACCTGCGCCGCGTCCAGCACGTCGTCGGCGCCAGCCGCCAGCGCGGTGGCCTCCGGGTGGGGGAAATGGCGCGGCGCGACCAGCACCAGCCGCGACAGGCCCATGGTCTTCATGGCGCGCGCGGTGGAGCCGATGTTGCCCGGATGGGTGGTCGCCACCAGGACGATGCGGACCTGCGCCAGCGGATCGGGGGTCATCCGCGGATTGTCGCGCAAGCCGGGCGCGCGGCGGCAGCGGCATGCGCCGCGGCGTGAGCGGGGCCGCGGCGCGTCTGCTAACCTTGCGCCCCCGCGCCCGACGCGGAACCGTTCTTTTCCCCTTCCTCGCCGGACCCCCGCCATGCGCCAGGGCGCCCTCAACATCGCGATCAAGGCCGCGCGCGCGGCCGGCACCGCCATCCTGCGCTCGCTCAACCGGCTGGACAGCATCCCGGTGGTGGAGAAGGAACGCTACGACTTCGCCACCGAGGTCGACCGCGCGGCCGAGGCCGAGGCGGTGCGCGAGATCCGCCGCGCCTTCCCCGACCACGCCATCCTGGCCGAGGAAAGCGGCGCCAGCGGCAGCGACCGGGCCCGCTTCACCTGGGTGATCGACCCGCTCGACGGCACCAGCAACTACCTGCGCGGCTTCCCGCACTACGCGGTGTCGATCGCGCAGATGGATCGCGGCGAGGCGGTGCTGGGCGTGGTGTACGACCCGGTGCGCGACGAGCTGTTCATGGCCGCGCGCGGCAGCGGCGCCACCGTCAACGAGCGCAAGGTGCGCATCGGCCAGCGGCTCGGCCTGGAGGGCGCGCTGATCGCCACCGGCCTGCCCTACCGCCAGCGCCGCCATCTCGGCGCGCAACTGGGAATGATCCGCGCCCTGCTGGGCGAGGCGGAAGACATTCGCCGCACCGGCTCGGCCGCGCTGGACCTGTGCTACGTGGCCTGCGGGCGGCTCGACGGCTTCTTCGAGATCGGCCTCAAGCCCTGGGACCTCGCGGCCGGCGCGCTGATCGTGCGCGAGGCCGGCGGCCGGGTCACCGACTTCCGCGGCGAGCCCGGCTTCATGGAATCGGGCAACGTGGTCGCCGCCAATCTCAAGGTCGGCGACGCGATGCTGGCCGCGATCAAGCCGGAACTGACGCCCGAACTGGCGCGGCAGTGAGCCGCCCCAGCGCGTGCCGGCTCAGGGCCGGCGCTCGAGTTCGCTGAGGTCGCGCGCCTTCGGCATCAGGTCCTGCTTCTGCACGCCCAGCAGCAGCAGCAGCGGGCAGGCGACGAAGATCGAGGACAGGGTGCCGATGATGATGCCGATCATCTGCGACTCGGCCATCAGTTCCAGCGAACTGCCGCCGTAGAGGTACAGCGCCAGCACGGTGAGGAAAGCCACCACCGAGGTCAGGATGGTGCGCGACAGGGTCTGGTTGACCGAACGGTTGAGCACCTCGACCGGCGTCAGCTTGCCCAGCGAGCGGAAGTTCTCGCGCACGCGGTCGAACACCACGATGGTGTCGTTGATCGAGAAGCCCATCACCGACAGGATGCCGGCCAGCACGACCAGGTCGAATTCCTTCTGCGTGATCGCGAAGTAACCGGTGACGATCACCACGTCGTGCAGGGTGGTGACGATCGCGGCCACCGCGAACTTCCACTCGAAGCGCGCGGAGATGTACACCAGAAAGCCGAACGCGACCACCATCACCGCGATCAGGCCGTTCTCGGCGAGTTCCTTGCCGACCTGCGGACCGACGAAGTCGGAGCGCTTGACGGTGGCCGGGTTGTCCGCCGTGCTGACCGCGCGCAACACCGCGTCCGCGGTCTGGTCGATCGCCGACTTCGACGGTTCGGCGCCTTCGCCCGCGCCCTCGGCAGGCGCCGCGGCAGCCGCCTGCGGCTGCAGGCGCACGGCGACTTCGTTGGTCGCACCGAAGGTCTGCACCACCGCGCCGGTGTAGCCGGCGGTCTCCAGCGCAGTGCGGATGGTGGGCAGGTCGGCGGGCTTCTCGAAGGTCAGTTCCACCAGCGTGCCGCCGGTGAAGTCGAGCGCGAAGTTGATCCCGCGCAGCGGCAAGGCGAGCACGGCGACCACCAGCATCAACAGGGCGACGGCCAGCGACACGCGCCGCAGGCGCATGAAGTCGACGTTGGTGTTCGGCTTGACGATTTCGATGGGCATGGGACGGGGCGCCGGTCAGATCGCGAGGCCGGACAGCTTGCGCCGGCGGCCGTAGATGAGGGTGGCGACGCCGCGCGACACGGACACCGCGGTGTACATCGAGGTCAGGATGCCGACGCACAGGGTGATCGCGAAGCCCTTGATGGGGCCGCTGCCGAAGGCGAACAGCGCGATGCCCGCGAGCAGCGCGGTGATGTTGGCGTCCGCGATTGTGCCGGAGGCCTTGTCGTAGCCGGTCTGGATCGCCGACAGCGGCGAGTTGCCCAGGCGCAGTTCCTCGCGGATGCGCTCGTTGATCAGCACGTTGGCGTCCACCGACATGCCGATCGTCAGCGCCAGTCCGGCGAGGCCCGGCAGGGTCATGGTGGCCCCAAGGAACGACATGATGGCCACCACCAGCAGCAGGTTCAGCAGCAGGGCCGTGCAGGTCACGACGCCGAACATGCGGTAGTAGAACAGGAAGAACGCCAGCGTGAACAGGAAGGCGACGGTCACCGCGGTCCAGCCGCGCTCGATGTTGTCGCGGCCTAGGCTGGGGCCGATGATGCGTTCCTCGACGATGTCGATCGGTGCGGCGAGCGCGCCGGCGCGCAGCAGCAGCGCGAGTTCGGCCGCTTCCTCGGGCGACTCCAGGCCGGTGGTCTGGAACTGCTTGCCGAACGGCTCGCGCACGGTGGCGGTGGAGATCACCTCTTCCTTGACGCGCTGGGTGCGCACTTCCTTGCCGTCGACGATCTTGATCTCGGGCACGCGCTCGATGAACACCACCGCCATCAGGTTGCCGACGTTCTCGTTGGTGAAGTCGAGCATGCGCCGGCCACCGACGTTGTCGAGCCGCACCGACACCATCGGCGTGCCGCTCTGCGGGTCGACGCCGCTGGAGGCATCCACCAACTGGTCACCGGTGGCGATGACCTGCTTGCTGAGCAGGAGCGTGCGACCGTCGCGCGATTCATACAGCTTGGAGTCCGGCGGCACCCGTCCGGCCAGCGCCTCGGCGACGCTGCCCCGCATGTCGACCGCGCGGTATTCCAACGTGGCGGTAGCGCCCAGAATGCGCTTGGCGGCAGCCGTGTCCTGCAGGCCCGGCAACTGCACCACGATGCGCGAGGCGCCCTGCTGCTGGATGTTGGGCTCGGCCACGCCCAGCGCGTTGATGCGGTTGCGCAGGGTGGCGATGTTCTGCTGCAGCGCGGCGTTCATCTCCTGCCGCACGGCGGTTTCGCTGATGGTGGCGATCAGGGTGACGCCGCCCTCCACCGCCGGGCCGTCGGCCAGCGTGACGGTGGGCAGGTCGGCGCCGATCTTGGTGAACGCCTCGTTGCGCTCGGCGTCGCTCGGCACCGTGATGACGATGCCCTGCGCGCCGCGCGTCACCGAGCGGTAGCGGATGTCGTTGCTGCGCAGGATGGCGCGGATGTCGTCGGTCTTGCGCTCGGCCTGCTTCTCCAGCGCGGCGCGCTGGTCGACCTCCATCAGGAAGTGCACGCCGCCGCGCAGGTCGAGCCCCAGCGCCATCGCCCGGCCGCCGACCGCGGTCAGCCAGCCCGGCACGGTGGAGGCGAGGTTGAGCGCCACGTTGTAGCCGGCGCCGAGTTCGGCGGCCAGCGCCTCGCGGGCGGGCAGCTGCGAATCCGGGTCGTCGAGGCGCACCAGCAGGCGCTTGGCCTCCTCGTCGAGGTCGATGCGCTTGAACGCGACCTTGCGCTCCTCCAGTTCACCCTGCACACGCTCGCGCAGGGCCTGGTCGACCGTGTTGCCGCGGTTGGGCGAGACCTGCACCGCCGGGTCCTGCGGGAACAGGTTGGGCAGCGCATAGAGAACCGCCAGCGCCATCACCAGCGCGGCGACCACGAACTTCCAGCGAGCGTATTCGAGCATGGGGGTTCCCTGCGGGCGGCCCGGGCGCGGGCCGCGGGGCTCAGGACGACTTCAGCGTGCCCTTGGGCAGCACGGTGACCACGGCCTGCTTCTGCACCTTCACCTGCACGCCGTCGGCGATCTCGATGGTGACGATGGACTCGGCGAGGTCGGCCACCCGGCCGAGCAGGCCGCCGGCGGCGACCACCTCGTCGCCCTTGGCCAGCCCGGCCAGCAGGGCGCGGTGTTCCTTGGCGCGCTTCATCTGCGGCCGGATCGCGATGAACCAGAACACGACGAAGAACAGCACCATCATGATCAGCGGCGAGAGGAGGCTCGGCTGCTGCGCGGCGGCCGCGCCCTGCGCGTGTGCGGAAGCGATCAGGAAGTCCATCGGGTCACCCGGTCAATGGTCGTGGCCGGGCACGGGGCCCGTCCGGTGGAAAAAAACGCGCCGGATTATGCCACGCCCCCCCGTGCACCGCACGGCAGGGCCGGCGGCGCCCCGCCCCTGTCATGGGGCCGGTGCGCGCCGGTACAAGGCGGCCCGGACCTGGCCGGCCCGCAATTCGCGGTGCAGCGACCAGGCGGCGGGCGTCTCGGGCGCCGTCGCGGCCGGGGATTCCACGTAGACCAGGGCCCCGGGCGCAAGCCAGCCGCGCTCCAGCCCCGCCATCGCGGGCCCCCACGCGCCAGCGGCGAACGGCGGGTCGAGGAACACGCAGTCGAACGGCCTTGCGGGTCCCGCCAGGAAGGCGATGGCGTCGGCTTCGGCCACGCTGGCACCCTCGACCTTCAGGCGCGCGAGGTTGTCGCGCAGCGCCTGCGCGGCGCGCCGGTCGCGCTCCACCAGCACCACCTCGCGCGCACCGCGCGAGGCCGCCTCGATGCCGAGCGCCCCGGTGCCGGCATACAGGTCCAGGCAGCGCGCGCCGGGCAGCACCGGCATCAGCCAGTTGAACAGGGTCTCGCGCACGCGGTCGGCGGTCGGGCGCAGGCCGTCGATCGGCGGCACGGCGAGCTTCGAGCCGCGCAGGCGGCCGGCGATGATGCGCACCTGGCCAGGGCGGCCGGCCGCGGCGCTGCGCCCGGGTTGGCGCGCCTTCACGGCGCCCCCGGCGGCCCGGTCGGCGGATCACGCTCCTGTGCGTGCATGGCGGCGCGCAGGCGCTGGAAGCGCGCCTTGAAGATGCGCGCCTCCCAGGCACCGAGCAGCCACAGTCCATGCAGCACCGCACCGGCGGCGAGCCCGACCACAACTGCCCCGAGGAAGGTCGCGGCGAGGATGTCCCAGGCACCGCCGAACTCCCCCTGCGCCATCGCGGCGAGGCCCTCGCTCAGCCGGAACGCCTTCTCGCCCGGCACCAGCAAGTCGAGGATCCAGTGCCCGGTGACGTAGCAGGCGGTGAACAGCGGCACCATGGTCAGCGGATTGCTGGCGAAGCACAGCGCCACCACCACCGGCAGGTTGGCGCGCAGCAGCAGGGCGAGCACGAAGCCCAGCGGGACCTGGCCGGGCATCGGCAACAGGCCGCAGACCGCGCCGATGTAGAGCGCGGGCGCCACATGCGCCACCTTGAACGACCACAACCACGAACGCGCCTTCGCGGCATCGGCGAAGCGGCCGAGGATCGGCCAGCGGCGCAGGGTCGCGCGGCGCGGCAGCGGGCGCAGCAGGCGCCGCACCCGCGCCAGGCGCAGGCGATGCTCACGATGATGACGCTCGTATTCCTTGCGCATGCGCGCCCCAGGCCCCCGCCGCGCGGGCCCCGCGGGTCCGCTGCGCTACCATTCTGCCGTTTCCATCGACCGGCGCGAACGATGTTCTCCTTTTTCAAGCGCAAGCGGACGGCCGACCCCGCGGGCGAAGCCCCGCCGGCGCCCGCCGCCGAGCCCACGCCCCCGGCGGCGACGGTTTCGTGGCGCGACCGCCTGCGCGGCAATGCGCTGGGCCGCGCGGTGTCGGCCCTGTTCTCCGGCAATCCCAAGCTCGACGAGGCGCTGCTGGAGGAACTGGAGACCGCCCTGCTGTCGGCCGACGTCGGCGTTGCAGCCACCGGCGACCTGCTCGACGACCTGCGGCGGCGCATGCAGGCCCGCGAGTTCGCCGACGCGAACGGCCTGCTGGCCTGTCTGCGCGCCGAGATGCTGCGCCTGCTGCAGCCGGTCGCGCGACCGCTGGAGATCGACGACGCCCGGCGTCCGTTCGTGCTGATGGTGGTCGGCGTCAACGGCGTGGGCAAGACCACCACCATCGGCAAGCTCGCCCAGCACCTGCAGCGCGAAGGCGCGAAGGTGATGCTGGCCGCCGGCGACACCTTCCGCGCCGCCGCGGTCGAGCAGTTGAAGACCTGGGGCGAGCGCAACGGCGTGCCGGTGGTGGCGCAGGCCTCGGGCGCGGACTCCGCCTCGGTGATCTTCGACGCCCTGCAGGCGGCCAAGGCGCGCGACGTCGACGTGCTGGTCGCCGATACCGCCGGACGCCTGCACACCCAGGCCGGCCTGATGGATGAGCTCGCGAAGATCCGCCGCGTGCTCGCCAAGCTCGACCCGCAGGCGCCGCACGAGGTGCTGCAGGTGATCGACGGGACGACCGGACAGAACGCGGCGAACCAGGTGCGCCAGTTCCAGAAGACCGCCGGCGTGACGGGGCTCGCCGTGACCAAGCTCGACGGCAGCGCGCGCGGCGGCGTGGTGTTCGCGCTGGCGCGCGAGTTCGGCCTGCCGATCCGCTACGTCGGCGTCGGCGAGTCGCTCGACGACCTGCGCGTGTTCGACCCCACGGCTTTCGTCGACGGCCTGCTGCCGGCGCGTATCGGGGAATGAGCGCACCGGCGTTCGCCGCGCGCCTGCTCGACTGGCACGCGGTCCACGGCCGCCACGACCTGCCCTGGCAGCAGCCGCGCACGCCCTACCGCGTGTGGCTGTCGGAGATCATGCTGCAGCAGACCCAGGTCACCACCGTGATCGGCTACTTCGGCCGCTTCGTGGACGCGCTGCCCACCCTGCCCGACCTCGCGCGCGCCGACCTCGACACCGTGCTCGCACTGTGGGCCGGGCTCGGCTATTACAGCCGCGCACGCAACCTGCACCGCGCCGCGCAACTGTGCGTCGAGCGCCACGGCGGCGAACTGCCGGCCGACCTCGAATCGCTGTCCGCCCTGCCCGGCATCGGCCGAAGCACCGCGGGCGCGATCCTCGCCCAGGCCCACGGCCAGCGGCATCCGATCCTCGACGGCAACGTGCGCCGCGTGCTGGCGCGCCATGCGCGGATCGAAGACGACGTCACCTCCGCGCCGGTGCAGAAACGCCTGTGGACCCTGGCCGAGTCGCTGCTGCCCGCGACGCAGCTCGCCGACTACACCCAGGCGGTGATGGACCTCGGCGCGACGCTGTGCACGCCACGCAACCCGCGCTGCGAGGCATGCCCCGTGCGCGACGACTGCGGTGCGCTGGCCGCGGGCGTGGTGTCCGACCTGCCGCGCAAGCGCGCCGCGCGCGCCGTGCCGCGCCGCGAGACCTGCCTGGTCCTGCTGCACGACGGCGACGGCCGCGTGCTGCTGGAGCGCCGCCCGCCGAGCGGGATCTGGGGCGGGCTGTGGAGCCTGCCGGAAGCCGCCGACGCGGACGCCGCGCGCGCGCTCGTCGCTCGGCGATTCGGGGCCGAGGTGGCGTTCGCCGCGCGGCCGGCCTTCGAGCACGCCTTCACCCACTTCCGCCTGCGCATGACGCCGCTCGCCGCCGTCCTGCGCGCGCCGGCCGCCGCGATCGGCGACAATGGCGACCTGCGCTGGGTCGATCGCAGCGCGCGCGCCTCGCTCGGGCTGCCGCGCCCGATCGCCGTGCTGCTCGACCGCATCGACCACGAACGCTGAGCCGCCCTGGAGCGCGCCGGCCCGCCGAGGAACCCCGCATGGCCCGCACCGTGTTCTGCTCGAAACTCCAGCGCGAGGCCGAAGGCCTCGACTTCGCCCCCTGGCCGGGCGAACTCGGCAAGCGCGTCTACGCCGAAATCTCCAAGCCCGCGTGGAGCGAATGGCTGGCGCACCAGACCATGCTCATCAACGAAAACCGCCTCAGCCCGCTCGACCCGAAGGCGCGCGCCTTCCTGCAGGGCGAGATGGAGAAATACCTGTTCGGCGGCGGCGCGGCCAAACCCGCGGGCTACGTCCCGCCGGAGCGGTGATCAGGACGACTTGCGCCACCCCTGTGGGAGCCGCTTCAGCGGCGACTGCGACCTGCGCCACCCCTGTGGGAGCCGCTTCCGCGGCGACTGCGACCTGCGTCACCCCTGTGCGAGCCGCTTCAGCGGCGACTGCGGCAACCCAAATCGCCGCAGTCGCCGCTGAAGCGGCTCCCACAACCCTCGACGCATGGCTCAGTCCGCCGCCCGTGCCGCCTTTTCGTCCGCGCGCACCTTGCGGTAGTCCACCGGACGGATCTCCTCGATGCGGCAGGTCTCGCGCCGCGCGCCGGGACCGATGCCATCGCGGAACACCACCCGGTCGAAGCGCGCCGACACCGTGCCGCCGGTGGACGTCAGCCCGATCGTGCGCGCCCAGTCCAGGCCGTGGCAGCCGTCCTGCACCTGGATCAACCACGCCGCCACCGGCCCGCGGAACACCGCGACATGGGTCTTGCCCAGCGGCCGCCAGTCGCTGAGGGTGAAGGTCGGCATGCGCTTCACCGGCTCGCCGGCGTGGCGCTGGAACAGCGCCAGCGCCGCCTCCTGCCGGGCCAGGGTGTCGGCAGTGGCGGGTGCCACCAGGGCGCCCGCGATCAGCGTGAGCACAACGGGGATCCATCGACGGCGGGTCGGCTTCATGTTCGGTTCCTGCGCGGGGGCACGCCCCAATGTGCTCCTAGGACGCGCCGCCGGCCGCCTTGGTCGCAACCTCCGCGGTCCCCGTTGCCGACCATCAAGGAAACGGGCCGGCCCGCGTGCGGCTTGACGCCACCCCGCCCGCGCCGATCTAATACGCGGCTCCCGGCCCCACGGCCGGCACCCCTCGATGGCCGGGTAGCTCAGTTGGTAGAGCAGGGGATTGAAAATCCCCGTGTCGGCGGTTCGATTCCGTCCCCGGCCACCATTCGAATCAAGCCCTTACGCCAACCTTGATGGATCGGCGGATTCGTCTGCGATACCTCCTGCGATACTTTCATCGGACGACCGGTGTGGTCGATGCCACCGAGAGATCGGAGGCGTGTGATCGCGCGCGTCGAGTCGCTTGGAGTTCTTGCTGGGACGAGTTGGCCACGGCCTAGTTTTTCGGAGTCTCCGAAAAACTGATGGGATTCCCTGCTTGCTGCGGCCGCCGGCACTGATCGTCGCAACGGCGCTCCCGGACGAGGCCATTGTTCACCGGGCACGGGGCGCAGCTGAGCACAGGCAGGCAAAATCGATGGCCTGACTCGGTCACTAACCCGTCTGACGCCCATGGATGGCCCGAATGCGCCCCCACCCTCCGTCGTTCGGTACGCCGAGCGCCGGTACATCGAGCGGTTCTTCCAGACCGGTGAGCTCCGCCTGGCGCCCCTGAGGGCCTTCGGCGCCAATGCGGTTGCGGAGCCCAAGCGGGACCGGCAGGAGGGCTGGGGGCATGTCGCGTTCGAGCGCGGCGCCGGCAGGGTCGCGGGCACATTCACGCCACCCGGCCAGGTCCTCGTGCTCTGTTGCAGCCTGGAGGACAGCCGGGAGCAGGCAGATCGCCTCGTCGGCCCCGAAGGCGCCGGCATCCGAATCACCAACATCGAGCGGTTCATGCGCAAGGTCGCCGTCAGCCTTGACGGCTGCGTACGCTGGGAGCACCGCGCCTGCGACTACTCCGGGCGGGTGCGGAGCACGCCCGTGTTCGGCCTCGACCAGGCAATGGCCGAGTTCGACGAGGCGCACGGGAAAGACCCCAGCGCCGCCATGCACGGCCTCTGGGACTTCATGGTGGGCGGCCACTTCGGCCGCGAGTGGATCTTCATGAAGGACCCCGGGCACGCCCATGAGCAGGAGTACCGCCTCGTGTGGTATTTCGACAGGCCGGTCCGGGAGCCCATCATCACCGAGTTCCCCCACGCGCGCCGCGCCTGCGTGCCCGCGTGGCTCTGAGCCAACCGCTGTTGCCGTCCATGCATTGCCCATGAACCAGACCAACCTCTCCGCCTTCATCTGGTCGATCGCCGACCTGCTGCGGGGTGACTACCGGCCCCACGAGTACGGCAAGGTCATCCTGCCCTTCACGGTGCTGCGGCGCCTCGACTGCGTGCTGGCACCCACCAAGGCCAAGGTGCTGGCCGAACTCGAGGCCAAGACCAAGGCGGGCGTGAACCCCGACCCCTTCCTCCTGCGGGCATCCGGCCAGTCGTTCTACAACACCTCCGCGCTCGACCTCGGCAGGCTGCTGGGCGACCAGGACCACATTAAGCAGAACCTCTAGCAGCCTGTTGAGAATAGCCCCTTCCGCGACTCATCGCGCCCCGTACGAAACGCGATTCAAGGCCGAGCATGGAGCCGAAGCGCCCGCGATTCCAAGTTTCAGGCGGACCTATCCCGTCGATCGTCGCCTCACGTCG
>JAJTHZ010000220.1 GCA_021299185.1 Lysobacteraceae bacterium | reverse complement strand
TGGCCGTCGGCCGACCAGCCCGCCACGCGATCCGGACCGGGATGCCAGGTCAGCCGCCGCGGCGTGCCCCCGGCCGCCGGCATCACGTAGACCTCGAGGTTTCCATCGTGCGCGCGGCTGAAGGCCAGCCAGCGGCCGTCCGGCGAAAACGCCGGCCCGCTGTCGGACGATGCGTCTGCGGTCAGTCGCAGCGGGTTGCCGCCGTCGCGATCGACGCGCCACAGGTCGCCGGCGTAGACGAAGGCGATGTGGCTGGCCGACACGGCCGGATCGCGCAGCAGCAGGGTCGGCGACGGTTCGGCATCCGCGGCACCGACGGCTGCGGCGAAGGCCAGGGCCAACACGGTGGCGCCGCGCGCGCGGTGGATCGAAGGCGACATGGACGGACTCCCGGGGGTGGAGCGCGGAGCGTAGCGGCACGCGCGCCGCCTGCCGAGTGCGCGTGCGCCAGGCGCCGCGGGGGCGCGTGATAACCTTTCGCGCTCGACCCAAGGCGCCACGCGCCGCCCCGGAATGCCCGCATGGACCCCCAGAACGACGCCGCCGAGACGCTCAAGCAGCAGGCCCTCGAGTACCACCGCCAGCATCCGCCGGGCAAGATCAAGGTCGTCTCGACCAAGACCGTGGTCACGCAGAAGGACCTCGCGCTCGCCTACTCGCCGGGCGTGGCGGCGCCCTGCCTGGAGATCGCCGCCGATCCCGCCAACGTGGCGCAGTACACCGCGCGCGGCAACCTGGTGGCGGTGATCAGCAACGGCACCGCGGTGCTGGGCCTGGGCAACATCGGCCCGCTGGCCGCCAAGCCCGTGATGGAGGGCAAGGGAATCCTGTTCCAGAAGTTCGCCGGCATCGACGTGTTCGACATTGAGATCGACGAGACCGACCCGGACAAGCTGGTCGACGTGATCTGCGCGCTGGAACCCACCTTCGGCGGCATGAACCTCGAGGACATCAAGGCGCCGGAGTGCTTCTACATCGAGCGCAAGGTGCGCGAGCGGGTCAAGATCCCGGTCTTCCGCGACGACCAGCACGGGACGGCGATCATCGTGGGCGCTGCGGTGCTGAACGCGCTGTCGGTGGTCGGCAAGGACATCGGCTCGGTGAAGCTCGCCTGCTCGGGCGCCGGTGCGGCGGGCATCGCCTGCCTCGACATGCTGGTCGCGCTGGGCCTCAAGCCGCAGAACATCACGGTGGCCGACCGCAAGGGCGTGGTCTACGCCGGGCGCACCGAGGACATGGACGACAACAAGGCGCGCTATGCGCGCGACACGGCGGCGCGCACACTGGCGCAGATCGTCGAGGGCGCCGACATCTTCCTCGGCCTCTCCGCGGCGGGCGTGCTGCTGCCGGACATGGTGCGGTCGATGGCCAAGGACCCGATCATCCTCGCGCTGGCCAATCCGACGCCGGAGATCCTGCCCGAACTCGCGCGCGCGGCGCGGCCCGACTGCGTGATCGCCACCGGCCGTTCGGACTACCCGAACCAGGTCAACAACGCGCTGTGCTTCCCGTACATCTTCCGCGGCGCGCTGGACGTGGGCGCGACCTCGATCAACGAGCCGATGAAGCTCGCCTGCGTGCACGCGATCGCCGAACTGGCGCGCAAGGAGGCCAGCGACGTGGCCGCCGCCGCCTACGGCGGCGAGGCACGCAGCTTCGGCCGCGACTACCTCATCCCGCAGCCCTTCGACCCGCGCCTGCTGGTGCAGCTGGCGCCGGCGGTGGCGAAGGCCGCGATGGATTCCGGCGTGGCCACGCGGCCGATCGACGACCTCGCGGCCTACCGCGAGAAGCTCAGCCAGTTCGTGTTCCGCACCGGGCTGGTGATGAAGCCGGTGTTCGACCGCGCGCGTGGCGATCTCAAGCGCGTGGCCTACGCCGAGGGCGAGGAAGAGACGGTCCTGCGCGCCGTGCAGACGGTGGTCGACGAGGGCCTGGCGCGGCCGATCCTGATCGGCCGCCCGGCCGTGATCGAGATGCGCATCGAGCGCGCGGGGCTGCGCCTCAAGGCCGGCCGCGACTTCGACCTGACCAACATCGACGACGACCCGCGGTTCCCCGAGTACTGGCAGCACTACCTGGCGCGCAACGCGCGGCGCGGCGTGACGCCGTCGATGGCGAAGGCGATCGTGCGCTCGCGCGCGACCGTGATCGCCTCGATCATGGTGGACCGCGGCGAGGCGGACGCGATGATCTGCGGCGTGGTCGGCCGTTTCCACTCCAAGCTCAAGCACGTGCTCAACGTGATCCCGGCCGACCCCGGCGCCTGCAGCCCGGCGGCGATGACCGCGGTGGCCAACGACAAGGGTGTGTTCTTCTTCGTCGACACCCACGTGCAGAACGACCCGACCGCGCAGCAGATCGCGGACGCCACCCTGCAGGCCAGTTACCGCCTCAAGCTGTTCGGCATCGTGCCGAAGGTGGCCCTGCTGTCGCACTCCAATTTCGGCAGCCACGAGAACCGCAGCGCGCAGAAGATGCGCGAGGCGCTGGCGCTCATCCGCGAGCGGGCGCCGAAGCTCGAGATCGAGGGCGAGATGCATGCCGACGCGGCGCTCGACGAGGGCATCCGCGAGCGGATCTTCCCCAACTCCCTGCTCAAGGGTCGCGCCAACCTGTTCGTGCTGCCCAACCTGGACGCGGCGAACATCGTCTACAACATGGTGCGCGTGATGACCGACGGCGTCGCGATCGGGCCGATCCTGATGGGCGTGTCCAAGCCCGCGCACGTGCTGACCCCGAGCGCCACCGTGCGCCGCATCGTCAACATGAGCGCGCTGGCGGCGGTCGAAGCGCAGATCCGCGCGCAATTGGGCGAGAAGTTCGTCGCCGGCTGAGGCGGCGCGCGCGGCCCGGATCGCATCGCGCAGCGCGGTTCCTCCCTTGTGGGGGCCGATTCAGCGGCGATGCTCTCCGCGGGGGTGGCTGATTGCGCCATCGCCGGCAAAGCCGGCTCCTCCAAGACCGCCCGTCTGCGCCGCGCCGCCCTTTCTCCCGGTGGGAGCCGCTTCAGCGGCGACTGCCTCAGTCCTCGAACCCGTTGACGAAGATCGTCCCGGGCGCGATCACCGTGGCATTGACCACTCGCGTGCCGCTGAGCGGCGCGCCGCCGACGTTGCCCTGGTCGTTCAGGGCAAGCGTGAGCGGCACCACGCCCGAAGTCGTCGCGGCGGCCGTGTACTGCACCGGGGTCGCGGCGACGAAGCTGTTGATCGCGGCCAGCGTGCCGGTGAGCGTCAGCATGCCGCTGCCGCCGCCCGACACCGTCACGCCGCCCGCCGCCGTGGCGGCGAAGGTCCCGCTGGGCGCGCTGTAGGTCGCGGTCACCGCGCCGGGGTAGGGGCCGTCCACGTCGGCGTACGACACCGGCGTGACCGCGACGCTGGCGCCGGCCATCAGCGACAGCGACGCCGGGGCCGACACCGAGGGCGCATCGTTGGCCGCCGTGATCTGCAGCGTGGTGCTGCCGTTGGCCGACTGCGCGCCGCCGCTGCCGGTGTTGCCCTGGTCATCGAGCGCGACGCCGAGCGAGACCGCGCCCGTCGCATTCGCCGCGCCGGTGTAGGACAGGCCGCTGTTCGACAGGAACTGGTTGAGGTCCGCCAGGCTGCCGGTGAGCGTGCGCGCGGTCGCCGTGCCGCCGACCGTGACCTGCGGCGTGCCGTTCGCCGCCAGCGTGCCGGCCGGCACCGAGAAGCTCGCCACCACGGTGCCCGTGCCGGCATCCGGGTCGACGAACGACACCGGCACCACCGTGCCCGCCAGGTCCTCGGTGATCCCGATCGAGGCCGGCAGGTTCAGGGTCGGCGCGTCGTTGACCGCGGTGACCGTCACCGTGCGCGACGCCGGCGCGGACGCCGAGGCGCCGTCGACGAGGGTGAACGCGACCGTGCGCGCCGCCGTGGCCGGTGCGTCCGACACGTTGCGGAACTGGATCGCGCGCGCCAGCGCCTGCACGCGCGCATTGGTCGCGCTGCCGTTGAAGGTGGCGGTGAGGGTGGCGGTGTTGGCCACCTCGCCGCCGCTGGCGTTGAGCGTGGCGAAGGTCATCGCACCGTCGTTGACGTTGCTGCCCGACACCGAGATTCCGCCCGCGGCGCCGATGCCGATCCGGTCGTCGGCGCCCGCCCCGGCGCTGATCGACACCGACAGGCGGCCACCGCTCCAGTTGCCCTGCGCATCCGTCGCCGCCGCGGTGAGCGCGATGGTCGCGGGTGCGCCGTTCTCGGTGTAGGTCGCGCTGCCGGCATCGAGACTCAGGGTGGGCGCGGTGTTGTTGCCGATCGCCGACACGCAGGTGCCCGGCTGGCTGGCCAGTCGGCCGTTGAGCTGGGTGACGTGCGTCGGGTGCAGTTCGGTGGACACGCCGCAGTTGAGCCCGTTGAGGTGGCAGTAGCTCATCAGGGTGCCCTGCGGGGCCAGCGGCGACTCGCTGCCGGTCGCGCAGGATTGCGGGCCGGCATAGCACCCCGCGACGGCCTCGCCGTTGAAGCAGCGGTCGATGGTCCCCGTGCTGGCCTGGGCACCGGTCGCGCTGCTGGCGCAGTGCGTGTGGCGCGCACCGAGGTTGTGCCCCAGTTCGTGCGCGACCAGGTAGGCGTCATCCGAGGCCTGCGAACCGCCGAAGCGGAACACCTGGTTGACGCTGTAGTGGCCGAAGTTCTGCGAGCCGGCGCCGGTGGCCGCGCAATAGCTGCCGTTCTCCACCAGCCAGGCGATGCCGGAGGCGCTGAAGGCGTTGGACGACTTGCCCGAAAGCAGCAGCGCGAACGCGCGCGGCGTCGCGGTCTGGTTGTTGCGCCACCAGCCGCCGAACTCGATGAGCGCCGCACCGGTGGCGTTGCCGTCGGTGTTGTTGAACGGATCGGCGGTGGTGGACGGACGCAGGATCACGGTGCCCTGCACCATCCGCAACTGCAGCCCGAACTGCGCCGGGTCGTCCTCGTAGATCGCGTTGAGCGCGGTGAACAGCGCCGCCACGTAGGCGGTCGCGCTGCTGGTGTTGTTGCCGAACTTGAGATTGAGCAGCTCGTTGTCGGTGTCGACCGCGACCGTGGCCTGCCGGGTCGCCACCTTCGGCGCGAACGACACCATGCGGCGCAGGGACGCCGCGCCGCCGATCGCATGCGTGGTGGCAGGCTGCACCGTGGCGTCGAGCGCCTTGCCACCGGCGCCCGGCGGCGTGCCGTCGGCCTGCAGGTTGCCCGAGCAGGCGCCGAGCGGCACCTCGCCGCCGGGCAGCGGCGCGTTGACGTCGCGACCGGCCAGCGCGAGGCCGGCGTCGTCCGCGCCGCCCGACAGCGCGTACATCGTCCCGTCGCGCAGCAGGATGCCTTCCGCCGCGCCGGTGTCCGGATCGAGGCTCAGGCCCACGCGCTGGCCGACGCTGCCGACGCCGATGAAGTGCAGTCGCGAATCGCGCGGCAGTTCCCGGTAGCCGTCGGCGGTCGCCTCCAGCACTCGCGCGTCCGGCGCGTACACGTCGATGCGGCGCAGGCTGGTGGCGATCTCGCGCGCGTCGGCGGCGCGCACGCCGGGCGCCGCGAAGCGCAGCACCACCGGGGCCTCCGATTCCAGCGGGGCTGCGCGCAGCGCGTCGAGCGCGGCGCGGTCGAGCCGCACGCTGGCCGCCGCCGGTGCCGGATCGGTGGCGCCGGCCACCGTCGGCCAGGCGATGGAGGCGGCAAGGGCGAGGACGAGCGCGGGCAGGCGGGCCATCATGGGTGGCGGGCGGAGCGTTTGGAGGACCCGCAGTATAGGTATCCCCGGCAGCGCGTTCCGCGACGCCGGTCCGCCCTCCGCCGCCCGTCGTCGGGAGCCAGCCCGCGGTTTCACGCGCGCCCGACGGCGCGTCGGGCCAGGCCCTACCGGTAGGCGTCCTCGAGGAAGCCCAGCAAGGACTCGCGCAGCCGCGGCGGCACCTTGCGGCCGACCCGCAGCCAGCGCTCCTCGTACGGGCTCTGCGCGAAGTCGGACAGGGCGACGGCCTGGGTCTCGCCGTCGCCCGGCATCGCCTTGCTGCCGCGGCCGGTGGCCAGCCACTCGAAGGCGATGCGCGTGATCGTGGCCACCCGCGAGAGGTTCTCCACCGAGGGCGTGGTGCCGTGTTCGGCTTCCCACTGCACCGCGGCGCTGGGCCGCACGCCGACCTGCCGCGCGAGTTCCGCGCACGACAGGCCGGCCTGCTCGCGGGCGATGCGGATGCGGGCGGCAATGGTCAGGAGGGTCGGGTCCTGCGGGAGGCGGCGGCGCACGGCGTGGGCTTCCATCGGGGCGGCGGCCAGCCTAGCCGGAGCGCTGCGCGATGCGGAAGGGCCCGCCGCCCGCCGGACCGGCCGGTGCTGCATACGTTTACGACTGTCGCGCCGCGGCAGCGTCCGCCGCCGCGGGGCGGCTACAATGCCGGTTCGACGCGGGCCTCGAACGCGCGCGCCGCCATCGGGAGGCAGACATGAACATCCTGCAGGACATCCTCGACCAGGACCTCGATCCGGCCGAGACGCGCGAGTGGATCGAGTCGCTGACCGCGGTGATCGGCGCCGACGGCCCGGAGCGCGCGCACTACCTGCTCGAGCGGATGGTCGACGAGACGCGCCGCGCCGGGGGCCACATCCCGTTCACCCCGACCACCGCCTACGCAAACACCATCCCGCCGCAGATGGAGGCGCAGTCGCCGGGCGACGCGGCGCTGGAGTGGCAGATCCGCTCCATCCTGCGCTGGAACGCGATGGCGATGGTGGTGCGCGCCAACCGCAAGCCGGGCGAACTCGGCGGCCACATCGCCTCGTTCGCCTCCTCGGCCACGCTGTACGACGTGGGCTTCAACCACTTCTGGCGCGCGCCGCACGCCGCCCACCCGGGTGATCTGCTCTACATCCAGGGGCACAGCGCGCCAGGCGTCTACGCGCGCGCCTTCCTCGAAGGCCGGCTCACGCAGGAACAGCTCGACCACTTCCGCATGGAGGTCGACGGCAAGGGCATCTCGTCCTACCCGCACCCGTGGCTGATGCCGGACTTCTGGCAGACCCCGACCGTGTCGATGGGCCTCGGGCCGATCACCGCGATCTACCAGGCGCGCTTCTGGAAGTACCTCGAGCACCGCGGCCTGATGCCGGAGACCGACCGCAAGGTGTGGCTGTTCATGGGCGACGGCGAGTCCGACGAGCCGGAGTCGCTGGGCGCGATCTCGCTCGCCGGCCGCGAGCGGCTCGACAACCTGGTGATCGTCATCAACTGCAACCTGCAGCGCCTCGACGGACCCGTGCGCGGCAACGGCAAGATCGTGCAGGAACTGGAAGGCGTGTTCCGCGGCGCCGGCTGGAACGTGGTCAAGCTGCTGTGGGGCAGCTACTGGGACCCGCTGCTGGCGCGCGATGCCAGCGGGAAACTGCGCCAGTTGATGATGGAAACTCTCGACGGCGAGTACCAGAACTACAAGGCCTTCGGCGGCGCCTACACGCGCGAGAAGTTCTTCGGCAAGTACGAGGAGACCAAGCGCCTGGTGGCGAGCCTGTCCGACGAGGACATCTGGCACCTCAACCGCGGCGGCCACGACCCGCACAAGGTCTACGCGGCCTACCACGCGGCGAGCGCGCACAAGGGCCAGCCGACCGTGATCCTGGCCAAGACGGTCAAGGGCTACGGGCTCGGCACCGCGGGCGAATCGCAGAACATCACCCACCAGCAGAAGAAGATGGACACGGCGGCCATCAAGGCCTTCCGCGACCGCTTCAAGGTGCCGGTGCCGGACGAGAAACTGGAGGAAGTGCCGTTCTACCACCCGGGTCCGGATTCACCCGAGGTGAAGTACATGAAGGCGCGCCGCGAGGCGCTGGGCGGTTCGCTGCCGCAGCGCCGCCGCCGCGCCGACGAATCGCTGCCGACGCCGGAACTGGCCGCCTTCGACCGCCTGCTGAAGTCCTCCGGCGAGCGCGAGATCAGCACCACCATGGCCTTCGTGCAGGCGCTCAACGTGGTGCTGCGCGACAAGGCGGTCGGCCCGCGCGTGGTGCCGATCATCGCCGACGAGGCGCGCACCTTCGGCATGGAGGGCCTGTTCCGCCAGATCGGCATCTACGCGCCGTTCGGCCAGCTCTACAAGCCGGTCGACGCCGACCAGTTGATGTACTACCGCGAGGACGCCGCGGGCCAGGTGCTGCAGGAAGGCATCACCGAGGCCGGTGCGATGTCGTCGTGGATCGCGGCGGCGACCTCGTACAGCACCAACAACCTGCCGATGCTGCCGTTCTTCATCTTCTATTCGATGTTCGGCATGCAGCGCATCGGCGACCTGGCGTGGCTGGCCGGCGACATGCGCTGCCGCGGCTTCCTGCTCGGTGCCACTGCCGGGCGCACCACGCTCAACGGCGAGGGCCTGCAGCACGAGGACGGGCATTCGCACCTGCTGGCCGGCGCGATCCCGAACTGCGTGTCCTACGACCCGACGTTCGCGTTCGAGGTCGCGGTGATCCTCGCCGACGGCATGCGCCGCATGCTGACCGAGCAGCAGGACGTGTACTACTACGTCACCCTGATGAACGAGAACTACGCCCATCCGGAGATGCCGGAGGGCGCGGCCGAGGGCATCGTCAAGGGCATGTACCTGCTCAAGGACGCCGGTGCGCCGGCCAAGGGCAAGAAGGCGGCGCCGCGGGCCGTGCTGCTGGGCTCGGGCACCATCCTGCGCGAGGTGATCGCGGCCGCCGAACTGCTGGAGAAGGACTTCGGCGTGGCCTGCGACGTGTACTCCTGCCCCTCGTTCAACGAACTGCGCCGCGACGGCGCGGACGTCGAGCGCTGGAACCGCATGAACCCCGAAGCCAAGGTACCGCGCCAGGCCTGGGTCGCGCAGTGCCTCGAGGGGCGCGGGGCGAACGTGGCCGTGGCCGCCACCGACTACGTGCGCGCCTTCGGCGAACAGGTGCGCGCCTACCTGCCCAAGGGCCTGTCCTACACCGTGCTCGGCACCGACGGTTTCGGCCGCAGCGACACCCGCGCCAACCTGCGCCGCTTCTTCGAGGTCGACCGCTTCCACATCGCGCATGCGACGGTGGCGGCGCTGGCCGACGAGGGGCAGCTGATGAAGGCCCATGTGACCAAGGCGATGCAGTTGTATGGCATCGATGCGGGGAAGGCGAATCCGGTGACGGTTTGAGGCGAGGGCGCAGGGTGCGTTGAGGGCTCAGGTTGCGTTGAGGGCCCAGGGCACAGGGCCCAGGAGAACAGCGCTACGGGCGGGCTCTTGACTGGGCCCTGTTTCCCGCCAGCGCTCCTCGCGCTGGCGTTCGGCGGGCCGCCGCGATGCGGCGGCATGTCCCGCCTCACCCCTGGGCCTTGGGCCCGATGCAACGAGGGTATAGGGCCCAGGGTATAGGACCCGATGAGGTTGGGCGTCGCGCTCCGTCCCCGGACTTGCGGGAACCTTGGCCTTGCGGCAGGGTCCATGCTGGTTGCCATTCACTCTTCCGCCGACCCAATCCATGAACGCCTTCCGCCGCCTGTTGTCCGCCACCGCGCTGCTGTTCGCCGTCGCATCGCCTGCCGTGCTCGCCCAGGAGTTCGCCGAGGGCAAGGATTTCTTCCGCATCGAGCCGGCGCAGCCGACCGCGACGCCGGGCAAGGTCGAGGTGCTGGAGGCCTTCTCCTACGGCTGCGGCGCGTGCGCCTCGGTGCACCCGCACGTCGAGGCGTGGAAGAAGCGCATGCCGGCCGCGGCCTCGTTCGCCTACCTGCCGGCCACCTTCAGCCCGGACTTCGCGCTGCTGGCGCGCGGCTACTACGCCGCCGAGGCGCTCGGCATCGCCGCCACCACCCACGCAAAGGTGTTCGAGGCGGTGCGCAGCAAGGGGCGCATCACGTCCGTGGACGATGTCGCCGACGTCTATGCCTCGCTCGGCGCCGACCGTGCCGCCTTCCTCGCCGCGGCCAACTCGTTCGCGGTGAACGCCAAGGTCAAGCGCGCGACCCAGGTCCTGCCGCGCTATGGCGTGGACGCCACGCCGACCTTCATCGTCGCCGGCAAGTACCGTGTGACCGGCCGTTCGGCCGGCAGCTACGAGCGCCTGTTCCAGATCATCGATTTCCTGGTTGCGAAGGAAGCCGGCACCGGCTGACGCGGCAGGCTCCCGGCCGCCAGACGCGCGCGTCGCGGCGGCCGGCGTCGAGCCCCGCCTTGGCGCGGATCACGGACGCGTCGGACCCGCGCCGTCCACGATGGCGGCCACTGCGGCACCATCCTCGCCATCCCAGTAGCCCACCGAATCGCGGTGGCCATCGGCGAGCAGGAAGCGCGCGCCCGGGGTCTCGCCGGCCGCCACCCGCACCCCGGTCTTGCCCGCGTCGGGATAGCCCGCGACCTCGGGGTACTGCATCGTCGAGAAGGCGAGGTACAGCAGGTCCTCGTCGCCGGTGTTGACGAACTGGTGCGCGACCTCGGGCCCGCCGGGCGGGCAGTACACGTAGTCGTGCGCGGCCACCGCGTGCGTTTCGGCGCCGATCCGCAGCACGCCGCGGCCGGCGAGCACGAAGAAGTGCTCCTCGTTGGCGTGGTGGTGGTGGAACGGGAAAGCGGCCTTGCCCGGCGGCACGCGGGTCACGTTGGCGCCGATGCGCTGCGCGCCGAGGGTGGCGGCGAGGCGGGCAAGTTCCGCCTCGAAGTGCGCGCCGTGCGACAGCGTGTGGCGCGGGGCGGTGGCGAGCGGCAGCACGTAGGGCATGGTCGGTCTCCGGTCATGCGCGGCGCGCTGGACGGCGCGCGCCGGCCGCGCGAGGATGCAGGCGTCGCGGCGCGCGTGGAAGTGCCGCGAACCGCGGGCCGTCCTGCGGCCGCGCCGCCCGCCACCCGCGCGAACGATCGCCTTGCCCCAGCCCGAGCCCGCCCCGCATCCGACCCTCGCCCGCTCGCGCTGGCGCTGGGCCTGGCTCGCGCTGGCCTATCTCGCGCTCGGCCTGGGAATCGTCGGCATCGTGGTGCCCGGCCTGCCGACCACGCCGTTCGTGCTGCTGGCCGCGTTCGCGGCCGCGCGCGGCTCGCGCAAACTGCACGACTGGCTGCTCGCCCACCGCACCTTCGGGCCGATCATCAGCGCATGGGAGCGCGAGGGTGCGATCAGCCGACGCGCGAAATGGACCGCGACCGTGCTGATGGGTGTCTGCGCGGTGATGATGTTCGCCGTCGCCGAGCGCGCCGCGCTGGCGGCGTTCGGCACCGCCACGATGCTCGTGGTGGCGGTCTGGATGTGGCGGCGGCCCGAGCCCGGCGCGCGCCCCCCGCCCCGCACGTAGGAGCGCGCTTGCGCGCGACCGTCACCTCGCACCGCGCGGCAAGCGCCGGTCGTTGCGATCGCCCGCAAGCGGGCTCCTACGGCGGCGAGCGATCCGCGAGGCG
>JAJTHZ010000242.1 GCA_021299185.1 Lysobacteraceae bacterium | reverse complement strand
TGGGCCGGCTGGATCGTCAGCGGGCCCTGCGGCCGGCCGGGCCGTCCGGCAAGTACGGTGCGGCGTCGGTCGGCGGCGCGCGGCCGTTTCGGGGCCGTGGTCAGTCCGCGACCAAGGTGCCCTTGTCGATCCGCCGGCGCAACAGTGTCCGGTTCCCCACAGCGTGCGCGACGCTCATTCGTCCGTGGCCGTCCTCCCTGTCGCTGCACTCGACATTCGCCCGCCGCCCGTCATGGGCGAAGGCAGGAACGCGGGTGCACCGACAATCACCAGTCAGCCAACCCGTAAACACGAACGCCGGAACACAACTCCCCGCCCTCCATTGCCGGTGCGTGGGCTCGAGCCCGAGGAGAAAGTCATGTCGGTACGCAGATCCATCAGCATGGCCGCGTTCGCGGCCATGACGAACGCGGTCCTCCTGACCTCCGCTGCGCACGCGCAGTGGACCCTCACCATCCTGCATCCGGAGGGCGCGCAGGAGTCCGTCGGGTTTGGCGCCCGCGGCGCGCAGCAGGTGGGTTACGTCGCTGAGGACGGCGTGGTCCGCGCAAGTTTGTGGACTGGCACCGCGGTCTCGCGGCTCGATCTCCACCCGGCGGGTTCGACGGGCTCCACGGTGTACGCCGCCAGTGGCGGACAGCAGGTGGGGGCTGCCGCGTTGGGCGGGGTGACGCGTGCGGTCTTGTGGAGTGGGAGTCCAACCGCGTGGGTCGACCTCAGCCCGCCGGGCGCGATCGGTGCAAAAGCGCGCGCGATCCACGGCGGGCAACAAGGAGGAGACGTCAGGCTGAACGGGGGGCCCTCTCGCGCGAGCCTGTGGACTGGGACCGCGGCCTCGTGGGTCGATCTCCACCCGTTGGGCATGGAGGGACTTGAGCTTTCCACCGTGACAGCCGTCGGCGAGGGGCAGCAGGGTGGGTTTGCCGTCGTGCTTTCCGGCGGCGTGCGGAGTTGGCGGGCCATTCTTTGGCGCGGGAGCGCGGACCAGTGGGTTGATCTCACGCCGTCGACCGCCAGCGATGCCTGGGTGAGCGCCATCGACGGCGATGAGCAAGCAGGGATGGCCTGGGTGCAGTGGCCGCGCGCGGTCGTTTGGAATGGTTCCAGGGACTCATGGCGCGACATCTCCCCGCCGGGGTCGGTTGGAACCTCCGAGGTGTATGGCGCCAGCGGCGGGCAGCAAGTAGGCATTGCCTGGATGAACGACCGGTACCGGGCGAGCCTGTGGAGCGGCACCTCGCAATCGTGGGTGGATCTCTCGGCCTTCTTGCCCGCGGAATACACTGAAAGCCGCGCGAACGGGATCTCCACCGACGGCGTCAACACGTACATCACGGGGTTTGGCGCAAGGCCGGTCAAAGGCGGGCGAATCATCGAAGCCTGGCTCTTGACGCGGTCCGAATCCATGTTCGCAAACGGCTTCGAGGAGTGACCCGTCATGAAGGCCCTGCATCGACGCATCGGTTGTCTGATCCTCGGCTGGACGCTGCTGGTGCCTGCCGTCGCCTCCGCCCAGTGGCAGGTCATGAACGGCGGCAACGCGCTGAAGAACGGCCGGGTCGATACGGTCGGGCCGGTTTCCGCCACGGAACGCTGGCGCGCGCCCCATAATTCCCCCTTCGGCATGCCGGTGTTCGTCGACGGCGGGATCGTGGTCACCACCCGCCTCGTCCCTTCGCCACCGGGCAACATCGCCGCGGATCGCGAGGGCGTCATCGTCGGACTGCGGCTGGACACGGGCCAGGTGTTGTGGACACGCACCTTGCCGGTGGACGATCCCCAGACGGACTGGACGGGGCGCGCGCTGGCCTTGCGCGATGGCAGGGTCTATGCGTCACGGTCCGGCTTCGGGCCAACCAAGACGGCCCTGTACGCGCTGGATGCGGCCACTGGCGCCACCCTGTGGCGCGCGTTTCGCCTGACCGCCCCGCGCGCCTTCTCCGAGCTTGACTACGATGGCCCGGCCTTTCTGGGCAACGGCGACCTGCTGTTGGGCAACAACCGTGACACGTTTCGGCTTCGTCCTTCCGACGGCGCGACGATCTTCGAATTCGTCCGCTTTACCGGCAGCATTTCCGGCGGTCGGGAGCCGCTCATCGTGGGGGACGGGAACCCCCTCTATCTGCGCGGTGGTGGCTTCGGCGGCACAATTGCGAACTGGGACCTCGCGAGCGGGACCTTGCGTTACCAGAGCCCCGAGGTGGGCGGTTTTCAGACGCCCCTGTTCGCGAACGATTCGCAGAGTCTGTATGTTCCCGGGACCGACGCGCTCCATGCGTACAAGGATACGGGCACGGCGTTCATCGAGAAGTGGTCGTACCCCAACGGCTCGCCCATCACAGGCTTATCCACCCACGCGGTCGGCCCGGACGGGTCCGTCTACTTCTATGCGGCGCGGGCGGATGGGGTGGTCGTCGTGCGGCTGGACCCCGACAGCGGTCTCGAACTCGCCGCCTCGCCGCCGATCCGCTCGGGCAACGAGTGCGTGCAGTGCTACATGGCGGTGGACCGCAACCGCACGCTGTACGTGAGCAATGGCAGTGGCGGCAACAAGCTGTTCGCTTTCCGCCCCAACCTGTCGCTGCTGTGGCAACAGGACATCGGATTCAGCGGTGGCGGCCCGGCGCTGGCTTCGGACGGCACCTTGCTGATCGACACCCCTTCGGGGCTGGTGGCCTACAACACCGACCCGGTGTTCGGCAGCGGGTTCGAGCCCTGAGCTTTTGGAAAAAAATCCCCGCGCCTGCGAATCGATCGCGTCAGCGATTGATTCCTCGGGAGCGAGTACGGACCCGTGCCGGACTCGCGACGTCGGGACAGAGCAGGAAAGCGCTTCCTCGACATCTTGCTTGCAGATCGTCCCTCCAACCAGACAGGCGAGACAACCCATGAATCTAGCCAGAAGACAACCCATGAATCTAGCCAGAGCCGCGTTGCTGCTGACACTGGGCCTGGTGAATGGTGCCGCGACTGCCGATCCGACCAGCTCCCTGGTGACGTTCGCCAATAATGCCGGGGGCGCGCAGGGGTGGCGGGGAATGCAGACCGACAGCGGCCTGGGCGGCACGCTGGTCGACCCGGACTTCGGCAATGGCGCGCCAGCGCTACGCACCAAGATGAACAACTACTTCATCGCCTGGTGGAACAACACCAATCCCGCATATCTGGGTGATTGGAGCGGGCTGGGCACGGTCACGATCCGTGTCGACGTGTTCGCTACGCTGGTGTGGTTCGGGTTCGGCAACCCCGTGCCACGGGACCTGGTCGTCGAACTTCGCGATTACGACAACACGCCGCCGGGCGTGCCGTGGGTGTCCGTTTGGTACAACCTCGGCACCCTGAATGTCGGCAACGGTTGGCAGACCCGGTCCGTGACGATTGGAGACACCGCGTCGGTCGCGCTGCCTGCTGGCTGGGGCGGCACGGGGGATTATTTGGGAACCGGTTTGCCGCCCGGGCGCAGCTTCGCCAGTGTGCTGGCCAGCGTCGACATCATCCTGTTCCATACCTCCCCGCCCGGCACGGTCTCCGGCTTCGTTGACTACGACGTGGCGCTCGACAACATCGCCGTCGATGTCGCCCCGGCGCGGCGGTGACGTCGTGACTTCGGCCGGAGGCGTCCTGGCAGGGAGTTTCCCGACACCCCGTTTGCCTGGCCTAGCCCGGCCCGGCCCGGCACGTAGCGGATCCATTCAACCGATGGAGTTCACATGAGGCGTCTAATCGCGTTCGGCTTGATCGCCGCCGCCGCCGGCCCGGCGCAAGCGGCCACCTTGTTCGACAACGGGCCTGCGGTCACGGATGTTCCGGCACGCTCGATCATCCGTACCGGTGGCGCCATGTTCGGCGTTCCCGCCATGAGCGGGCCCGGACTCACCTACTCGGTCGCCGACAACTTCACGGTCGGCGGCGGCACCTGGATCGTCACGGACCTGAGTTTCTTCGCATACCAGTTCAATGCGGGCGGCGCGTTCGAATTCACCAACGTCAGTTGGAGCGTGGTCTCCGGCGACGTGAACCTGGGCACGGTGGTGGCTTCGGGCACCACGGCGGTGAGCAATGGCGGCCTCCTGGGGTACCGGGTCTCACCATCCAAGCTGCAGGCCACCGAACGCGCCATCTTCAAGCTCGATGCCGACGTGCCTGATTTCACGCTCGCGCCCGGCAGCTACTGGCTGCGCTGGAGATTCGGGTTCCCGGGCCCGGAAGTGAGGGACTACTACCAGCCGCCGGTGGCCAGCGGCGCGACGGGCAATGCCAACGTGGCGTGGGGCGGTACCAATCCCTACGTCTGGGCGATCGACGCTGGCGATCATCTGGGCAACGACTTGCCGTTCGTGATCAACGGCACGCTCGACCTGGTGTTCGGTAGTGGATTCGAGCCGCAGTGATGCCGCGCATGCCCCGCGGCGCCATCTCTCGCCACGCCGTACCCGGTGCCTGCCGGGGTTGTTGGTGGTCTGCCGGTGGCAGCAGCCACCCCCGCAGCGCGCGCCAGTAGGCCCACGACGTGTCTTGAAGGTTTCAAACCCGCCATGGAGGATTCGATGAGCATCACGCAATCGATCAAGGGGGTTCTCGCGCTTGCCATCCGGCGCAAGTCGATACTGCTTCCTGACACATCAATCGCTTCCACGCCTGCGTCGTCGCCCTGGCCATCCCTGACCCTACCCCTGTGCTGCTTCTCGGCCGCCTGCACCATCGCTCTCGGCGCACTGCCTCTGACCGCCGAAGCGTCTACCGATTGGACAGTCGTCAGCCTTCACCCGCCACAGGCGTCAGGCTCCGTCATTCTCAGAGGCGGCAGTGGACATCAGGCTGGCTATGCTGTCGTGGCAGAGATGGAACGCGCGAGTTTGTGGACCGGCACGGCGGAGTCTTGGATTGATCTGCATCCGGCCGCGTCAACATGGTCACACGCCACGAGCATTTCCGATGGACAGGCAGGCGGCTGGGCGTTGGTCAATGGGTCGGTGCGTGCCAGTGTCTGGACCAACACGGCTTGGGAATGGACTGACCTGACGCCTCCGGTTGCACAAGGCGGAGGCCAGGTGTTGGATGTCTCCGGCGGAAAACAGGCGGGGTACATCTACACCCGATATCCAGGAGGGCGTACTGCGAGCCTATGGGCTGGCTCGGCGGAATCATGGATCAGTCTCAACCCTGCTGGCGCAACGGACGCCGTCGCCTTCGGCATTGACGGAGAGCTGCAGGTGGGCTGGGCTGAAGTGGGAGGCGTGAGGCGCGCGAGCCTTTGGAGTGGCACGTCGGGCTCCTGGGTCGACTTGCACCCCACGGGAACATCCCAATCCTTCGCCTTCGATGTCGATGCGGGCACCGGCAAGCAGGTCGGCTACACGTACGTCAATGGCGGCGCTGACAGGCACATTCGGGCGAGTTTATGGAGCGGATCGGCGCAATCCTGGGTGGACCTGAGCCCCGCGGGCACTCAGGAATCCTATGCCCTGGCCATAGGGGACGGTAAGCAGGCAGGCTGGGTCACCCTCTCGTGCCCAGCTCCGGGCTGTGGCTACAGGCGCGCAAGTCTGTGGAGCGGCACTGCGAGCTCGTGGATCGATCTCCATGTCTATCTGCCTGGCACTTACCAACACAGTGACGCACGGTCCATCGCCCGCACCGGCACACGCACCTATGTGTACGGCACCGCAAACAAAGCTGGCTTGCCTGGCGAAGCCGTCGTATGGATCTTGGACAACAACCTGTTTTCAAACGGCTTTGAATCTGACGTTCGCGGCGGTGAAGCGAGCATGATCCAGCCGACACAAGGCCGCTGACTTTCAAGAAACAGAAACGGTACCGGTGAGTCCCATGAAACGCACTGAGTTCAGCCGGTCGCTGCGCAGCGCCTTGGTGTTGGTCGGGATGGTCGTGCCGGTCGCGGGCGCGGCGAGCCAGCCCGCGGCGACTGCCTCGGCCTGTGCCGTGCAGGCACCGTGGCAGGTCATCGTGCTGAACCCGGCCGCAAGCATCGAATCCCAAGCATTTGGCGCCCAAGGAACGCAGCAGCTGCGATGGGCAACCGCGGGGTCCTCTCGCGTGGCCGCAGTATGGTCGGGCAGTGCAGCAGCCTGGGTCAGCCTGGCGCCCGTCGGCGCCGGTTACTCGGAAGCATTCGCCGCCAGTGAAGGCACGCAGGTCGGCCGCACGCGATTCGCGCCCGACAATCTCGACCGCGCCAGTCTGTGGAGCGGAACGGCGGCTTCCTGGCTCGACCTGACGCCGGCCGGGGCAGTGTCGTCGCTCGCGATCGGCGCGGGTGGCGGGGAGCAGGTCGGTGCGGTCCGATTTCCCGGAGAGCTCGGGCAGGCCGGCCTGTGGCGAGGAAGTGCCGCGTCGTGGGTAAATCTCGGCGCGGGCATCAATGGCTCTTCGATCGCGCGCGCCACCAATGGACTGCAGCAGGGTGGTTCGGTGGATTTCAACGGCGATGCCTTCGCCGATCGCGCAAGCCTGTGGAGCGGAACGGCGGCGAGCCGGGTCGACCTGCACCCGGCGGGTTCGTAGCAGTCGTATGTGTCCTCGGTCACCGACACCTACCAGGCGGGTGCGGCAACCTTCAACGATGGCGCAGCCAACGGCTGGCGCGCAGGAATGTGGACGGGTAGCGCTGCATCCTGGATGTCGCTGCACCCGGCGCAGGCGCAGGAGTCACAGGTGTACGGCGCGAGCGGCGTCATGCAGGCCGGCTATGTGCGCATCGATGGCCTGGTGCGCGCTGCGTTGTGGAGCGGCACCCCTGCTTCGTGGGTCGACCTGCACGCCCTGGCGGCGGGCGGCTTCGAGCAGACGGTTGCGCGCGGGATCTGGACCGACGGCGCGACGCTCCGAGTGGTGGGCGATGGGCTGCCCACCGGCGGCGGTCGGCCGCAGGCCATGCTGTGGACGCGTGAACTGGCGGCCGTGTTCTGCGATGGCTTCGAGCAGCCGCCGGTCGCGCACTGACACGAATTGCACCGGCACGGTGTCGAAAAACACCCTGCTGCGACTGCACTGAAGGGAAAGATCCCATGCGAACGGGCTGCCAAGAGATCCCGCGGCCTCGGGGCGACCGGTGGAGGATTCGCGCACTGGTCTTCAGCTGCATCGAGGCGTACCACAAGCGGCAGCGCCTGCACTCGTCGATCGACTACCAGGCGCCGGAGGCGTTCGAGGTGCAGGCCGCAGCGTAGGACCGGTGTTCGTCGTTCGGCGGGAAGCTCACCATCCACTGCGCAGGCGGCGCTGTGGCGGCGTGTTCCAGGTCGGCTCCTGCGCGGCCAGCGCGTCGATCCTCGCTCAGGGCAGCGTCGACCAGCTCCCGCTCCCGAGCGCGGGCACCCGGGCGATGAAGAGCGGCCTGACACACTGGCCCGACACGCAGGCCTCGTCGAGCGGGCACGAGCCTACTGTCGTGCAAGTCTGCCCGGTCGGCGCCTGGGGCTTGAAGATGGCGGCATCTCCCCAGGCCAGCGTTCCAAGCGTCGGGCAGGTACCGGGAAATCCGGCGTGGCCCACCATCGCGGTATTGGTACCGGCCGCCGGCGGCTGGTTCAGGAGCACGATGTTCTTTGCGCATCGCAGCGACTCCTCGTGCACGAAGAAGGTGAGGTCGGCGCTGAACTCGAGCGCGGGGCCGAACTGGAAGTCCTGCGCGGTGGTGAAGCAGCGACAGTATTCGCTGGTGAGCACCCGGCCCACCGCCACGCCGTTCGCCTGGAACCAGGTGCGTACCGCCGTGGTCTCGGCGTTGGCGGCGTCCGTGGAGAGCTGGCGCGCGCTGGTGGTGCACGTCGGCGGGTCGGACAGGCAGGTCTTCCACCAGTTGTCGGATGGCGTGCCCGCCAGCGCCTGCGCGCAGGTCTGCCCAGGCGGAAGCGCGCTGGGACAAAGGTTGGTGCGGTCCTGGCACACGGCCGCCGAGGCGTGCCGCCAGAACACGGTATACCCGCCGCCGCGGAGCGCCTGCTTGAGCGTGAGCGCCAGCGATGCGGTCGAGCCCGACGCCTCGCACGCCGTCAGCGAGCATCCGACCACCTGGTATGTCGTGGTGCGTGTCGTGCCGCCGGCCGAGGGGAGCAGTTGGTCGACCCGCTCGGTTGCGCTCGTGGCGAGGCCCTCGAACACCAGCACGGGCGCCGAGGTGGTCGCCCCCGTGGTGACGGTGCGGGTGAGCCGGACGCGTGAGAGCGGCGGGCTGGCGCCATGGGTCCACGCGAGCTGCACCCGCTGCCCGTCGGTGGAGACGGTGGCGGTGAGTCCGGACACCGGCGAGGTCTCGAATCCGTGGCTGAAGATGACGTCGCTGCCGGGCCCGGCACCGACCGGACGCGGCAGCGGCTCGACCTGCGCGAAGAAAGGCGCCTGCACGGCCGCCGCCCGGGGTCCATCATCCGTAACCGTCTGCGCGGTGGCGCAGGCTACTGGCAGCAGGATTGCGGCCAGCGCGGAACACGGAGTCGGCGCACAGCGCCCGGGTCGTTGCTGAATCATGGGGGCTTCAGTGATCCCAGGGATCGGCAGTGCAGGTGACTCCATTATACATTGTACCGGAGGCAGTGTTCGTCGAGCAGTCCGCAGGCGCGACGCTGCACGGGCCTCGCGGTCGAGCCCTCCGTCGACGCCGCGGGATGCGCGGTCCCGAGTGGTTCATGATGCAGCCCTGTCATTCCGTTGATGGACGACTGCCGCAGCGCAGCGCTCGAAGGGTTCGAGGCGTTGCCTTTCGAGCGATTCGCGCCTTCCCGAGGAAGCGCTGCGCCCAGGTCTGGCGGCGCCAGGTCCGGAGTTTGCCGACCCGATCCAGGCAAAGTGTGCGGGCTTCAGTCGCCGGTCGTCATCGGGCAGGCGCGCCAAGGTGGTGCCACTGGCGATGCTGCGGCCGATGCGCGAACTCCCGCAAACCCGGGGTCGTGGCGGCTTCAGGTTGCATCACAGCCTGCCCGTCGCGACGTGGAATCGCGACCATGTCCGCGGTCCGCCACTTCACGGCTCGCGAGGGGCTGCGCTCGGGGGGGCGGCGGCTTCGACGATCCGGTTGCGCCCTTCGGCCTGGGTATAGGAAGTTCAACCGCCCTTTCCATGCAGTCTGCCGGGCAGCCGGAGGTCGCGCAAGGACCATGTACGGCGCGGTTCGGGGGGCCGGCGGCGGGTTTGGGGGCCGGCAGGGTCGTCGCGGTGCGCTTTCGCCTGCC
>JAJTHZ010000021.1 GCA_021299185.1 Lysobacteraceae bacterium | reverse complement strand
CGCACAATGCTGCAGGCGCTCAGCGCCGCCGTCTTCGAGGAAACCCCGCTGGAAACGCCGTTTTCGCCGGCGAACGCACACATGGCGAACCGGTGCCCGCTAACCAGTTGAATTTATTCGGGGATTAACCGGACAGTATTGCCCGGCACCACCCCCATCGAAACACACAAAGCAACCGCCGAACGATGAATCCTCATCGTGCTTCTCCCCACGGTTCGGTTGATGTGGACTGCTGAAGTCGCCGGCCCGGAGCCCCCGCACCGGAAGCCGCGACCCGCCGAACATACACCTGCCGGCGGCCGATTTGGCCGGCAACGGCGGGCGTTCCGCGCATCGGGTGATGGCGTTGCATTCGCGCCGCTGCGGCTTTCCCGGAGGTTTGCGGGCGATCCTTCGTCCAGCGCGTTACTGAGTATCGAAACCGCGTCGCCCGCAGGAGGCGCCGGTCAGAACACGTCCCACGGATAGCGGCCCTCGTTCGCCACCATCTCGGTGATCTTCTCCAGCCGCGCGTCCTCGTTGACGTCGATCGCGCGCACGTTGCGCGCGATGCGCCGCCGCGCCTGCTTGGCGAACACGTAGGCGATGCTCGCCGCCATCGGGCCGTGCCTGGGGTCCGACTTCTCGAGGCTCGCCGCGCGCGACAGCGTGCACAGGCCGACGTAGAGGTCGATCGCGATGTCGGCCAGCCGCTTCAACTGGTACTGCTGGTCGGCGATCCGCTTGCCGTACTTCTTGAGCAGGGTGTCGCTGGCGTTGGCCAGCTCGACCACCGACTTCTCGTAGATCGACGCCACCTTGCGCAGGTCGGGCGACAACTGGGTGAGGATCCGGTCGGTGCCGAACCCGGTGCGCTGGCGCGCGCGGCGGTTGGCGTAGCCGGACAGCACGCCGAAGCCCTTGATCGGGTCGTCGAAGATGTGCGACAGCGCTTCCTTGAGGTTGCCCAGGCTGGCGCCCACGTCCTTCAGCCCGGACAGTGCCACGTACAGGCGCAGGATCTCGTTGGTGCCCTCGAAGATGCTCAGGATGCGCGTGTCGCGCGTCGGCCGCTCGTAGGGATACTCCTTCATGAAGCCGTTGCCGGCCGCGATCTGCAGGCTCTCGTAGCAGGCGCGCTGCACGGCTTCGCTGGCGAACACCTTGCTCATCGCCGCTTCGATCGAGTAGTCCTCGACGTCGTGGTCGATGTAGTGGGCGAGCATCCAGACCGCGCTCTCGGCGGCGAAGCAGTCCACCGTCATCTGCGCGATCTTCTCGCGCACCAGCCCGAACTCGATGATCGGCTTGCCGAACTGCTTGCGATCCTTGGCCTGCTGGGTGGCGAGCCGGATCAGCGCCTTCATCCCGCCCACCGCGCCGCCGCCGAGCCCGGTGCGGCCGTTGTTGAGGATGGCCATTGCCACCTTGAAGCCCTTGCCCTCTTCGCCGAGCAGGCACTCCGCCGGCACGCGCACGTCGCTGAACGCCACCGTGGTGGTGTTGCTGCCGCGGATGCCGAGTTTGTCCTCGTGGTGGCCGTGGCTCACGCCCGGCCAGCCGGCCTCGACGATGAAGGCGCTCATCTTGCCGCCCTCGCCCTCGGTGCGCGCGAACACGGTGTAGAAGCCGGCGATGCCGCCGTTGCTGATCCAGATCTTCTCGCCATTGAGCAACCAGGAGCCGTCGGCCTGCTTCTTCGCATGGGTCTTGACGGAAGCGGCATCGGAGCCGGCGCCCGACTCGGTGAGGCAGAACGCGGCGATCATCTCGCCGCTGGCGAGTTTCGGCAGGTACTTCGCCTTCTGCGCCTCGTTGCCGAACAGCAGCAGACCCTTCAGGCCGATCGAACTGTGCGCGCCAACCGTCACCGAGGTCGCGCTGTCGTGCGCCGAGGTCTGTGCCAGAACGCGCGCATAGGCGCCGTTGGACAGCCCGAGGCCGCCGTACTCCTCGCCGATGATCAGGCCGAACAGGCCCATGTCGCGCAATGCCTGCACGTAGTCGGCGCTCTGTTCGCCCTCGCGGTCGAAGGTGCGCAGGTCCTTTTCCTTGGAGCGCAGAAACTCGTCGATCGCGTCGACGATCGCGCCCAGGGTCTCGCGGTCCTTCGCGCGGATCTGCGGATAGGGGAACAGGTTCTGTTCCAGGATGTCGCCGAAGAACAGATGCTTGGCGACGCTGTGGTCGCGCTGCAGCGGCATGCTGGCCGCGGCAGTGGCGGCGGTTTCGGGTGTGACGGCCATGGGCGGCGCTCCTGCGAGGCGGGTGGGACGGAGTCTACGCCCCGGCGGAGACCGGGGAAGCCGCCGCCGTATGGCAGCGAATCCGGCGCGCGCGGGCGACGGCCCGATCCCCCGGGTCGGAGAGCAAACGGAACACCGCAGCCGGGCCCATCGACTGCGTCCTGCTGGCCGGTGACGGCGCGCCGATCCGCCCGGCCATCGGCTGGGCGGCTCCGGAGCAAGGGCGCGGCGCGACCAGCGCGCCGCGCCCCGCCACTCAGGGTGCCGGTGCCGACTCGAACCCGTGCGCGAAGATCCCGTCCGGGTTGACCGAGCAGATGCCGGGACCCGGCGAGCAAACGCCGCTCGGCAGCGTGGCGGTGATGACCTGGCCGGTCGCGACCGACGCGGTGTTGAACGAGAACTGCGTGAACGCGGTACCGGTGTTGGTGCGCTGCACGCCGATCGTCGCACTGGCACCGCCGGCGTTGGCGCCGGTGATGGCGACCTGCGCGTAACGCATCTCGTAGTTGGCCGATCCTTCGTTGAGCACGAGCGCGGCATTCACCGTCTGCGCAGACCCTGGGTCAGCGAAGTGCTTGCCGCGCCACTCGATGATGAACTGCCGGTTCGGCGCCGTGCCCACGGTGTTCGTGTAGATGCCGCCGCCGGTCGTGCGCAGATCGAGGTCGTCCCACAGCACAGCCGTCGTGGGAACGTCCGCCCCGAAAGCGCTCGCGGGCAACGCGGTGTTGCCTAACGCCGAGGAGCCACCCGTTCCGACGAACTGCACGTTGCCGTTGGTGCTCACGCGCAGCTTGCTGCCGCCGGCCACGGGCACACCGTAGATCGAGAACGAGAAGCCGGCGGGAACCGGGACGTTGACCACGGCGTCGTCGGCCGCGCTGCCGGCCACCGGCGAACCTCCGGCCGGAATGACGCCTCCGCTCGGCGCCGAACTGAACACATAGTTGGTGCCGAGCTGACCGACCGGCAGGGTGAAGTTCAGCGTCGTCGGCGAGAGCCCACCCGCATAGGTCACGGTCTGCGTGAACTGCACGTTGGAACCGCAGGTCACCGACGGCGCCGTGCTGAAGCGGAACGGCGTGGTGTTGGCGCCGGTGCCGCTGGTGGCGCCGAGGTTCGGATAGGCGACGGTCGGAACATCCACCGTGACGCCCGGCGTGGTCGACGACAGCGTGGCGGACACCGCCGTCGCGCCGTTGGTGCCGACGTTGTTGAGCACCACGTTGAGGTCGTTGCACTCGTTCGGCTCGACGATGCCGTTGCCGGTGGCGACGGTGGTCGCACCGCGGGTCAACTCAGGCGCGATCACCTCGATCGAATACGACTGTGCGCTGACGCAGCCGTCGGCGGCAGCCGCGTTCACGCTGAAGTTGAACACCCCGCGCTGGGTCGGCGTGCCCGAGAGCACGCCGGCCGACGACAAGCTCAGGCCCGGCGGCAGGTTGCCGCCGACATCGAACGTGTACGTGCCGGGGCCCGGCGCCGAGAAGGCGGTCGACGGATAGGCCGTGCCGCCGACCACGCCGGTGGGCACGGTGCCCGGGCTGATCGCCACCTGCGGGCAGATTTCGAGGGGCCCCGAGTTGTAGGCCACCAGCGCGAAGTCCTGGTTGGGGCCGCTGACGGTCGTGTCGGCCGGCTGGGCGACGTTGGTGCCGGCGACGCGGATCGCGAAGTTGCCGCTGGCGCCGGCCGGCAGGAACACGCTCTCGACGTTGTTGCGCACGTCGGCCGTGCCGCCGGTGACCGAGTTCGCCTGGTTGAAGACGTTGCCGGTGTAGGTCTGGCCGCCCACCGTGACCGACAGGTCGAGGTTGTTGACGTAGGCATTGCCGGCCGTGGTGCCGGGCGCATCGCTCCAGGCCAAAGTCACGCGAAACGGCCGGCCGGTATCCTGCACCGAGCCGCGGAACACGCGGACCTGGCCGCTGCCCGTGAAGCGGTCCGCGGCGAGCTGGTCGCGCAGGGCACGCGGCGTGTTGTCGAACGCGCGCTCGAGGTTGACGCGGCCCATGCCCTGGTTGTTGCTGGGCAGGTTGTCGGTGAGCGTGGCCATGTAGGTGGCCGCGTTCATCAGGTAGGCCTTGCTCATCGCCGGGCTCGGCGGCGTGTTGCCGAAGGCTCCGCCGTTGTTGATGAACCACTGCCGCAACAGGGCCGCTGCGCCCGCCACGTTCGGGCTGGCGAACGAGGTGCCGTTGCCGGTGCGGTAGTAGCGCTGCTGCTCCGGGGAGGTCGGCAGGAAGGAGCCGGTGTAACAGGTGTTCCAGTTGCCCGGCGCCGTGGTCTGGCGGTCGTTCATGACTACGCCGCCGGCGACGTTGGTGGCCGGCGCGAGGATGTCGGGCTTGACCCGTCCGTCGGCGTTGGGCCCGCGGCTGGATGCGCTGTACATGTTGTCGGCGCTGACTGCGTCGGAGATGCCCGGACGCACGTTCTGCGAGCCGCCGGCGGTAAAGACGTTCTTCGCAGTGCCGGGTGCGCCCATGGTCCCGGCGCCGGGACCGCTGTTGCCCGCCGCGATCACCACCACCATCGGCTGATTGCCGTCGGCGGGGAAGGTGGACCCGGCCGGCTGCGCATCGCGAACCAGCGAGTCGAAGGTCTGCGAGGTGGCAGTGTAGGCGCCACTGACCGCCGCGCCCCAGGAATGGTTGCTGACCCGCGCACCCCAGGTGTTGGTGCCGAGGTTGCTGTACGAGCGTGACAGCGCGTTGGGCAGGTTGGGATTGGTGAACGTGCCGCCGGTGGTGAAGTAGACCGAGTTGCCCAGCCGCGAAAACGGCGACGCGCCGACGCCGTAGTAAAACGAGCCGTCGCCATGCGGATAGCTGCGCGGCACGCTGGCCGTGTTGCCCGCCGCCACATGCGCCACCCAGGTGCCATGACCGACGCCGCCGCAGCCGGTGAGGTCGGCCGCCGCCGCCGTACCCTCCTGCTTGTTGTAGACCACACGGCTGTTGGTCGGATTCACCAGATCGCTCGGCGCGCCGCCGACGAACAGGCCGAAGTGGTTGGGCAGGAGGGTGCCGTTGTCCAGGCCCTGGTCCGAGACGTCGATGGTGAACTGCGAGGCGTCGAACTGCGCCTGGGTGAAGCCGCGCGCCTGCAGCCAGGCGATGTAGTCGCCCGGGTTCGGAACGTTCGGGGTTCCGCCGCTCAACTGGTTCGCCATGATCTGCGTGGCGCGCTCGTCGAGCAGGCTCGGCGTGAAATCCGGCTGGATCGAGATCACGTCGGGACGGGCGGCGATTTCGCTCAACGCCAGCGTCTCGACCCGGGCGTTGATGTTCACGTAGTGGCGGAAGGTGCTGTGCGAGACCTGCGCGCCCGGCGTGCGCGCCGCGATCAGGGCAAGCGTGTCGGCATTGGCGGACGGATCGAGCACCAACTGGATCGCATAGAAGTCGGGACGCACGCCCTTGGCTTCGAGGTTCCACGCGCTGCGGGCGATCTTGAGGTGGGCGGGATAGATGCCCTCCCAGGCCAGCGCGCCATTGCTGCGCAATGCCTGCAATGCCGCGATCGCGGCAGCATCGCCATGCACGAGGTAGGCATAGTCCGGGATGTAATCGACGACGGTCACGCCACTGGACTTCAAGGCGTCCCAGTCCTGCGACGTGATCGCGGCGGGGAACTTGACCAGATGCAGGTGCCGGCCTTGGGAACGGACGGCCTGCCTGCTGAGCGCATCGGCAGCGGACGACGCGGTATCCAGCGGACCGGCATTGAAGTGGATCTCGTCGCTGGCGCCGGCCGCGCCGGCGAGCAACGCCGCGACCAGCGCGGGCAGCAATCGACGGGCAGGGGTGGCAAGGCGGGAGCGGCGCGGCATTGCGCCACGGTGCGGCATCGACGGCATGGTGTTCTCCCCGAGTGGATGGATAGCGATCGCGCTGGCCCCCGCCAGCGGCCCCGATCCTAGCCAAGTGGCACCGCACAAACCCAATGCGCACCCTTCACCAACGTGAACGATCGTGTCAGGCGTCGTCGGCCCCGGGCTTCGCCAGATCGCATGCCTGCGTGCGGCACCGCGCTGCCGCCGCCCGGCGCGCCTCGCGGCGGACCCAGCGTTCGAACAGCCCGGTCAGCCCCAGCCGCGAGAGCCGCTGGCGGTGGCGGGCGATCCAAGGGTACACCCACACCCACAGCGGCTTCAACCACGGGTGGCCCCACAGCCGCGCCACTGATTCGATCCCGACCGCGCGGTACATCGCCTCGAAGGCGTCCACGCCGACATGCCAGCGGCCGGCGGCGTCGCGCGCGTGCAGCGCCGCCATCATCGCCGTGCGATCGATGCCGGCGGCGCGCGCGGCCGCGTCCTCGAAATCCGGCGCGGAACAGTCGACCAGCCGCAGCACGCCGCCGGCGTCGGTCTGCGACAGCGCGCCGATCTCGGCCCGGCACAGCGGGCAAGAGGCGTCGTAGTAGACCACCATCGTCGGCGCGCTCATCGCTTCGGCCCCTTCTTCGGCGCCGGCAGGCCGAGCATCGGCCCGATCCGGCTGCCGAGCTTCATCAACCGGGTGAGCGTCTGCGGATCGACGTCGATCAACTCGTCGACCCAGCCGGAAACCTGCGCCATCAGCGCCAGCGTGGCGCGGATGCGCTGCTGGCGGGCGGGGTCTTCGGCCGGAAACGCGGGGTCGTCGATGCAGGCTTCGAGCAGGCGCACGGTGGGATCGAACTCGCGGGCTTTCCGCTCCCGCACGATGGTCCGGCACAGTAGCCAGGGATCGGTGAAGGTCTCGAAGTGGTCGCGGCGGTCGCCCAGCAGGTGCACCACCGTGGCCAGCTTGAGGTTGATCAGCTCGCGCAGGCTGGTGCTCGCGTTCGAACGCGCGACGCCCAGCGTGTCGGCGATCTCCTCGGCGTGCATCGGGCGGCCGGCGAGGAACAACAGGGCGTGGATCTGCGCCACCGTGCGGTTGACGCCCCAGCGCACGCCCATCTCGCCCCAATGCAGCACGAAACGGCGGCCGACCGGGGTGAGCAGGTCGGCACCGGCGTCGGGGCTGGCGGTGGGGGCACTGGCGGGCATGGCGAGCTCTTGCGCAAAAGCTAGTCCTGCCATACATTTCTGTCAAGACAGAAATAACTGTCGGGAGCGAGCATGCGCAGCTATCCGGTCCGCAACTCCCGCCCCGCCGCGCCGCGGGTCCTGGTCGCCGGCGGCACCGGGTTCATCGGTCGGCACGCGGTCGCCGCCCTGCGCGACGCCGGCGCGGCGCCGATCGTCGGCAGCCGCTTCGAAGCCGGTGAACGCACGCAGGCCGGGCCGCTCACCGCCGACTGCGCGCGCCGCGTGCTGCGCTTCGAGGACCTGATGCGACCGGAGCGCTGGCTGCCGCTGCTGGAGGGCGTCGATGCGGTGCTGAACTGCGTCGGCATCCTGCGCCCGCGCGGACGCGCCACCTACGATCGCGTGCACCACCGGGCGGTCGCCGCGCTGGCGGGCGCCTGTGCCCTGCGCGGCATCCGCGTCGTCCACGTCTCGGCACTCGGACTGGATGCGCCGGTGCGCAGCCGCTTCCTGCGCTCCAAGCGCGACGGCGAACAGGCGCTGATGGCCAGCGGCGCCGACTGGTGGCTCGCGCGCCCTGCCCTGCTCGACGGCGACACCGGCTTCGGCGCCGACTGGATCCGCCGCGTCGCCGACTGGCCGCTGCATCCGGTCCCCGCCGATGCCCGTGGCCTGCTGGCGCCGCTGGACGTGCGCGACCTCGGCACGGCGCTGGCGCGGCTGTGCCTCGACCCGCCGGCCACCGGCGCCGATCCGCGCGCGCGCATCTTCGAACTCGGCGGCGCCGACCTGCGCCGGATGGACGAGCACCTGGCCGCGATGCGCGATCCCGCGCTGGCCGCGCGTGCGCCGCGCCTGCGCATCCCGGCCTGGGCCGCACGCCTGGCCAGCCACGCCTGCGACGTCCTGCACGCGACGCCGTTCTCCTTCGGCCACCTGGAACTGCTGCGCCGCGACAACGTGCCGTGCCCGAACCGGATCGTGGAACTGCTCGGCCGCACGCCGCGCGATGTGGCGCGGGGCTCGGTGACGGCGACGACGGCGATCGTGCCGCCGCGGGTGCCGCGACTCGCGCCGCGGACCTGAGCAGCCGCTCAGCCCATCGGCAGCTTCAGCCCCTGCGCCTTCGCGCAGTCGCGCGCGATCTCGTAGCCCGCGTCGGCGTGGCGCATCACGCCGGTGCCGGGGTCGTTCCACAGCACGCGCGCGAGGCGGCGGTCTGCGGCCTCGCTGCCGTCGCAGACGATGACCACGCCACTGTGCTGCGAGTAGCCCATGCCGACGCCGCCGCCGTGGTGCAGGCTGACCCAGGTCGCGCCACCGGCGACATTGAGCATCGCATTCAGCAGCGGCCAGTCGGACACCGCGTCGCTGCCGTCGCGCATCGCTTCCGTCTCGCGGTTGGGCGAGGCGACCGAACCGGAATCGAGGTGGTCGCGGCCGATCACGATCGGGGCCTTGAGTTCGCCCTTGCGCACCATCTCGTTGAACGCAAGCCCGAGCCGGTGGCGTTGGCCGAGCCCCACCCAGCAGATGCGCGCCGGCAGGCCCTGGAAGGCAATGCGCTGGCCCGCCATGTCGAGCCAGCGGTGCAGGTGCGGATCATCAGGGATCAGTTCCTTGACCTTGGCGTCGGTGCGCGCGATGTCTTCCGGATCGCCGCTGAGCGCGACCCAGCGGAACGGCCCGATGCCGCGGCAGAACAGCGGGCGCACGTAGGCGGGCACGAAGCCGGGGAAGTCGAAGGCGTTGGCGCAGCCTTCGTCCTTGGCGACCTGGCGGATGTTGTTGCCGTAGTCGAAGGTCGGCACGCCCGTCGCCTGGAAGGCCAGCATGGCCTCGACGTGGGTGCGCATCGAGCGCTTGGCGGCGCGCGCCGTGCCCTCGGGATCGGCCTTGCGGCGCTCGAACCACTGCGCGACCGTCCAGCCCGCGGGCAGGTAGCCGTTGACCGGGTCGTGCGCGCTGGTCTGGTCGGTGACCGCGTCCGGACGCACGCCGCGGCGCACGAGTTCCGGCAGGATCTCGGCGGCGTTGCCGAGCAGGGCCACGCTCACCGCGCGGCGTTTGGCGGTGTGGCGCGCGATGCGGGCCAGCGCGTCGTCGAGGTCAGTCGCCTGCTCGTCGACGTAGCGCGTGCGCAGGCGCATGTCGATGCGGCTCTGCTGGCATTCGATGTTCAGCGAGCACGCGCCGGCGAGGCTCGCCGCCAGCGGCTGCGCGCCGCCCATGCCGCCGAGGCCGGCGGTGAGGATCCAGCGCCCGCCGAGGTCGCCGCCGTAGTGCTGGCGGCCCATCTCGACGAAGGTCTCGTAGGTGCCCTGCACGATGCCCTGCGAGCCGATGTAGATCCACGAGCCCGCCGTCATCTGGCCGTACATCATCAGGCCCTTGCGGTCGAGTTCGTGGAAGTGCTCCCAGGTGGCCCAGTGCGGCACCAGGTTGGAGTTGGCAATCAGCACCCGAGGGGCGTTTTCATGGGTGCGGAACACGCCCACTGGCTTGCCCGACTGCACCAGCAGGGTCTCGTCGTCGCCGAGTTCGCGCAGCGCGCGCAGGATGGCGTCGAAACTCTCCCAGTCGCGCGCCGCGCGCCCGATGCCGCCGTAGACCACCAGTTCGGCCGGGTTCTCCGCCACCTCGGGGTCGAGGTTGTTCTGGATCATGCGGTAGGCCGCTTCGGTCAGCCACGAGCGGCAATGCAGCGTGGTGCCGCGCGGGGCGCGGATCGTACGGGTGTCGTCGCGGCGGGCGGGTGCGTTCATCGGCATGGATCGGGCGCGTGACGGAGCGCCGAGTATAGGCGCGGGCCGCCATGCGGCGTGCACGCGCGCGCCGTATCCTGTGGCGTCTCCCCGGTGCCCTGCCCCATGCCCCGACGCCCCGCGCCGCTGATCGCGGCCTTCCTGCTCGCGCTCGCCGCCCTCCAGGCCGTGGCGGCGCCGGCGCCGCTGATCCTGGTCTCGCTGGACGGTTTCCATCCCGACTACCTCGATCGGGGGCATGCGCCGACCTTGCGCCGGCTGGCCGATGCCGGCACCCGCGCCCAGTGGATGGTGCCGGCGTTCCCGACCCTGACCTTCCCCAACCACTACACCGTGGTCACCGGGCTCGACCCGGACGAGCACGGCATCGTGCACAACACCATGTTCGATCCGGCGCTGGGCGAATTCCGCCTCGCCAACCGCGCCGCAGTGGGCGACGGGCGATGGTGGGGCGGCGTGCCGGTGTGGGTGGCGGCCGCGCGCGCCGGGCTGCGCACGGCGACGCTGTTCTGGCCCGGATCGGAGGCGGAGATCGCCGGCATGCGCCCGCACGACTGGCGGCCCTACGACGGGCGCATGCTGCCCGGCGCACGCGTGGACCAGGTGCTGGCCTGGCTCGACCGCCCGGCGGAGCAGCGACCGACCTTCATGACGCTGTACTTCGAACTGGTCGACACCGTCGGTCACGCGGAAGGGCCGCGCTCGAAGCGGCTCGACGCCGCCGTCGCGGCCACCGACCGCGCGCTGGCGCGGCTGGTGCGCGGGCTGGAGGCGCGCGCGATGCTGGACGCGGTGAACCTCGTGATCGTCTCCGACCACGGCATGGCCGCCACGTCGGCGCGCCGCATCGTCCGCCTGGACCGCATCGTCGACCGCGACCACGTGGTGGTGCGCTACTTCGGCACCATCGTGCCGGTGGAGCCGGTGGCGGGACGCGAAGCTGCGGTGGCGCAGGCCCTCGTGGGACAACACCGCGGCATGCGCTGCTGGCGCAAGGAGCAACTGCCGGCGCGCTTCCGCCACGGCGCACACCCGCGCGTCGCGCCGATCATCTGCCTCGCGGACGTCGGCTGGACCATCGCCGACGCCGAGTGGGTCGCGAACAACCGCGACTGGCGTGGCGGCGGCGCGCACGGCTATGACAACCACGATCCGTCGATGCGCGCGCTGTTCGTGGCCCACGGCCCGGCGTTCCGGCGCGGCCAGGTGGTCGATCCGATCGAGGCCCGCGGTGTACACGGTGTGCTGCTGGGCGCACTCGGCCTGCCGGCAGCGGCGCCGGTCGCGCAGCCTGCGCGCATCGAGGCGATCCTCGCGCCCGCCGCGCCACCACGATAGGCTCGGCACATGGCCCGCAAGCGCCGCCGCGAAACCGCTGCCGCCGTCACCGCCGATGCGACGGCGCCGCCGCCGCGGACCTTGGGCGTCGCCTGCGCCGATGCCGTGCCCGATGCCATCGCCTGCGGCGCCTGCGCCCTGGCCTGGGCGAATCCGCAGGCCATCCCGGGATTCGACCTCGTGGCCTGGGCGGCCCCGCTGTTCCTGATCCAGCTGCCGCTGTCGATCCTGGGCATGTTCACCGGCGTGGCGCGCCTCAGCGACGCGCAGATGCCCCGCGCCACCAAGGCCGGCTTCGTGCTGGCACCGGGGCTGGCGATGGCCCTGCTCGCGCCCGCGCTGCTCGGGATCGAGGCACTGTTCGGCGTGCTGCTGCTGACCGCGATGACGCTGTGGCGCATCGCCAGCGGCCGGATGGATCTCGAAGCCCCGGTGCGCGGCGCCTGGATCACCTACGCCCAGGGCGAAAGCGGCGACGGCACGCCACAGCGCCGCTACGCGGTGGACGTCTCGGGTTCGGGCACGCGGCTGCAGGGCCGGGTCCGGCAGTGGCGGGTGGAGGCCGGGCACGGCCAGGTGATGGCGGCCGCGACCGCCGCCGCGGGACTGCTGCTGGTGTTCCTTCTGCCCTTCATCGACGTGCAGCGCATCGGCGTCACGCCGGCCATCGAAGCGGCATCGGCATGGTCGCAGGGCACGCTGGGCGCGGTGCTGGGCGCGCACTATCCGCTGGCCGGCGGCGTGGCGCTGTTCGCCGCTCGCTGCCTGCTGCAGTTCGAGGGCATCGCGCCCGCGTCCGCCGCGGCCGACGCGCAGCCGGTGCCCCGGATCGAGGACGACCCGGTGCTGCGCGAGATCGTGCGCAAGATCGACGCGGGCAAGCGTCGTTGAGGCGCGGCCATGGACCTCACGCGCAGCGCCCTCGTCGCCCAGGCCCCGGAGCGGCTCTACGCGCTGGTCGAGCACGCCGAGGACTATCCCTCGTTCCTGCCCTGGTGCACCGAGGCGGTGGTGCTGGAGCGACGCGACGATTTCGTGCGCGCGCGGGTCGGCTTCGGGTTCCGCGGCCTCGACTCCCACCTGCTGGCCGAGGTCGACAAGCAGCCGTTCCACACGATGGACGTGCGCTGCAAGGGCTGGCCGTTCGAGGGCTTCCGCGGACGCTGGCGCTTCGAGCCGCTGGGCGATTGCGGCTGCCGGGTCACGTTCAGCGCCTGCACCGGCTTCCGTGACGCGTGGTGGGGCGGGATCCTGCAGTTCGCCGCGGGATTGATCGCCGATCGACTGGTGGCCGCGTTCGTCGCGCGGGCCCGCACGCTGGCGCCGGAGCGGCCGGCACCCGCTTCGAGCGCCGCGCCGGTGCCGCGGGAGTGACCGGCCGCCTCAGCAGATGCGCGGCAACTGCTCGCCGACCAGCCAGTCCACCATGCGCCGGCCGCCGAACACGGTGTCCATCGACACGAATCGCTGCGCGTCCTCGACCACGCTGCCGATGATCGCCGCCTCGCGGCCGAATGGGTGGGCACGCATCGCCGCCAGTACCCGTTCGGCGTCGGCTTCGCTGCAGATCGCCAGCAACTTGCCCTCGTTGGCGACGTTGAGCGGATCGAGGCCGAGCAGTTCGCAGGCGCCCCGCACCTGCGCGCGGATCGGCAGCGCGCGCTCGTCGAGCCGGATGCCCACGCCCGCGGCCTGCGCGATCTCGTTGAGGGTCGCGGCCACGCCGCCGCGGGTCGGGTCGCGCAGCACGTGCAGGTCCGGCGCGACGGCCAGCATCGCCGCCACCACGCCATGCAGTGGCGCGGAATCCGACACCAGGTCGGTCTCGAACGCCAGGCCCTGGCGGTGCGAGAGGATCGCGACCCCGTGGTCGCCGATCGTGCCGGAGACGAGGATGCGATCGCCGGGCCGCGCGCGGCGCGCGTGGATGTCGACCCCCGCGGGCACCACGCCGATGCCGGTGGTGTTGATGAACACGCCGTCGCCCTTGCCGCGCTCGACCACCTTGGTGTCGCCGGTCACTACCTGCATGCCGACCGCGCGCGCCGCCGCGCCCATCGAGTCCGCGATGCGCTTGAGGTCGGCCAGCGGGAAGCCTTCCTCGACGATGAACGCCGACGACAGCCACTTCGGCACCGCGCCCGCCATCGCGAGGTCGTTGACCGTGCCGTGCACGGCGAGGCTGCCGATGTCGCCGCCCGGGAAGAACAGCGGCGAGATCACGTAGGAGTCGGTGGTGAAGGCGAGGCGGCCGGCGCCGATGTCGAGCTGCGCCTGGTCGTCGCCGCGGTCCAGCACCGGGTTGTCGAAGGCCGCGCGGAACACCTCGTCGATCAACTGCGCCATCGCGCGACCGCCGCCGCCATGGCTCATGTCGATCCGGCCGCGCACGAGGTCGAGGGTGCGCGACTTCAGCGGGCGGGATGTCGGTTCGGGCAGGTCCATGCGGGCTCCTCGCGGCGTTTGCGCGTCAGGCCACGGCCGGCACCGTGTGCCGGCCGTAGGTGTAGTAGGCCGCGCATGCGCCTTCCGCGGACACCATGCACGAGCCCATCGGGTTCTCCGGCGTGCACACCGTGCCGAAGATGCCGCAGTCGGTGGGCCGCTTGACGCCGCGCAGGATCGCCGGGCACTCGCAGGCCTTGTTCTCGCGCGCGCGCGACGGTGCGACCGCGAAGCGTTTCTCCGCGTCGTGCGCGGCGTGGTGCTCGCGCAGGCGCAGGGCCGAGAACGGCACCTCGCCGAGACCGCGCCATTCGAACGACTCGCGGACCTCGAGCACGTCGCCCACGATCGCCTGCGCGCGCAGGTTGCCGGCCGGCACCACCGCGCGGCTGTACTGGTTCTCGATCGTCGCCCTGCCCTCGTTCAACTGCCGCACCAGCAGCAGGATCGACTGCAGCACGTCCAGCGGCTCGAAGCCCGCGATCACCACCGGCTTGCGATAGTGCTCGGCGAAGCGCTGGTAGGCGTCGGTACCGATCACCACCGAGACATGGGCCGGGCCGATGAAGCCGTCGATGCGGACCGGTTCCGGGTCGTCCGGGTTCGCGGTCTCGAGGAGGTGCACCAGCGCCGGCGGCGTGAGCACGTGGTTGCAGTAGACCGAGAAGTTGGCGAGGCCTTGCGCGCCGGCGGTGTGCACCGCGACCGCGGTCGGCGGCGTGGTGGTCTCGAAGCCGATCGCGAAGAACACCACCTCGCGCCGTGGCTGTTCGCGCGCGATGCGCAGCGCGTCGGTCGCCGAATACACCATCCGCACGTCGGCGCCCTCGGCCTTGGCGCGCAGCAGGCTGCGCTTGCGCGAGCCGGGCACGCGCATCATGTCGCCGTAGGTGCACAGGGTCACGTCGGGCCGCATGGCGAGGTCGATCGCGAGGTCGAGGCGGCCGATCGGCAGCACGCACACCGGGCAGCCCGGGCCGTGGATCAGCCGCACGTTCGGCGGCAACAGGTCCGGGATGCCGTAGCGGAAGATCGCGTGCGTGTGTCCGCCGCAGAACTCCATCAGTCGGTACTCGCGGCCGGTCTCGGCCTCGGCGGTGATGCGCGCGGCGAGCGCGCGCGCTGCAGCGCCGTCGCGGAACTCGTCGATGTACTTCATGCCGCGTCCTCCAGCGACTCGCCGAGGGCGCGCAGCGCGTCCAGCGTGCGCCGGGCCTCCTCGGGATCGATCTTGCCCAGCGCGAACCCCACGTGCACCAGCACGTAGTCGCCGACGACCACGCCGTCGACCAGGTGCAGGGCGATTTCCTTGACCACGCCGCCGAGGCTGACGCGCGCACGCGTGGCGTCGACGACCTCGATGACTTCGGCCGGTACGGCGAGGCACATGGCACCCTCCCGATGATGCCGCGATGCTGGAGGCCTTTATGGCGGCTGGCCGGCGCCCCGGCCTTGCGCCACGTCAATTTGGCCGGCGATTCCCCCTGCGGCGCCGCAGCATTCAGGCCATCGCGGCCGCCACCGCCGCCTGCCCCAGCGCGATGCCGCCGTCGTTGGGCGGCAGCGCGCGCGGCAACAGGGGCCGCAGGCCGGCCCGGCGCAGCGCGGCGGCGGTTTCCTCGGCCAGCACGCGGTTGAGGAAGCAGCCGCCGGACAGGGCGATGGTCGACAGGCCGCTGGCGCGGGCCGCCTGCGTGGCCCAATCGGACAACGCGGCCGCCAGCGTGCCGTGGAAGCATTCCGCGCCGTCACGCGGCTCGCGGTCGGCGATCGCCGCCAGCAGCGGCAGCGGATCCAGCACGCCGTCGACGATCCGCCATGTGCCCGCGAGCACGCGCGGCGAGCGCACCAGCGATTCCAGCGCCATCGGCGCCTGGCCCTCATGGTCGGCGCGCAGGTGCAGGCCGAGCAGGCCGCAGGCGGCGTCGAACCAGCGGCCCGCGCTGCTCGTGGTGGCGATCGCGGTGCTCGCCAGCATCATCGCGACACCCGCGGTCAGCGGCTCGTCGCCGAAGCGCGCGCGGATTTCCGCCGCGCGGCCCATCGCATGCAGCGCGGCGCTGGCGCAGCGCCATGGCTCGCGCGCGCAGCGGTCGCCGCCGGGCAGCGCGATCGGCGCGAGATGGCCCAGACGCGCGCAGGCCGCGCCATCCACCCGCAGCAGCTCGCCACCCCAGGCGCCGCCGTCGGAGCCATAGCCGTAACCGTCGAGCGCGAGGCCCAGAGCGGGCCCCACGACGTGGTGTTCGGCGAGCACCGAGGCCACGTGCGCGTGGTGGTGCTGCACCGCGACCCACGGCAGGTCGGCCGCATCGGCGAGCGCGCGTCCGGGGAAGTCCGGATGCAGGTCGCCCACGACCTGCGTCGGCCGCACGTCGAGGATGCGCAGCAGGTGCGCGGCCGCCTCGTGCTGGAACCGCCTCGCCTCGGGCCCATCGAGGTCGCCGACATGCTGCGACACGAAGGCCTCGCGACCGCGCGTGACGCAGACCGCGTTCTTCAGGTAGGCGCCGGTGGCCAGCAACGGCGGGAACTCGCGCCCGAGGTCGATCGGCTCCGGCACGTAGCCACGCGCGCGCCGGATGAACGCCGGCGCGCCGTCGACCATCCGCAGCACCGAATCGTCGCAGCGCACCGCGATCGCGCGGTCGTGGTCGACGATCGCATCCGCGATCCCGACCAGCCGCGCGCGCGCCTCGGCCGCCGTGTGCACCAGCGGTTCGCCGTGCGGATTGGCGCTGGTCATCACCAACGCAGCGGGCCATTCGCGGTGTCGCCACGCCGCGTCGGCTGGCGCGCCGGCCGCAGCGTGGAACAGCAGGTGGTGGATCGGCGTGTAGGGCAGCATCAGCCCCAGCGTCGGCAGCCCCATGGACACCGAGCGCGCGATGCCGTTGCCGGGCTCGGCATCGAGCACCACGATCGGGCGCTCGCGGGATCCGAGGCACGCTGCCGCCGCCTCATCGATCCGCGCGAGGCGTCGCGCCGAGGCAAGGTTGGCCACCATCACCGCCAGCGGCTTCGCCTCGCGCTGCTTGCGAATGCGCAGGCGCGCCACGGCCGCCTCGTCCCGCGCATCGCAGGCCAGGTGGTAGCCACCGATGCCCTGGATCGCGACGATCGCCCCGCCGGCCAGCAGTTCCCAGATCGCGGCGGGCGGCAGCGACAGGCGGGGACCACAGTCCGGGCAGCAGGTGGTCTCGGCATGGAATCGCCGGTCGGCCGGGTCGGTGTACTCCCGCTCGCAACGCGCGCACAGCGCGAAGCCCGCCATCGTCGTCTGCGGCCGGTCGTAGGGCAGCCGCGACGTGATGGTGAAGCGCGGCCCGCAGTGGGTGCAGGTGATGAACGGATGCAGGTAGCGCCGGTCCGCGGGATCGAACAGCTCGTCGAGGCAGTCCTCGCAGGTCGCGGCATCGGGGCCGATGTCGGTGCGCACCGGGCCCTCGCGCACGCTGTCGACGATCGTGAATCCCGAAGGCGGTGCGCCTCCCGTCGCGGCCTGCACCTCTACCGCGTCGATCCGCGCCAGTGGCGGCGCCTGCGCGCGCAGCAGCGCCGGCAACTCGCCCACGCGCGTGCCCCAGGCCTCGACCAGCACGCCTTCGGCGTCGTTGCGCACCGTGCCCGCCAGCCCGAGTCGCCGGGCCAGGGCATGCACGAACGGCCGGAAGCCCACGCCCTGCACGCGGCCGCGGACACGGATGCGCAGGCCCTCGGCGGGTTGTGTTGTCGCCTGTCCGTCCACCGCCAGCACGCAGGCCGTGCTCAGGGCGACAGGCCCTGCACCGTGCGCGCGGCGTCGATCCACTTCAGCCAGGCCTCCATGCCCTCGCCGGTGCGCGCCGAAACGCGGATCACCGCGATCCCCGGCCGCACGCGGCGCGCGTTGGCCACCAGCGCATCGACGTCGAAATCGAGGTGCGGCAGCAGGTCGACCTTGGACACCAGCATCAGGCTCGAGGCCGCGAAGATGTCGGGATACTTGAGCGGTTTGTCCTCGCCCTCGGTGACCGACGCGAGCACCACCTTGTGCGCCTCGCCGAGGTCGAAACCCGCCGGGCAGACCAGGTTGCCGACGTTCTCGATGAACAGCACGCCGTCCTGCATTCCGTGCAGGCGATCGAAAGCGCGCGAGACCATCGACGCGTCGAGGTGGCAGCCCTTGCCGGTGTTGACCTGCACCGCCGGCACCCCGGTCGCGCGGATGCGCGCGGCGTCGTTGCTGGTCTGCTGGTCGCCCTCGATGACCGCCAGCGGCAGGCGCCCGCGCAGGGCCTCCAGCGTGCGGACCAGCAAGGTGGTCTTGCCGCTGCCGGGGCTCGACACGAGGTTGAGGGCCAGCACGCGGTGGCCGGCGAAGTGCGCGCGATTGCCGCGCGCGATGGCGTCGTTCTTCGCCAGCAGGTCGGCCTCGATGCGCACCAGGCGCGACTCCGGGATGCCGGCCGCCGACAATCCGGATCGCGGCGCCGGCAGGCAGTGCAGGTCTTCGCCGGCGTCCGCGACCGGTGCCGCGACCGCGTGCCGGTGCGCGCTCGCAGGCGGATGATCATGCGTGTCGGACCGGCCCGCTTCGTGGGCCGGCGCGACCAGGCCGGCCCGCGCGATGCGGGGTGCCGGTGGTGCCGGTTCGAAGCGCGCGTCCGCGAACACCCGGTCGGGGTCGATGCGGACCTCACCACTCGCGCAGCCGCAGACGGTGCACATCAGACCACCTCCAATTCCTTCAGTCGCAGGTCGTCGCCGCCGGTGACCAGCAGCTTGTGCCCGCCGCACACCGGGCAGGCATCGCCACGCGCGGCGATCGCGCGGCTCGCGGCGCAGTCGGTGCACCAGGCGGTGCCGGGCGGGCGCCGGATCTCCAACAGCGCGCCTTCGGCCGGCCCGCCGCGCGTCGCCACGTCGAAGCCGAAGACCATCGCCTCGGGCATCACGTGCGACAGCGCGCCGATGTCGAGCACCACGCGTCGGACGCGCGAGAACCCGTCCGCCGCCGCGCGTTCGGCGATCAGGCGGGCGAGCTCCTGGCACAGCGACATCTCATGCATCGGCCAGGGCCTCCTGCTCGACACGCACCGGCGCGCAGGGATCGAGCGCAGCCACCACCCAGCGCGCGGCCGCCTGCGGACGCGCCGCGCGGTCGAGCGCGGCCAGCCACCCCGCCGCTTCGCCGGCGGTGCCGAAGACGCGGTCGATCGGGGCCTCCAGCGCGCAATCCACCACCCGTCCCTGGCGCAGCACCACGCGATAGGCCAGTTCGCCGCGCGCGGTGTCGACCCGGCCCTCGCCGATGCCGTCGTCCAGCGCCACCGTGGGCGACGCCGGTGCCTGCGCGCCGTCGAGCGCCGGCAGGCTGCCGAGCAAGGCGTGGGCATCGGCGCGCGCCTGCGCCGCGACCACGCGGAAGCGGGTCTGCAGGCGCGAGAGCCAGCCCGGGTCGGCGCCGGCCATCGCGGCCGGCATCGCGCGCTGCAGGCTCGCCAGGTGGCGATCGAGTTCGAGCGCCGCGCTCACGTCGCGCAGCGCCGCCGACCAGTGCGCGGCGAAGCCGGGCGCGGGGGCCAGCCGGCCACCGCCGGGCGTGAGCAGGTCGGCATCCGGGTAGAGGGCCCGCACCAGGCCGTCGGTCGCGCGCCGGGCCGCGGCGACGCGCAACGGATGCCCGGCGTCGCCCGACAGCGCGGGCCAGTCAAACTCGGCGCGCCAGGCGTGCGCCGCGAGCGCATCGGCGAGGCAGACGACGCGGCGCGCGAGTTGCTGCATCGGCGAGACCTGCACCGCGCCGGCGTCCTCGATCGCCCGCAGCGCCGCCACTGCGTGCGCGGTGCCGCACAGCGGAAACAGCAGCGGCAGGATGCGCAGGAACTCGCGCGGTGGACGGCCGAGCGCGACCCGCACCACCTCGCGCGGCCGATACAGCTCGAGGCTCGGCGACAGCGCGGCGCCCGCCTGGCCGCGCAGGCGGACCACGATCTCGCTGCCGCGCGCGACCTCGGACATCGTCAGGCCCCGCGGCCGAACAGCAGTTCGCGCCGGCCGATGGCGCGCGGCGCCTCGGCGGCCGCAGCGACCACGGCCGGCGCCTGCCGGCTGGCCGGCGCTTCGAACAAGCCATCGGCGGCGGACTGCGCGGTGGCGCGCGCCGCCGCCTGGTCGCCGAACTCGAACACCGGCGAGAACAGCGAAACGCTCTCGAACAGCCCGACCCCGTCGATCCGGCCCGCGATGGCCTCGTAGTCGCCGGAGGGGAAACGCAGCGTGCGCTTGCTGCCCTCCGCCAGGACCGGCGCGCGGGCGGGATCGAGCGGCAGCACCACGATGTTCATGAACCACGGACTCACCAGCACGCAGGCGACGCGATCGCCGTCGCGCCGCGCGCCCACCGCCTCGACCCGCAGCAAGCCGTTGTAGACCGGCAGTTCGCGCATCCGCGGATCGCGCTGCCGGAAGGCGTTCTCCAGCGCCAGCACGCGGGCGCGGACCTGCGCCTCGACGTCCACCACCGCGCGCTCGGCCGACCGCGGCCCGGCCGCATCCAGCACCATGAATTTCTCGCGCGGCGCATCGCACGACGGGCAGTGCCAGTGCTCCGGCAGCGCGCTGAACGGCGTGCCGGCGGCGATCTTCGCGCCGGGGTCGCCGAGGGCCGGGTCGTACACGGTCCAGCAGATGCCGCATTCCATCCGCGCAGCCGCGTCCAGTCCATCCTGGCCACCGAGCCAGGTGCCTTCGAATCGGTCGTTCATCGGCGATACGCCTCGAGGATGTCGCCCAGGCGGACCGCGGATTCGGCGTAGTCGTCCTGCGCGGCCAGCAAGGCCACCGGCACCTCGCCGATCTCCAGCGTGTCGAGGATCACCTTGCCCATGCCGTTGAAGTACTGCACGCCCCACACGCCGCGGTGCGCGGTCAGGTGCACCTTGCACGAGCCGAAGCCGCGCGACTGGCTGTCGAACGCGGCGCGGCCGAGCACGCGCGCGATCAGCGTGGTGTCGACCGGCGTCATCGGCATCAGGGTGAAGTTGATCACGTGGTTCGGCCGCCCCGGTCGCCACTGGCGCATGCGCTCGGCCACCTCGCCGAGCACCGGCATGGCGTTCATCGCCCCTTCGGGCGCGTGCTCGGGCACCACCAGTTCGGGCCGCGTCATGGCCTGCGCGCCGGCGCGAACGACCCGCGGCACGTCGCCGATCTCGAGCCACTCCTGCGCCACCGAGCCATCGGGCTCCACGATGCGCACGCGCCACAGCCCGGGCAACACCGACTCCCGCGCCTCGAAGCGCGGGTCGAGGCCGAGGCCGATGGTCACTTCGCCCTCGCCGAGGATTTCGGCCAGCACCCGTCGGTCGGCGTCGTCCAGCGCCTCGAAGCCGAAGCGCGGGGGCGCGTCGCCGTCGCGATGGCCGGCCAGCGCCGACCGCACGCGATCGAGGAACGCGCACACGCCCTCACCCGCGCGTGCGATCAGGTCGGGATCGAGCGCCTGCCGGGGCGACTCCGACGAATGGATGTCCAGCAGGCGCAGGCCGTCGTCGTCGCCGGCTGCACTGCCGAGGAACACGCCGACCGGCTGCGCCTCGCCCTGCCAATGCCCGGGTTGCCTGGTGCTCATTGCAGCGTCGCCTCCGCGTGCAGGGTCGCCGGCTCGGCGAGCAGTTCCTCGACGCGCGCGGCATAGTGGTCCCAGCCCTTCATGCGCTCGATCGCGCCGAGCGTGGCCCGCCCGCGCACGAACACCAGGGTGGGCGTGGTCGAGACGCCGAACAGCGCCTTCAACTTGCGCTCGTCGGCGGCCTCCATCAGTCCGGCGCGCAGGCGCCCGGGGTGGGCGCGAACCAGTTCGCGCAGCACCACGGCCACGTCGGCCGACTCGCCCGTGCGATCGCGTTCGCCGGCGAAGAACAGCGCCGTGACCGCATCGTCGCGGGTGAACAGCGCCTCGAGGTCGCCGGCCGATACGGCCAGCGCCCCGGGCGTTTCGTGCAGGGCTTCGAAGACATTCATCGCTCAGGCGCCTCCCGGACGCAGGTGCGGTGGCAGTTGCGGCTCGCGCTCGATCAGGTCGGCGAGCAGGTGCTCGAACGGCTGCCCGCTGGCCGCGCGCTCGACCGCGAGCAGGGCGCCGCGGATCGACGTCGCCTCGGCGGCATCGATCGCGCGCACCGCGCTCGCCACGTGCACCAGCACCCAGTCGCCGGGTGACACGGGGTCCAGCAGCAGGGTGTCGACGCGGCGCAGGGCATCGCCGTTGCGGCACTGCGCCCAGCCCTCGCCCGCCTCCACCACCTGCATGGGCACGCCGAGGCACATGGCGTTCAGCGCCCCGGCGCCACTGCGGCCAGCACGCGCTCGTCGCCGTGGCGGCACGCCGCGTCCGCCGACGGGCGGCCGCTCTCGTAGGCCTCGATCGACAGCGCGGGCACGATCACCTCCGGCGGGGCATCGGTGCGTTCGACCAGTTCGACGCCCCAGGCACGCAGTTCCTCTGCGGCCAGTTCCACCGCGCGCGGTACCAGCGCACGCACGGTCGGCGTGAGGCTGCCGCCGTAATCCTCGAGTTCGACCGGCTGCGCGCCGATGACGGTCAGCGCGACCGGCTTGCGGCCGAGCAGTTCGGCGCAGGCCAGGACGTCGGCCACGCCGGCCTGGTGCAGGCTCATCTTGCCGCGTGCGATGAATGACGGCACGTCGGCGTCGCGGACCACCACCAGGGTCCCGTCCGGGGCGCCGAAATCGACCGCGTCGAACACCAGCACGCGCTCGGCGTCCGCGATGTGCTGCACCAGGTACAGGCCCTGGGTGCCGCCATCCATCAGTTCCACGCCGGGCGGCACCGACCAGCGCCGCGCGAAGGCCTCCACGCAGCGCACGCCGAATCCCTCGTCGGCCCACAGCAGGTTGCCGACCCCGAGCACCAGGACGCGCGGCGCGGCGCTCATGGCCGGTCGTCCTTCATGAAGCGCCATCCCGACACCATGGTCGACACGATGCTGGTGCGGCCCATGATGTCCTCGCGGAACACGAGATAGGTGTGGATGCAGCTGAACACGATCAGGATCCACATGCCGATGTGGTGCAGCGTGTGCACGTAGAACGACCCACCGAACAGCGGGATGACCCAGCCGAAGGCCGAGTACATCCAGTGCTGCATCCCCAGCCCTTCGGCGTACAGCGCGAAACCGCTGACGATCATGAAGGCCAGTGGCAGTATGCACATCGCGAACATCGCGATCCCGGCCAGCGGGTTGTGCCCGAGGTGCTTCTTCGCCTCGGGCTTGATGAACAGGTAGTAGAGCTGCTGGTCGAACAGACCCTTCCACCACGACCGGCGGTGGAGCGGCGGCAGGAACACCTCGCGCGCGTGGTGGTTGCCGACGAAGGCCCAGTAGATGCGCAGCACGAAGAACACGGCGAGCACCTGCCCCGCCATGAAGTGCGCCATCCGGATGTAGCCGAACAGGTAGCTGTTGCTCGCCTCGCCGAGGATCGCCGGCGGCGGCGCGCCGATCAGGTACCCGGTGACCACCAGCACCAGCATGCAGACCACGGTGACCCAGTGCCACAGCCGTACCGGGGCCTCGTAGACGTACACCGCCCACGGCGTGCGCCCGGGCGGCGGGTTGCGCGGGCGCTGGATCTGCCCGGGGTCGTGCTTGGGTTGGACGACGGATGCCATGGCGGCTCCTCAGCGCACTTCGACGCGGGTGAGCTCTTCGCCGTCCGGGCTCAGCACGTGCGTCGAGCAGGCGAGGCAGGGATCGAAGCTGTGCAGCGTGCGCAGGATCTCCAGCGGCTGCTTGACGTCGGCGACCGGGGTGTCGAGCAGCGCGGCCTCGAACGCGCCGATGTTGCCCTCCACGTCACGCGGACCGCCGTTCCAGGTGGTCGGCACGATGCACTGGTAGGAGGCGATCTTGCCGTCCTCGATGCGCACCCAGTGGCCGAGCGCGCCGCGCGGGGCCTCGGCGAAACCGACGCCGCGGCAGGGATTGGGCCAGGTCGCCGGCTCCCACTTGGCGGTGTTGGCGGTCGCCCGGTCGCCGGCCTTGATCGCCGCCATCAGCTTGTCGAACTCCGAGGACAGCTTGTGCGCGGCCCACTGGCACTCGAGGCCACGCGCCGCCGTGCGCCCGAGGGTCGAGAACAGCGCGCCGACCGGCGCGCCGAGCGTCGACAGCAGGCGGTCGGTCGGTTCCTTGAACTCCGGGATGCCCCTGGCGTAGCCGATGACGTAGCGCGCGAGCGGTCCCACCTCCATCGCGTTGCCCTTCCAGCGCGGCGCCTTGATCCACGAGTACTTCGCACCCTCGTCGATCTGCTCGATGCGCGTCTTGCTGCCCTTGGCGTTCGGCCCGAGCACGAAGCTCGGCTCGGTCACCCCGTCGTATGGGTGCAAGCCCTTGGTTTCGTCGGCGTAGCGGTACCAGGAATGGGCCACGTACTCGACGATCTCGGACCGGTCCTCGAGGTCGATGTCGTGCACCGTCGACAGGTCGCCGTTGATGATCGCGCCGCGCGGCATCATCAGGCTGGCCGCCGAGTAATCGTTCGCGCGCGCCGGGAACTCGCCGTACGACATCACGTTCTTCGACGACAGGCCGCCGCCGTAGAGCCAGCCCTTGTAGAAGCCGGCGATCGCGACCAGGTCGGGGATGTAGACCTGCTCGGTGAACTCGATCGAGCGGTCGATGATGCTGCGCACCAGGTTCAGGCGCTCCATGTTGACCGCGCCGACCGCGCCGATGTCGTCGACGTTGATCGGACTCGCCACCCCGCCGACCAGCCAGTTCGGGTGCGGGTTGCGGCCGCCGAAGATCGCGTGGATCTTGACGATCTCCTTCTGGAAGTCGAGCGCTTCGAGGTAGTGCGCGACGGCCATCAGGTTGGCCTCGGCGGGCAGCTTGTAGCCCGGGTGGCCCCAGTACGCGTTCTTGAACGGGCCCAACTGGCCGGATTCGACGAAGCGCTTGAGCTTGCCCTGCAGGTCGCGGAAATAGCCCGGCGACGACAGCGGCCAGGACGAGATCGACTGCGCGAGTTCGCTGGTCGCCTTAGGATCGGCCGACAGCGCGGACACCACGTCCACCCAGTCGAGCGCGTGCAGGTGGTAGAAGTGCACGATGTGGTCGTGCACGTAGAGCGTCAACTGCATGATGTTGCGGATGGTGTTCGCGTTCTCCGGGATCGCGATCCCGAGCGCGTGCTCCACCGCGCGCACGCTCGCCAGCGCATGGGTGCCGGTGCAGACGCCGCAGATGCGCTGGGTGAAGGCCCAGGCGTCGCGCGGGTCGCGACCCTTGAGGATCACCTCCAGACCGCGCCACATGGTCCCGGTGGACACCGCGTTGCGGATCACGTTGTCGGCATCGACGTTGACCTCGACGCGCATGTGGCCTTCGATCCGGGTCACCGGGTCGACCACGATGCGCTGGCCGCTGGCGTCGAGATTGAAGCCGTTGGGTGTGGTCGTGCTCATCGCTCAACCCTCCACGCCGGTGTCGACGGGCGCGGCGCTCGCGCGCCCCGCCTTCTCGCGCGCCCGCTGCAGGGCGGACAGGCCCGCGTGCGCGGCCACGCCGGCGCCCACCAGCCCGACGGTCACGGCGCCGACGGTATCGGCGTTGACCTCGGCGTTCAGCAGCCGCGTGCCCAGCAGTCGCTGGTAGAAGGGCCCGTTGTCCCAGAAGTGTTCTTCCGAGCACCCGATGCAGCCGTGCCCGGACTGGATCGGGAACGAGGTACCTTCGTTCCAGCCGATCGTCGAGCACGCGTTGTAGGTCGTCGGGCCGCGGCAGCCAACCTTGTACAGGCAGTAGCCCATGCGCGAGCCTTCGTCGTCGAACTTCTCGGCGAACTGCCCGGCGTCGAAATGCGGCCGGCGGTAGCACTTGTCGTGGATGCGCTGGCTGTAGAACATCTTCGGCCGGCCCATCAGGTCGAGCTCGGGCAGGCGGTCGAAGGCGACCATGTAGGTGATCACGCCGGTCATCACCTCCGCGATCGGCGGGCAACCCGGGATCTTGATCACCGGCTTGTCGGTGATCACCTTGTGGATCGGCGTCGCGGCGGTCGGGTTCGGCTTCGCGGCCTGCACGCAGCCCCACGACGCGCACGAGCCCCAGGCGATCACCGCGCTGGCGTCGGCGCAGACTTCCTTCAACTGTTCGACGAACGGGCGCCCGCCGACGATGCAGTACATGCCGTCCTCGTTGAGCGGCGGATTGCCTTCGATCGCGGCGATGTAGCGCCCCTTGTAGTCGCGGCGGATCTCTTCGAGGATTTCCTCCGCCTGGTGGCCCGCGCTGGCCATCAGGGTGTGGCTGTAGTCGAGCGAGACCATCGACAGCACGACGTCGCGCACCAGCGGATGCGCGCTGCGGATGAACGATTCGGAGCAGCAGGTGCATTCGAGGCCGTTGAGCCACAGCACCGGCACGCGCGGCTTGTTTTCCATCGCATGCGCGATGCGGCCCGCGAACTCCGGCGCCAGGCCCAGCGACGCCGCGGTCAAGGCGCAGAACTTCATGAAGCTGCGGCGCGAGATGCCCTGGCGGCGGATCGTCTCGTAGAAGGTTTCCTGGCGGCCCACGGTGCTGCCCTCCTCGTCGAACGCCCGGCACGCGCACCCGGGACGCGGGATGACCCGACGGGAGGGACGGCGGCCACGCGGCTCGTGCGCGCTGCCCGGCGACCGGACTCCACCCTCCCCTTCGCGCCGAAGACTCGCGCCGACAAGCTCCGCCGATCTTGACCTTGGTCAATCCGGGGCACGACGAGCGCATCCACCATGCTGCCCACGCCGCGATCGCCGCCAACCGGCGGGCGACGCCGGACGGGGAGGACAAGCGATGACTCGCAAGCTGTGGTTCGTGCTGCCCGCGCTGCTGGCGTCGGGCACGGCAATGGCGCACGGTGGCCACGACACCGTGCATGGCTTCGCGGCGGGCCTCGCGCATCCGCTGGGCGGATTCGACCACCTGCTGGCGATGCTGGGCGTCGGCCTCTTCGCGGGCATGCTCGGGGGTGCTGCGCGCTGGCAGTTGCCGCTCGCCTTCATCAGCGCGATGGCGCTGGGTGCGTTCTCCGGCATGGCCGGCCTCGGCAGCGGTGCGCCGACCGAACAACTGATCGCGCTCAGCGTGCTCGCGATCGGGCTCGCGACGGCCTTCGCGCTGCGCTTGCGACCGATGCTGGCGGTCGTGCTGGTCGCAACCTGCGCGGTGTTCCATGGGCAGGCCCACGGCGCGGAGCTGCCGTCGCAGGCCGCTGCGCTGGCCTACATCGCCGGCTTCATGGCCAGCACGGCGGCGCTGCACGGCGCCGGCCTGGGCCTCGCCGTCGCGCTGCGCGTCGTGCGCGAAGGCAAGGCCCTCGCGCGCGTCGCGGGAGGTGCGATCGCGCTCGCGGGACTGGTGCTGGTCTTCGGCTGATCGCGGCCGCGCAGGTTGCGTCGCGCCTTCAGCCGGCGCGACCTGCGATCAGGAAACCGACCGCGACCAGCACGGCGGCGATGTGCGCCGCGGCGATGGTCTGCTTGATGCTGGGCGCGAGGTGCTGCGGTTCCGCGGCATGGCGGAGCAGGCCGCGCGCCGCCGACGCCGCCGGCACGAAGGCCACCAGGCCGAGCAAGGCCCACGGGGTGAGCGCACCGAGCGCCACCGGCGCCACCAGGGCAAGCAGTGCGGCCAGCAGGATCGCCACGTAACCCCAGCGCGCGGTCTCCGGCGCGAGGCGCGCCACCCAGTGGTGCTTGCCCACCGCGAGGTCCGCGGCGCGATCCGGGAACTGGTTGATGTAGAGGATGTTGGTGGTCAGCAACGCATACGCCCCGCCGGCGAGGAAGGGCGTCGCCGAGAACGCGCCGCGCTGGACGAAGTCCGCGCCTGCGACCAGCAGCCAGAACGAAGCCGCCACGCACGCTTCGCCGAAGCCGCGGCTGTTGAGCGCGAGCGGCGGCGCCGAGTACGCCCAGCCGATCGCAGCACCGGCGATGCCGAACCACAGCAGCCCCGGGCCGACCTTCGCCACCAGCAGCAGGCCGCCGGCGATCGTGAACGCGAACAGCGCCAGCGCGAAGGCGCGCATCGCCGCCGGCGACATCAGGCCGTTCTGGATGAAGCGCGACCCGCCGGTGAACGGATACAGCCGCCCGACATTGATCTCGTCGGTGCCGTTCACGTGGTCGCACCAGTCGTTGAGCACGTTAACCGCAGCATGCATGGTCAAGGCGAGCAGCACCGTGACGGGCGCGATCCAGGGCGAAAGGTGCGCGCCGTCCGCCCACGCGCTGGCCACGCCGAGCAAGGCGCCGACCAGCGTGATCGTGAGGAACGGCGGCCTCGTCGCCACCAGCAGGCGTGCGATCGGCGCGCGCAGGGTGTCGGGCGTGGGCTCCTGCGGCAGCGCGGCGACCGCGCGCGGGTCATCGATGTGCTTCACCTGGCGAACCTCCGCTGTGTGGCGCACCGAACGGAATGATGCCGGGTCGCGGTGCGCCGCGCGATTCCCGCCAGTCGCGCCCGTTCCGGGCGCCATCCGAAGGTGGAGCACCGGCCCTGCGTTCTTCTTGACCTCGATCAACACCTCCGGCGTCGCGCGCCCGCACAGTCGCCGCCAATGGGGGCGATGCCCGGTTCGCGGGCGCAGCCCGAAGCGTCGGCAACATCGTCGGGGAGGTCAGCGTGTTCGGATGGCTGAAGCGGTTGTGGCGCGGGTTGTGGACGCCCAGCACGCGCTGGGCCCTGGGCACCCTGCTCGGTGGCGGCTTCGTCGCAGGCATCGCGTTCGTGGCGGTGTTCAACACCAGCCTGCACCTGACCGGCACCGACCAGTTCTGCGCCTACGCCTGCCACTCGCAGCGCACGCACGTCGCGCCGGAGTGGGAAGCGAGTTCCCACTACACCAATCGCTCCGGGGTGCGCGCCGGCTGCGCCGACTGCCACCTCGCGAAGGACTTCATCCCCAAGATGCAGCGCAAGATCCGCGCCGCCTGGACCGATGTCCCCGGCGAGATCTTCGGCTGGATCGACACGCCCGAGAAGTTCGAGGCCCGTCGGCTGGAGATGGCCGAAGTCGTGTGGGCGGAGATGAAGGCCAACGACTCCCGCGAATGCCGCTCGTGCCACAACCGCGCCTACATGGACTTCGCCGCGCAATCGAGCCGCGCGCGCGAATCGCACGAGGATGCCGCCAAGAGCGGCGAGACCTGCATCGACTGCCACAAGGGCATCGCCCATCGCAAGCCGGACATGCCGGCCGAGGAAGGCGAGTCCGAGGACTTCTCACTGTGAGCCGGAAAACTGCCATGACCTCGATCAGCAACGCTCGCGCCATGCTGCGCCCGCTCGCCCTCGCCTGCCTGCTCGCCGGCCTGCCGGCCACGCAGGCGCTCGCCGTGGACTGGGCCGGCGTGCCCGCCAAGGACATCGCGCTGGCCTACGCGGGCCAGGCCTCGTGGGAGTGGGTGCTGACCAAGAACGACCACGAAGGCGCGGAGAAATTCCGCGGCGGCAAGGATTGCAGGCAGTGCCATGACGCCGAGTCGATCGCCAAGGACGGTGCGAAGATCGCCGAGGCCGGCAAGCTCGAGCCATCGCCGATCGCCGGCAAGCCGGGCCACCTGCCCATCAAGGTGCAGGTCGCGCACGACGGCACGAAGCTGTACTTCCGCCTGCAGTGGAAGGAGACCGGCAGCAACGCCAAGCAGTCCGAGTTCGCCGCGCACGCCAGCGTGATGCTCAGCGACGCCTCGGTGAAGGAAGCCGTGCGCGCCGGCTGCTGGGCGGGCTGCCACGACGACGTCGAGGGCATGGCCTCCGCCGGCGCGGCACCGCAGGAGAAGTACCTCGGCGCATCGCGCGCCAAGCTGGGCCGCACGGGCGGTGGTGCCAACCTCAAGCCGCAGGCCGACATCGACAAGCTGCTGGCCGCCGGAACCTTCCTCGAGTACTGGTCCGCGGCACTCGCGCCGGGCAAGCCGCCGGTTGCAGCCAACGGCTACATCCTCGACAAGCCGCACAAGGCTGCGAGCCCCGCGGTGGCCGCGGACGCGACCTTCGCCGGTGGCGAGTGGACGGTGGTGCTGAGCCGGCCGCTGGCCGGCGCAGGCCCGGGCCAGAAGAGCTTCACCGCCGGCAACGTCTACCCGGTAGGGATCGCGATCCATGACGGGTTCACCAAGGGACGCTGGCACTACGTCTCGATGGAGCACTCGCTGTCGATCGATGGCGGCGCGGCCGACCTCGTCGCGAAGAAGCAATGACCCGCCGTCCCGCGCCGCCCGGCGCGGGGCACCGGAACGAACACCTGGAGGCCACCATGCAACTGCGCAGCATCCACGCCTGGCTTGCCGCGGCGCTCCTGTCGCTCGGCGTCTCAGCCCCGCCGTCGCGCGCCGCCGAAGGCGCCGACAACCCCGGCTACAAGTCGTGCGTGAAGTGCCACGACGAAACCTCCGAGGTGCCCGTCCTGCCGATCCTCAAGACCAAGCACGGCGTGGTCGCGGACGAGCGCACGCCGTTCGCCGACCAGGCCTGCGTCACCTGCCACGGCGCGAGCCAGGCGCACCTCGACGGCGAAGGCGATAACAAGCCCGCGCCCGACGTGACGTTCAAGGAGGCCGACGCCAAGACCGGCAACCAGGTGTGCCTGACCTGCCACCAGGGCGGCGCGCAGATGCACTGGGCCGGCAGCGCGCATGACAACGAGAGCGTCAGTTGCTCGGGTTGTCACGACACGCATGTCGCGCACGATGCGGTCCTCGACAAGGGCCAGCAGTTCGAGGTCTGCCTGGGTTGCCACCAGGAGCAGCGCGCGGACCTGTTCAAGCCGTTCCGCCACCCGATCCGCGAAGGCAAGGTCGCGTGTTCCGATTGCCACAACCCGCACGGTTCGACCGCGCCGTCGCAGTTGGTCAAGAACAACACCGTCGAGACCTGCTACCAGTGCCACGCCGACAAGCGCGGCCCGTTCCTGTGGGAGCACCAGCCGGTCAACGACGACTGCGGCCACTGCCACAAGCCGCACGGCTCGGTGCACGTCGCGATGCTCAACACGCGTGGCCCCTGGCTGTGCGAGCAGTGCCACTCCGCCGGCAACCACCCGTCGACCGCGTACAGCGGCACCGGGCTGCCGGGCGCCACGCGGCCATCGGGCGCGCAGCAGATGCTGGGCAAGAACTGCATGAACTGCCACACCGAAGTGCACGGGTCGAACCATCCGTCGGGCGCCCGCCAGACGCGCTGATTCCCCATTCGACCGGATGCGAGGCGAGCCATGAAGATCGAACGCAATCCCCTGTCACGTGCCATCCGCGCGCACTTCGCCCTGCAGGCGATCCGCGCCGCCGTGTTCGCGATGGCGCTGGCCTCGGTGCCCGCGCTGGCGCAGGACGAGTTCTCGCTGGAAGGCGAAGAGCCCGCGAAGGACACGGCGGAACTGCTCGAGGAGCAGACCCAGGTGTCGAGCACGGTCGAGGTCGGCCTCGGCTTCCTCAGTGACGACGCCTTCCGCTACGGGCGCTACACCGGCCTCACCGACGAGGGCGTGTTCGCGGTGCTGGGCTTCGACATCTTCAAGCGCGGGGCCTGGGACGGCGACGATCCCACTTACTGGCGCGCGGAGGCGGAGAACCTCGGGCTGGATTCGCGCGAGGCCGCGTTCGAGTACGGGCGCCAGGGCCGCTGGGCGTTCCGGCTCGGGTTCGACCAGGTGCCGCACAACCACCTCGACACCGCGACCACGATCTTCACCAATCCCGGATCGACCAGCCTCACGCTGCCGTCCAACTGGGTCGGGGCGCAGAACACCGCGGGTCTGACGCGGCTGGCCGAATCGCTGCGGCCGTTCGACGTCGAGCACGAGCGGCGCAGGTTCGACGTCGGTTTCGAATGGATCCCGGCGCCGAAGTGGCACCTCGAGACGGCCTACAGCCGCGAGGAGAAGGACGGCCTCAAGACGATCGGCCTCACGATCGGCAACTCGGGCGGCAACCCGCGCTCGGTGCTCGCGCCGGAGCCGGTCGACTACCTGACCCAGACCGCCGACGTCGCGCTCACCTTCGCGCAGCCGACTTACCAGCTGCGGATCGGCTACTACATGTCGCTGTTCGACGACGAGAACAGCTTCCTGCGCTGGCAGAACCCCTACACCAACATCACCGGCTGGACCTCGGCGGGATTCCCGGCCGGCCAGGGGCAGATGCATCTCGAGCCGGACAACGCCTTCCACCAGTTCTACGCTTCCGGCGGCTGGTCGATCAGCGACACCATGCGGCTGACCGGCGACCTGTCGTACGGCCGGGCCACGCAGGACGACGCCTTCCTGCCCTACACCATCAACCCGGTGCTGGCGGCGAGCATCACCCAGCCGCTGCCGCGTCTGTCGCTCGACGGGCGCGTCGACAGCACCTACGCGGCGCTGCGCTTCTCGCACCGACCGTCGTCGACGTTCTACTGGAACGCGAACCTGCGCTACGACGACCGCGACAACAAGACGCCGCACGACGAGTACGTCTACATCGGCGGCGACTCGAACACGCAGAACACGGCCGCCAACAGCAGTTTCCGCCGCTTCAACGAGCCGAAGTCGCAGGAGGAGACCTCGTTCCGCCTCGACGGGACGTGGCGGGCGCTCGACTGGCTGCGCATCGCCGGCGAGGCGCAGTGGAAGCGGATCGAACGGCCGCACCAGGAGCGCGAGGAACTGGACGAGGACCGCTACGCGCTGTCCTTCACCAACAACAGCGCGGGCCTCGTCTCGGGAGGCGTCCGCCTCTCGATCGCCGACCGCGACGGCAGCGAATACCGCGGCTACGAGACCTTCATCAACGGTTACGCCCCGGGCTACACCAGCACCCTGCTGCCGCTCGTCGACGGCTTCCCGTTCGAGAACCTGCCCGGCATGCGCAAGTTCAACCAGGCCGACCGCCAGCGGCGGCAGGCCGAAGTGTTCGCCAGCCTCGCACTCGGCGAAACACTCGCCCTGGGCCTCAACGTCAACTACAGCGAGGATGACTACGACAACTCCGAGTTCGGGCTCACCTTCAGCCGGGTCAACGGCTACAACGTCGATCTGACCTGGGCGCCGGGCGAGGACGGCTCGGTGTACGGCTTCTACTCGGTCGAACGCTACAAGAACGACCAGGATGGTCGCTCGTGGGCGGGCGCCACGCGCGCCACGACACCCTTCGACCCGAACCGCAACTGGACCACGCGCAGTCGCGACGACGTCGACACCTGGGGACTCGGCGCCAACGCGCGCTTCCTCGAGGGCAAGCTCAAGCTCGGCATCGACTACGTGCGGGCCAACACGGATGCCGACGTCGCGACTTCGGTCGGCCCCGCGCTCACGGCCGCGCCGCTGCCGACCGCGACCACCGACCTGACGTCGACGTCGATCTACGGCGACTGGGCGTTCCGCAGGAACCTCACCGCGCGCCTGCGCTTCGCCTACGAGGACTATGCATCGACCGACTGGGCGGTGGACGGCGTGCCGGCGAACCAGTTGGCGAACGTGATCACGCTCGGCGAGGACAGCCCCGACTACAACGTGTGGGTGGCCAGCCTGTCGTTCGTGTACCGCTTCTGAGGCCGGCGCGGCGGCGGCAGCCGCGCAGGTCGATCAGCCCAGGGCCCGCATTACGGCGCGCCAGCGCGCCGTGATGCGATCGCGGTCGACGTGGCGCCCACCCGCCACCACGCGCCGACCGCCCACGTAAGCATCACGCAACGTCCCTTCGCCGCCGACGAACACCAGCGTGTCGAGCGCCTCGACGTGGCCGCGCCCCATGAACGCCGGGGCCTCCGGATCCAGCACCAGCAGGTCGGCCCGGCAGCCGCTGGCGATCGCACCGACCGCTCGGCCACTGGCCTGCGCGCTACCGAGGCACGCCGCGCGCCAGAGGGCTTCGCCGCACGACCCGCCCAGTTTCGGGGCCGCCACATTGCGGCGCAGGAGCCGCAGGCGCTGCCCATATTCCAGCCAGCGCAGTTCCTCGAACGGCGACAGGCAGACCTGGCTGTCCGACCCGATCCCGTACACGCCGCCCAGCGCCTGCCACTCCGGGAACGCGAACAGGCCATCGCCGAGATTCGCCTCGGTGGTCGGGCACAGGCCCGCCACGGCGCCGGTCGCCGCCAGGCGCCCGCGCTCGCCGGCGGACAGGTGCGTCGCGTGCACGAGACACCAGCGGGCATCGACCTCGGCGTGGTCGAGCAGCCACGCCACCGGCCGCGCACCGCGCGCCTGCAGGCAATCGTCGACCTCGGCCAGTTGCTCGGCGACATGGATGTGGATCGGGGCGCCCGGCGCCGGGTCGGCCGACACCACTTCGGCGAGCACCTCGGGCGATACCGCGCGCAACGAATGCAGCGCCACGCCGATCCGGGCGTCCGCATCCTCGGCGCGGCGCAGGCGCGCGACCTGCGCGATGAAGTCGTCGGTGCCGAGCGCGAACCGGCGCTGCCGCGGCGCGAGTGGCCGACCGTCGAACCCCCCGACCTGGTAGAGCACGGGCAGCAGGGTGATGCCGATCCCGGCTTCCCGGGCCGCCGCCAGCAGCGCCAGCGACATCGCGTCGTCGTCGGCGTAGCGCGACCCGTCCGGCTGGCGGTGGACGTAGTGGAACTCGCATACCGCGCTGTAGCCGGCCTCCAGCATCCGTGCGTACGACTCGGCCGCGATCGCCTGCAGGCTGACGGGGTCGATGCGCGAGGCGACCGCATACATCGCCTCGCGCCACGACCAGAAGTCGTCGCCACCACCGTCACCGCGCTCGGCACGCCCGGCCATGGCCCGCTGGAACGCGTGCGAATGCAGGTTCGGCATCCCGGCCACCAGCCATCGCCCCAGCGTCGGCAGACCAGTCCCCAAGTCCCCCCGCGCCACATCGGTGATGGTCCCCGCCGCGTCGACCGCGATCACCACGTCATCGGCCCAGCCGTCCGGCAGCAGGGCGTGGTCGCAACGGAATCGGTCGGGCAGTCGCATGCCGCCTACGGTACGGCGACCGCCGCCCGGCGTCGACCACCGGCCCTACAATCAGGCGATGCACGACACCGACGACGGGCTGCTGCACGACATCCGGCTGTTCGACCCGATGACAGGCACGATCACCGGGCAGGCGGCGCTCGCCTGGAAGGATGGTCGCATCCGCCATGCAGGGCCGGCGGCGGACTACCGCGCCGCGGCGGCACTGCGCTTCGACGGCGCCGGCGCGCTGGTCACGCCGGGGCTGGTCGATTGCCACACGCACCTGGTCTTCGCGGGTGACCGCAGCGCCGAGTTCGCCGCGCGCCTGGCCGGTGCGAGCTACGCCGACATCGCCAAGGCCGGCGGCGGCATCCTGTCGACGGTGCGGGCGACCCGCGAGGCGGACGAGGACATGCTGTTCGAGGCCTCGATCGGTCGCGCGCGCGACCTGCTGGAGGACGGCGCGACCACGCTGGAGATCAAGTCCGGCTACGGTCTGCGACGGGATGCCGAGCGTCGCATGCTGCGGGTGGCACGTCGCATCGGCCGCGTGCTCGGCATCACCGTGCGGACGACCTACCTCGGCCTGCATGCCTTGCCACCGGAGCATCGCGACGACCGGGACGGCTACGTCGCGGCGTGTTGCGACGACCTGCGTGCGCTCGCCGCCGAAGGTCTGGTCGACGCGGTCGACGCGTTCGCCGAGCGGATCGCGTTCAGCACCGACGAGGTATCGCGCCTGTTCGCCGTCGCGCAGGAACTGGGCTTACCGGTGAAACTGCACGCCGACCAGTTGTCCGACGGTCATGGCGCCCGCTTCGCGGCACTGCACGGCGCGCGTTCGGCCGACCACCTCGAATGGACCGACGAAGCGGCGGTGGCGGAGATGGCGCGTGCCGGGACGGTGGCCGTGCTGCTGCCTGGGTCCTTCCTCGTGCTGCGCGAGACGCGTTTGCCCCCGATCGCCGCGTTCCGCCGCCACCGCGTGCCGATGGCGGTCGCGACGGACCTCAATCCGGGCACTTCGCCGCTGCGCTCGATGCGCCTCGCGATGCACCTCGCCTGCACGCTGTTCGGCCTGACGCCGGACGAGTCCCTCGCGGGCGCAACCGCGCATGCCGCGCGCGCCCTCGGACTGGAGGGAACGAAGGGTGCCCTGGTGCCGGGCGCCGATGCGGACTTCGTGGTCTGGGATTGCGAGCGGCCCGACGCCCTGTCCTATTGGCTCGGCGGTCGCCTGGGGCGCAGTGTGTTCGCGGGCGGGCGACTCGTCGCGGGTCGGCTACCCGCGAGCCTGCCCTGAAAACGAAAACGGCGGGCCGGAGCCCGCCGCCCTGTCGGCATCGGAAGGCGAATCAGGCCTTCTTCTTGGCCGCCGGCGCGGCCGGCTTCTTGGCAGCCGGCTTGGCGGCAGTCGCCGCCTTCACCGCACCGGCCTTGCGCACGGTGTGCGGGCGCTTGTTGCCGTAGCTGCGGATCGCGATCTTGCCCTTGCGGGTGCGGCGGTCGCCCTTGCCCATGGTCGTGGCTCCAGTCAGTTGATCGGTGGGACCGCGCAGGGTAGCAACATCCCGACAAACATCAAGTCGCACCGAGCGCCGCCGGTGCTTCGATGCACCGATGGCGCCGCAGCAGGCTCAGGTTCAGGAGATGGGTCCAGCCCATCACCAGGCCGCCCGCCACCAGGATGACCTGGTGGGCGTGCCCGTCGTGACCGACGACCAGCCCGGCGACCAGCAGCAGCGAGGCCAGCCCGAACCCGGTCGCCACCCGCCGATCCCGGTGGTGGCGCATGCCGCGGACCACGGCGAATCCGCCGAGCAGGATGGCACCCGCGACGAACAACAGGTCGAACGCGTGGCTGGCGAGGAACTCGAGACCGGCCAGCGGCAGCAGCGGCAGCAACAAGGGCATGGCCGCGCAGTGCGCGGCGCACAGGAACGAGGCCGACGCACCGACCACGTCGAGGCGGGACAGGGCGCTGCCGGAGGCGGTCATGGTCATGGGAACAGTGTAACCGAGCCAGGCGGCTGCGTCGAACGACGCCCGGCGGATACAGCCGCGTCGACGCGCCGAGGTGTTGACGGGCCCACGCAGGCGTAAGTTACTTTATAACTCCATTTGGCCTGCCCTGGACACCCTATGCGCCGCACTGCCCTTGCGTTGGCGATCTCCGCCCTGCTCCTGCACACCGCCCACGCCCAGCAGTCCGGGCGCGAAGCGGCCCGGCTGGAAGCCATCACCGTCACCGCCGACCCGCTGGCCGAGCCGGGCGATGAACTGCTGCAGCCCACCGAGGTGCTCGCGGGCAGCACGCTCGACGACCAGCGCGCCGGCACGCTGGGCGAAACCGTGGCCGGACTGGTCGGCGTGCAATCGTCCTATTTCGGCCCCGGTGTCGGTCGACCGATCGTGCGTGGCCTCGAGGGCCCGCGGGTCCAGGTGCTGGGCGACGGCGTGTCGACGCTCGACGTCTCGACCACCAGCGTCGACCATGCCCTGTCCATCGACCCCTTCCTGGCCGACCAGATCGAGGTCCTCAAGGGCCCCGCCACCCTGCTGTACGGCAGCGGCGCGATCGGCGGCGTGGTCAACGTGCGCGAAGGCCGGATTCCCGACCGTCCGATCGACGGCATCCAGGGGCGCGTCGAACTGCGCGCCGACTCGGTGAACGACGGCCGCGCCGCCGTGGGGCGGATCGATGCCGGCAACGGCCTGTTCGCCGTGCATGCCGACTGGTCGCGCCGCGAGGGCGACTCGTACGAGGGCCCGGACGGCGTCGAGATCGAGAACACGCAGTCGGACTCCGACAGTCGCGCGGTGGGCTTCTCGATCACCGGTGATCGCGGCCACGTGGGCATCGCGCTTTCCGCCTACGACGCCGCGTACGGCATCCCGCCGGAAGAGGACGAGGACGAGGACGAAGCCGCCGGCGCGTCGATCTCGAAGGGCAGCGCGGCGCGGCGCCACGGCAAAGGCGGCGAAGGCAAGATCGAACTCGACATGGACCAGCGCCGCGTCGACCTCGATGCGCGCCTGCTCGAGCCGCTGTCCGGATGGGAAAAGGTCGACCTGCGAATCGGCCGCAACGACTACGAGCACGCCGAGATCAAGCTCGACGAAGGCGGCGAGATCGGTACGCAGTTCTTCAACGATGCGATCGAAGGGCGGATCGAGGCGGTGCATTCACCGATCGGTGCCTGGCGCGGCGCGGTCGGCATCCAGGCCTCGCGGCGCGACTTCGAAGCGCTCGGCGACGAGGCCTTCGTGCCGCCGTCCGAGACGCGCGACTTCGGGCTGTTCGTCGTCGAGCGCGCGCAGTTCGAGCCTTTCTCGGTCGAACTCGGCGCGCGACTCGATCGCCAGACCGTCGAACTGGACGCCGGCGGCAGCGTCAAGCACCGGCCGGTCAGTCTTTCGGCAGCCGGCCGTTGGGATTTCGCCGAGCAATGGCATGCCTCGTTGAACCTCGACCGCGCGCAGCGCGCTCCGCAAGCCGAGGAACTGTTCTCCGACGGGCCGCATGAAGCCACCGGGAGCTTCGAGATCGGCGATCCCGACCTCGACGAAGAGACCGCCAACCAGGTCGAGATCGGCCTCCACTGGCACGCCGGCACCACGGAGGCGCGCGTCTCCGCGTACCACAACCGCTTCGACGACTTCATCTTCCTCGCCGAAACCGGCGAGGAGGAGGATGACCTGCCGGTGCGCGTCTGGACGCAGGCCGACGCCCGGTTCACCGGCATCGAAGCGGAGATCAAGGCGCAGCTGGCGGACACGGCGTGGGGCCGCTGGGATGGGCGACTGTTCGCGGACGCGGTGCGGGGCCGCCTGGATGACGGCGGCGATCTGCCGCGCATCGCGCCAGGGCGCTTCGGGGCCGCGCTGGACTGGTCCTACGAAGGCTGGCGCGCGGGCATCGACGTGGTTCGGACCGGCGAGCAGGATCGCATCGCGGCCTTCGAGACGCCGACCGACGGTTACACCCTGGTCGATGCCCGGCTCGCATGGCGCTCAGGCCCGGACGGCGACTGGGAAGTGTTCGTCGAGGGGCGCAACCTGACCGACGCGAGCGCGCGAGTGCATACTTCCCTGATCAAGGATCGCGCCCCCCTGCCGGGCCGCAACGTGCTGGCCGGGATCCGCCTCTGGTTCTGAAATCTTTGTGACATCGGGCTGGGCGGCTGCATTGCGCCGGCTCTGCGGATCGGCAAGGCGCGGCAAGGTGCCGCGCCTTGTGGCAAAGTGCGGCGGTCGGTACGGGTAGCGTCTTCGCCCGCGCCTTCAGCCCGCCGCCGGACGTCCAGCGATGCCACTCGAGGAACGCAGGATCGAGGTCGACGCCCTCGCCCTCGGCATGTTCGTTTGTCGCCTTGACCGGCCGTGGTCGGAAACGCCGTTTCCGCTGCAAGGCTTCCAGGTCCTGACGCAGGAAGACATCGCCCACCTGCGCGCCCTCTGCAAGCACGTCTGGATCGACGTCGAGAAAGGCATCGAGCGGACGCCACGGGGGTTGCTGTTGCGGCTCGGATTCCGGCGCGAGCGACCGGGCGGCGGCCTGCTGGCCGAGCCCGCGCCCTACGCGCAGCCGATCCCGATCGAGGATGAACTGCCGCAGGCCGCACCGGCCTGGGATGCCGCGCGCACCTTCGCCGCGCGCTGCATCGAGGACATTCGCGCCGGGCGCAGGGTGTCGGTCGACGGCATGACCGACATGCTGGAACCGGTGGTCTCCAGCGTGGTGCGCAATCCCGACGCTTTTTTCTGGCTCGACGCCCTTCGCCGGCGAGACGGCTACCCCTACAGCCACGCCATCAACGCCTGCGCGCTCGCCGCCACGTTCGGCCGGCAGCTGGGCTTTCCACGCGAACTCCTCGTCGACCTCGCCGCAGGCGGCATGCTGATGGACATCGGCATGTCGGCCCTCGACGAGTCCGTCTTCACGCATCCGCGGCCGCTCGACGAGTCCGCGCGGACGACGGTGCGCGGGCACGTCGAACTGGGATTGCAGCGTCTTCACGCCGCGGGACTCTCGAATCCGACCCTGGTCGAGATGATCGCCTCGCACCACGAACGGCACGATGGCTCGGGGTACCCTGGTGGGCGTGCCGGCCTCGCGGTGCCCCTGGCGGCCCGCATGCTGGGCATCGTCGACTCCTTCGACGCGATGTGCAGCGAACGGCCGCACCAGCCCGCGATCTCGCGGCACCACGCCTTGCAGGCGCTCTACAAGCAGCGCGACCGCTTGTTCCAGGCTGAACTGCTCGAGCAGTTCAGCCAAGCGCTCGGCGTCTACCCGACGGGATCGTTGGTCGAACTGTCCAGCGGCGAGGTCGCCGTGGTGATGGCGCAGAACGCGGCCCGTCGGTTGTTCCCGCGCGTTACCGTGCTGACGCGCCCCGACAAGACGGTCGATCCGGCGTTCCCGCAGGTCGACCTGTGGTCCGATGGCGGTGGCGAGGGCCGGCGATCGATCGTGCGCGCGCTGCCGGCCGGCGCCTACGGGCTGAGCCTCGCGGACTTCTTTCTCTGAGCGCGCACGGGCCCATGTTCGAGGCGGTGGAGACCGCGATCCGCGATTCGCTGGGCGCGTCGCTGGTCGGCGTCATGCATGTCCACGTCCGCCGCATGCGGGAGACGGCCGCGGCCCTCGGCCATGCAATCGCCGCCGCCGTCCCGCCGGCTGTCGAAGAGCGCCTCGGCAGCGCCATGCGGACCAGTGATCGCGTGTTCCGGATCGGCGAACACGACTTCATGGTCGTCCTGCCGAACCTCCTCAGCCCCGGGCACGCGGAACTAGCGGCGCAGCGCCTGCTGCGGGAGTTCGAACGACCGCTGGCGGTGCAGGGTCGGCCCTTGACCGCCGTGATCGCGATCGGCCTCGCGTGGTCGCCGGAACACGGCGTCAGCGCGGATGCGGTCACTCGGCGCGCTACGGCCGCGCTGGATGCCGCGGCGGCGCGCGGCGCGCGCCTTCATCTCGCCTCTGGAAAGGGCGAGGACCCCTTGCTGCTCGACGACCTGCGCACCGCCCTCGTCGGAAACGACCTGTCGCTCGAGTTCCAGCCCATCGTGACCCTGGCCGACCGCAGGGTCGTGGCGGTCGAGTCGCTGGCGCGCTGGACGTGTCCGCGGCGCGGGTCGGTCGCACCGCATCGTTTCGTGCCGATTGCCGAGCAGGCCGGGCTTGCTGCAGAACTGACGCGCTGGACGCTGCATGCAACCCTGCGCGAGTTCTCCGAACTGAACGCGCTCGACCCCGGCCTGCGCTGCGCGATCAACCTCTCGCCGCGGGCCTTCGGCGAGGCCGGACTGGTCGAGCAGGTCGTTGCCGCGCTGCAGATCTGGGGCATCCCGGCGCAGCGGGTGGTTCTCGAGGTGACCGAGACGGCCGTGATGGAAGACCCGGAGACGAGCGCGCGCGCGCTGCATGCCTTGCGCGACGCCGGGCTTGGCATCGCGATCGACGATTTCGGGAAGGGGTATTCGTCGTTCTCGTACCTGCGGCATTTCCCTGCCACGGTCCTGAAGATCGACCAATCGTTCGTCACCGCGATCACGCTGGACGATCGAGCGCGTCGCCTGGTCAGTTCGATGATCGGCCTCGCGCACGGCCTCGGGATCGAGGCGACATGCGAGGGCGTCGAGGACGAGCAGACCGTCCATTGCCTGCTGGACCTGGGATGCGACCAGGCCCAGGGGTTCCATCTGGGACGGCCGATGAAGCGGGCCGACCTGAGCCCAAGGCTTCGCGCACAGCACGGCGGCACCCCGGTCGATGACGCGCGACCGATGCCCTGAAACGACAAGCCCCGGCAGGGCCGGGGCTTGAGACCGATCTCGCGTCGAAACGCAGTGTCACGCGTCCGTGGGCGCTGCAGCCTGCGGGCGGTCGACGAGTTCGACGTAGGCCATCGGCGCTGCATCTCCGGCGCGGAACCCGCACTTCAGGATGCGCAGGTAACCGCCCGGACGGCTGCGGTAGCGCGGGCCGATTTCGGTGAAGAGCTTGCCCACCGCCGCCTTGTCGCGAAGGCGGTTGAAGGCCAGGCGGCGATTCGCGACGCCATCGACCTTGGCCAGCGTGATCAGCGGCTCGGCGACGCGACGCAGTTCCTTGGCCTTCGGCAGGGTGGTCTTGATGATCTCGTGCTGGAACAGCGAGGTCGCCATGTTGCGGAACATGGCATTGCGGTGGCTGCTGTCCCGATTGAGCTTGCGGCCGGATTTCAGATGGCGCATGACGCGGATTCCTGGATGGTGGAGTGCGCGGGCTTCAGCCCGTCTGCATGCCGTGGGCGAGTCCCGCCGGCGGCCAGCTCTCGAGCTTCATGCCGAGCGACAGGCCACGCTGAGCGAGTACTTCCTTGATCTCGGTGAGGGACTTCTTGCCGAGGTTGGGCGTCTTCAGCAGTTCGACCTCGGTCTTCTGCACCAGGTCGCCGATGTAGTAGATGCTCTCGGCCTTCAGGCAGTTCGCCGACCGCACGGTCAGCTCGAGGTCGTCGATCGGGCGCAGCAGCACCGGGTCCATCCCGGCACCCACCGGCTTCGCGCCACCGATCTCCCGGCGCGTGAAGTCGCCGAAGACCGACAGCTGGTCGGCGAGGATGTCGGCCGCCTTGCGGACCGCTTCCTCGGCGTCGACCGTGCCGTTGGTCTCGATGTCCATCACCAGCTTGTCGAGGTCCGTGCGCTGCTCGACGCGCGCATTGTCGACCTCGAACGCCACCCGGCGCACGGGGCAGAACGATGCATCGAGGTGCAGGCGGCCGATCGGACGCGCTTCCTCGTCGGGACGACGACGCGCCGTGGCCGGCTCGTAGCCGATGCCGCGCGCGATGCGCAGCCGCATGTTGAGGCTGGCGTCCTTGGTGAGGTGGCAGATCACGTGATCGGGATTCACGATTTCCACGTTGTGGTCGACCATGATGTCCGAAGCACGCACCACGCCGGAACCCTTCTTGGCGAGGGTGACGGTGGTTTCGTCCACATTGTGCATGCGGATCGCGACGTCCTTGAGGTTCAGCAGGACTTCGATCACGTCCTCCTGCAGACCCTCGAGGGTGGTGTACTCATGGAGCACGCCGTCGATCTCGACTTCGGTGATCGCCGCACCGGGGATCGACGAAAGCAGCACGCGCCGGAGGGCGTTGCCCAGCGTGTGGCCGAATCCGCGGGCCAGCGGTTCGACCACGACCTTCGCGCGGTTGGGCCCGAGTTTTTCCGCGCTGATGCCGCGCGGGCGCAAGACGTTGGTGGACGACACTGCCATGGTCGACGTTCTTCCCGATTACTTCGAATACAACTCGACGATCAACGCTTCGTTGATGTCGGAGGGCAAGTCAGAGCGCTCCGGGAGCGTCTTGTAGGTGCCGCTGAACTTCTTGGTGTCGACTTCGAGCCAGTTCGGCGAGAGATCCATCTCTTCGCTCAGCTTGACCGCTTCCTGGACGCGCAGCTGGGCACGCGCTCGCTCGGTGAGCGACACCAGGTCGCCCGGCTTCACCTGGTAGGAGGCGAGGTTGACGATCTTGCCGTTCACCTGCACCGCCTTGTGCGACACCAATTGGCGGGCCTGGGCGCGCGTGACGGCGAAGCCCATGCGATACACGACGTTGTCCAGGCGCGATTCCAGGATGCGCAGCAGGTTCTCGCCGGTATTGCCCTTCTGGTTGGCCGCGCGGGCATACACGCCGCGGAACTGGCGCTCCAGCAGGCCGTAGATGCGCTTGACCTTCTGCTTCTCGCGAAGCTGGACGGCGTAGTCGGACAGGCGGGCGCGCTTCGACGCGCCGTGCTGGCCCGGCTTGGTCTCGAGGTTGCACTTCGAATCCAGCGCGCGCGCCGGGCTCTTGAGGCTGAGGTCGGCGCCTTCGCGGCGCGCGAGCTTGCAGGTGGGGCCGATGTAACGTGCCATGGCAGTCGTGCTCTCCGGATCAGACGCGCCGCTTCTTCGGCGGACGGCAGCCGTTGTGCGGGATCGGCGTGACGTCGATGATGTTGGTGACCTTGTAGCCGATCGCATTCAGCGCGCGCACCGCCGATTCGCGGCCCGGGCCGGGGCCCTTGATGCGCACTTCCAGCGTCTTGAGCCCGTAGTCGAGCGCAGCGCGGCCCGCCTTGTCGGCCGCGACCTGTGCGGCGAACGGCGTGCTCTTTCGCGAGCCGCGGAAGCCCGCACCACCCGAGGTCGCCCACGAGAGCGCGTTGCCCTGGCGATCGGTGATGGTGACCACCGTGTTGTTGAATGAGGCCTGGACATGCGCGATGCCGTCGGTGACGACGCGCTTGGCCTTCTTTTTGGGCTTGGCAGCCGAGGCTGCGGCGGGCTTGTTCATCTGTGCTTACCAGTGACGGTGAGGATTACTTCTTGATCTGCTTACGCGGGCCCTTGCGGGTGCGCGCATTGGTGCGGGTGCGCTGGCCGCGCAGCGGCAGGCCGCGGCGGTGGCGCAGGCCGCGGTAGCAGCCCAAGTCCATCAATCGCTTGATGCTGATGCCCACCTCGCGGCGAAGATCACCTTCGACCGTGAAGCGCGCGACTTCCTGGCGCAGCTTGTCGACCTCGGCCTCGGTCAGGTCCTTGATCTTGGTGGTCGGACTGACCCCCGCGAGGACGCAGATCTTCTGCGACCGGGTACGGCCGATGCCGTAGATGCTCTGCAGGGCGATCCACGCGTGTTTGTGGACCGGCAGGTTTACGCCCGCAATGCGCGCCATGTCTAGGTTTCTCCGAAATCGAACGTTCTGCGCGGTGAACGCGCAAGTATACAGTCAAGTCATGTCCGGTTGCCAGCGGGAACGCACCCGCCGGCAGCCGCCCTAATCCGGGAGCCGTCCGCGGCCTCAGCCGCGGATCTGGCCGCCCCGGCCGTAAGTCTTGAGATTCGCCTTCTTCAGCAGACTCTCGTACTGGTGCGACATCAGGTGCGCCTGCACCTGCGCCGTGAAGTCCATCACCACCACCACCACGATCAGCAGCGACGTGCCGCCGAAGTAGAACGGCACGTTCCACCCCAGCCGCATGAATTCCGGCAGCAGGCAGACCGCGACCAGGTAGACCGCGCCGACCGCGGTCAGGCGGGTGATCACGCCATCGATGTAGTCGGCGGTGGACTTGCCCGGCCGGATGCCCGGGATGAGCGCGCCGGATTTCTTCAGGTTCTCCGCCGTCTCGTTGGAGTTGAAGACCAACGCCGTGTAGAAGAACGCGAAGAAAACGATCAGGCCGGCGTACAGCGCGATATGCAGCAGTTCACCCGGGGCCAGGGCGTTGGAGATGGTCTGCAGCCAGCGCGCATCGTTGCTCTGCCCGACCCAGGTCAGGGCCGTGGCGGGGAACATGATGATCGACGAGGCGAAGATGGCCGGGATGACCCCGGACATGTTCAGCTTCAGCGGCAGGTGCGAGCTCTGGTTCTGGTAGGCCCGCGCACCACCCTGGCGGCGCGCGTAGTTGACCGTGATCCGACGCTGGCCGCGCTCGACGAACACCACGAAGGCGGTCACGGCGAGAACGATGGCCATGATGAAGATGACCATCAACCAACTCAGTTCGCCCGTCCCGGCGAGCTGCAGGGTCGCACCGACCGCGCTCGGCAGCCCGGCGACGATGCCGGCGAAGATGATCAGCGAGATGCCATTGCCGATCCCGCGCTCCGTAACCTGCTCGCCGAGCCACATCAGGAACATGGTTCCCGCAGTGAGACCGACGACGGCCGAGAAGATGAAGCCCGGACCCGGATCGATCACCACCTGCACCCCGCCGGCCGCGCCCTGCGCCTGGAGCGCGAAGGCGATGCCCGCGGCCTGGAAGCACGCGAGGCCGAGGGTGCCATAGCGCGTGTACTGCGTGAGCTTGCGCCGACCCGCCTCGCCTTCCTTGCGCAGCGCCTGCAGAGACGGCACGACCTGCGCCATCAACTGCACGATGATCGACGCCGAGATGTAGGGCACTACGTTCAACGCGAGCACCGACATGCGCTCCAGCGCACCGCCGGAGAACATGTTGAACATGTCCATGATGGTACCGCGCTGCTGCTCCATCAGCTGGACCATGGCTTCCGGGTTCACGCCCGGCACCGGGATGAAGGTGCCGAAACGGAACACGATCAGCGCGCCGAGCACGAACAGCAGGCGCTGCTTCAGCTCGGTCATCTGGCCGAAGCGGCCGAGCGCGGATTGGGCCGGATTGCTCGCCACCCGATTACTCCACCGTGCCGCCGGCGGACTCGATCGCCGCCTTCGCCCCGGCGGTCGCCGCGACGCCCTTGACCACGTACTTGCGCGAGACCTCGCCCTTCTTCACCAGCTTGGCGCGCTTCGCGCCGGCAGGCACCAGGCCCGCGGCGCGCAGGGCCGCGAAGTCGACGTCGGTCGACGGCAGGCGGTCGAGGGCGTAGAGCAGGACCTCGGCCACGTCTTCCTTCAGCTTCGACCGGAAGCCGACCTTGGGCAGGCGCCGCTGCAGCGGCATCTGGCCGCCTTCGAAGCCCGGCTTGACCTTGCCCTTGCCGGTGCGGGCGTACTGACCCTTGTGGCCGCGGCCGGCTGTCTTGCCGAGGCCGGAACCGATGCCGCGGCCGACGCGCACGCGCTCGCGGCGCGAGCCGGCGGCAGGCTTGATGGTGTTCAGACGCATGATGCTCTCCTGATCCGGGTGCTGCTCAGTCTTCGACCCGCACGAGGTAGCTGACCTGGTTGATCAGGCCGCGAACGCTCGGGCTGTCCTTCAGCTCGCGTACGTCGTTGAGCTTGCGCAGGCCCAACGCCTTGACGCTGGTCCGATGGCGCGACTGGCAGCTGTTCGGGCTCTTGACGAGCCGGACCTTGACGGTCTTGGCGTTGTCCTTAGCCATTGTTCGACTCCCCGCCGACGAGATCGGCGAGCTTCTTGCCGCGCTTGGCCGCGATCCGGTCCGGCGAGGCGATCGCCTGCAGGCCCTTGATCGTGGCGCGAACGAGGTTGATGGGATTGCGCGAACCGACCGCCTTGGCGAGCACGTTCTTGACGCCCACGACCTCGAACACGGCGCGCATGGCGCCGCCCGCGATCACGCCCGTGCCCTCGGAGGCCGGCTGCATGAACACGCGCGCCGCGCCATGGTTCGCCTTCACGGCATAGTGCAGCGTGCCGTTCTTCAGCGACACGCCGATCATGTTCTTGCGGGCCTGGTCCATCGCCTTGGAGATGGCGACCGGAACCTCGCGTGCCTTGCCATAGCCGAGCCCGACCTTGCCATCGCCGTCGCCGACCACGGTCAGCGCGGTGAAGCTGAAGGTGCGGCCGCCCTTGACGACCTTGGCCACGCGGTTGACGGCGATCAGCTTCTCGAGCAGGCCGTCTGAATTCTCGCGATCGTTGGTGTTCATCTCGATACCGGTTGCTTGCGGCTGGGCCGCTTGGAGTTGTGTGGGGTCCGGCTCAGAACTTCAGGCCGGCCTCGCGGGCAGCGTCCGCCAACGCGGCGATGCGCCCGTGGTACAGGAAGCCGGAACGGTCGAACGCGACTTCGGACACCCCGGCGGCGATGGCGCGCTGCGCCACCGCGCGACCGACGGCGGCCGCGGCCTCCTTGTTCTTGGTGCCCTTGAGGCCGTCGCGCACGTCCTTCTGCACGGTCGACGCAGCGGCCATGACCTTGTCGCCGGACGGGGCGATGACCTGGGCGTAGATGTGCTGGCCGCTGCGATGCACGGTCAGGCGCGCGACGCCGAGGGTACGGATGTGCATGCGGGAGCGCTTCGCGCGACGCAGGCGGCTGATCTTCTTTTCCACGATCGATGCTCCAAAGCCGGAACGCCATCAGGCCTTCTTGGCTTCCTTCAAGGTGATTTTCTCGCCCGAGTAACGGACGCCCTTGCCCTTGTACGGCTCCGGCGGGCGGAACCCGCGGATCTTGGCCGCCACTTCGCCCACGCGCTGCTTGTCGGCGCCCTTGATCAGGACCTCCGTCTGCGTGGGAACCTCGATGGTGATCCCCTCGGGCGCCTTGAAGACCACCGGATGGGAGAACCCGAGCGTCAGATTGAGGTCCTTGCCCTGCAACGCGGCACGGTAACCGACGCCCACCAGCTCGAGCTTGCGCGAGTAACCCTCGCTGACGCCGATCACCATGTTGTTGATCAGCGCACGCGCGGTGCCGGCAGCACGGGCATCCGTCCCGGTTGCCTTCAGCGACACCGTGGACCCCTGGATGGCCACCTCGACACCCGGCAGCGCCTCGAGGCGCAGCGCGCCCTTCGGGCCCTTCACCGTGACAGCACCGGACTCGAGCTTGCACTCGACGCCCTTGGGCAGAGAAACCGGCTTCTTTGCAACGCGGGACATGTGCGGCTCCTTAGGCGACGAGGCAGACGACTTCGCCGCCGAGGCCCTTCGCACGGGCCTGCGAGTCGGTCATCAGACCCGAGGAGGTCGAAACGATGGAGATGCCAAGCCCGCCGAGCACCTTGGGCAGCGCATCGCTGCCGCGGTACTGGCGCAGGCCGGGGCGGCTGACGCGCTCGAGGCGGTCGATCGCGGGCTTGCCGAGGTAGTACTTCAGCGCGATCTCGATTTCCTTGCGCTTGTTGCCGATGTCGCGCTCGACGACATCGGTGATGTAACCCTCGTCCTTCAGCACGCGCGCGATGGCGAGCTTGGCCTTCGAGGCGGGCATGCGCACGGACGCCTTGCCCGTGGCCTGCGCGTTGCGGATGCGGACGAACATATCCGCGATGGGATCAGTCATGCTCATGGCTTGGTTCCTGGAACTTGTTCAGCACCGATATCCCGCGGCGTCACCAACTGGCCTTGCGCAGGCCAGGGACGTCGCCGCGCATGGTGGCCTCGCGCAGCTTGTTGCGCGCCAGGCCGAACTTGCGATACACGCCGCGCGGGCGGCCGGAAAGCGCGCAGCGGTTGCGCTGGCGCACCGGGCTGGCGTCGCGAGGCAGCTTCTGCAGCGCAGCCTGCGCCGCCATGCGCTCCTCGAACGACAGCTTCGGGTTGGCGATCGCGCGCTTGAGTTCGGCGCGCTTCGCGGCGTACTTCTTCACCGTCTTGGCCCGCTTCGCCTCGCGGTTCACCATGCACGTCTTGGCCATTGGCTGGATTCCTGGTCAGCGGGTCAGTTGCGGAAGGGGAAGCTGAAGGCCTCGAGCAGGGCCTTGGCCTCGGCGTCGGTCTTCGCGGTGGTGGTGATCGCGATGTCCATGCCGCGCAGCGCATCCACCTGGTCGAAATTGATCTCCGGGAAGATGATTTGTTCCTTGATCCCGAAGTTGAAGTTGCCACGGCCGTCGAAGGCGCGACCCGACACCCCGCGGAAGTCGCGCACGCGCGGCAGCGAGATGTTCACCAGGCGATCGAGGAACTCGAACATGCGGGCGCGGCGCAGGGTGACCTTGCAGCCGATCGGCCAGCCGTCGCGGATCTTGAAGGTCGCGATCGACTTCCGGGCCAGCGTCGCCACCGGCTTCTGGCCGGCGATCTTGCCCATGTCGTCGAGCGCGTTCTCGAGCACCTTCTTGTTGCCGACCGCCTCGCCCACGCCCATGTTGAGCGTGATCTTCTCCAGGCGCGGCACCTGCATGACGTTCTTGTAGCCGAAGCGCTGCATCAGCTTCGGAACAACCTGTTCCTTGTAGACCTTTTCGAGCCGAGTCGTCACGACGTCGTACCTCAGATGTCGACCACTTCACCGGACGAACGGAAGACGCGCACCTTGCGCCCGTCTTCCAGCGTCTTGAAGCCGACGCGGTCGCCGCTGTTGGTCGAGGGGTTGAAGATCATCACGTTCGAAACGTGGATGGGGGACTCACGCTCCACGATGCCGCCGGGCTGGTTGGCCTGCGGGTTCGGCTTCGTGTGGCGCTTGACGAGGTTGACGTTCTGCACGACGACCTTGTCGTCGAGCACGCGCAGGACCTCGCCCTTCTGTCCCTTGTTCTTGCCGGTGATCACGATGACCTGATCACCCTTGCGGATGCGCTTCATGGTGGTTCCTCAGAGCACTTCGGGCGCGAGCGAGACGATCTTCATGAAACGCTCGCTGCGCAGCTCGCGCGTCACCGGCCCGAAGATTCGGGTGCCGATCGGCTCGAGCTTGTTGTTCAACAGCACGGCGGCATTGCCGTCGAAGCGGATCAGCGAGCCGTCCGGACGGCGCACGCCCTTGCGGGTGCGCACGACCACGGCGTCGTAAACCTCGCCCTTCTTGACCTTGCCGCGCGGGATCGCGTCCTTGATCGACACCTTGATGATGTCGCCGATGCCCGCATAGCGGCGCTTCGAGCCGCCGAGCACCTTGATGCACATCAGTTCGCGCGCGCCGCTGTTGTCGGCGGCGGCCAGGTGGGTCTGCATCTGGATCATGGTTGCTTCCTCCTGTCCTGGTCGCGTCGGTTACTGTGCGCGTTCCACGATGGCCACGACCTTGAAGTTCTTGGTCTTGGACAGCGGACGGCACTCGACGATGCGCACGAGATCGCCCTCACGGCATTCGCCGGCCTCGTCGTGCGCATGGACCTTGGTGGAGCGACGCGCGTACTTGCCGTACATCGGGTGCTGGATCTGGCGCTCGAGCAGGACCGTGACGGTCTTCTGCATCTTGCTGCTGACCACGCGGCCCTCGAGGGCCCCCTGCTGCTCGTTCTTGTCGTTCATCGGGGTCGCCTTACTTCTTGGCCGCGATCGCGGTCTTCACGCGCGCGATGTCGCGGCGCACGTTGCGCAACTGGTGCGTCTGGGTGAGCTGGCCGGTGCCGCGCTGCATGCGCAGGTTGAACTGCTCCCGGCGGAGCTCGACGAGGTCGCCGTTCAGTTCGGCGACGGACTTCTTGTTGAGTTCCTTGGTTTCCATCACAGCACCGTGCGGGTCACGAAATCGGTACGCACCGACAACTTGGCGGCGGCAAGGCGGAAGGCCTCGCGGGCCGTCGCCTCATCCACGCCCTCCATCTCATAGAGCATCCGGCCCGGCTGGATGACGGCGACGTAGAACTCGACGTTGCCCTTGCCGTTGCCCATGCGGACCTCGATCGGCTTGCGGCTGATCGGCTTGTCCGGGAACACGCGGATCCAGAGCTTGCCGCCGCGCTTGACGAAGCGGGAGATGGCGCGGCGTGCAGCCTCGATCTGGCGGGCGGTCAGGTGGCCATGGGTGGTCGCGCGCAGGCCGTACTCGCCGAACGAAACCTTGTTGCCCACGTAGCTCAGGCCACGGTTACGGCCCTTGTGCTGCTTGCGGAACTTCTGGCGGCTGGGTTGCAGCATGGCTCAATCCCTCACTTCGCGGCCTGGCGCTCGGGCTTGCCGGCCGGCGCGGCGGCTTCCTGGGCGGCAGCATGCAGGTCGAACACCTCGCCCTTGTAGATCCACACCTTGACGCCGATGACGCCATAGGTGGTGCGGGCCTCGGAAAAACCGTAGTCGACGTCGGCGCGCAGCGTGTGCAGCGGCACGCGACCCTCGCGATACCACTCGGTCCGCGCGATCTCGGCGCCATTGAGGCGGCCGGCGACGTTGACCTTGATGCCGAGCGCGCCGAGGCGCATCGCGTTGCCGACCGCGCGCTTCATCGCGCGACGGAACATGATGCGACGCTCCAGCTGCTGCGCGATCGATTCGGCGACCAGTTGGGCGTCGAGCTCGGGCTTGCGCACCTCGGAGACGTTGATGTGCGCGGGGACGCCCATCAGGTCGGAGACTTCCTTGCGCAGCCGCTCGATGTCCTCGCCCTTCTTGCCGATCACGACGCCCGGACGGGCGGTGTGGATCGTCACGCGGGCGCTCTTGGCCGGACGCTCGATCAGGATCTTCGACACGCCGGCCTGCGCGAGCTTCGCGCGCAGCATGTCGCGGACCTTGAGGTCGCCCGCCAGGTACTGCGCGTAGTCGCGCTTGCCGGCGAACCACTTCGACGTCCAGTCCTTGGCTATTCCAAGGCGGATTCCGGTGGGATGAACCTTGTGACCCATCGTTTCGTTCCTGTGGTTACTTGCCGGTGCCCACGACCACGGTGATGTGGCTCGTGCGCTTGAGGATGCGGACGCCGCGGCCCTTGGCGCGCGAGTGGAAGCGCTTCAGCGACGGACCCTCGTCGACGAAGATCCGTGCGACCTTGAGATCGTCCACGTCGGCGCCGAGGTTGTTCTCGGCGTTCGCGACGGCCGACAGCAGCACCTTCTTGACGATGTGCGCCGCCTTCTTGGTGCTGAACGCAAGCACGTCGCGCGCGCGACCGACCGGCAGGCCGCGCACCTGGTCGGCGACCAGACGGGCCTTCTGCGGCGAGATGCGCGAGGTGCGCAGGATGGCTTTGGCTTCCATCGGCATTCCCCTTACTTCTTGGCCTCGGCGGCCTTCTTGTCGCCGGAGTGACCCTTGAACGTGCGGGTCACCGCGAACTCGCCGAGCTTGTGCCCGACCATGTTCTCGTTGACCAACACGGGCACGTGCTGGCGGCCGTTGTGGACGGCAATCGTGAGGCCCACCATCTCAGGCAGGATCATGGAGCGACGCGACCAGGTCTTGATCGGGCGCTTGCTGTTGCTTGCAACGGCCGCATTCACCTTCTTCTGCAGGTGCAGGTCGATGAACGGGCCTTTCTTCAGTGAACGAGCCATGATCGCTACCTATCAGCCACGACGGTCGCGCACGATGAACTTCTGCGTGCGCTTGTTCTTGCGGGTCTTGTAACCCTTGGTCGGCATGCCCCACGGCGAAACCGGGTGCGGATTGCCCTGTCCGGAGCGACCCTCGCCACCACCGTGCGGGTGGTCGACCGGGTTCATTGCCGCGCCGCGCACGGTCGGGCGAACGCCCTTCCAGCGCTTGGCGCCCGCCTTGCCGATCTTGCGGAGGTTGTGCTCGTCGTTGCCCACTTCGCCGATGGTCGCGCGGCAGTCCGCCGGGACCTTGCGCATCTCGCCGGAGCGGAGGCGCAGGGTGGCGTAACCATGCTCGCGCGCGATCAGCTGCGCCGAGGCGCCGGCGCTGCGCGCCAGCTGCGCGCCCTTGCCCGGCCGCATCTCGATGCAGTGCACGGTCGCGCCGATCGGCACGTTGCGCAGCGGGAGCGAGTTGCCGTTCTTGATCGGCGCGTCGCGGCCAGCCATCAACTGGTCGCCCACCTGCACGCCCTTCGGCGCGATGATGTAGCGACGCTCGCCGTCGACGTAGCACAGCAGCGCGATGTGCGCGGTGCGGTTCGGATCGTACTCGATGCGCTCGACGCGGGCGGCAATGCCTTCCTTGTCACGCTTGAAGTCGATCAGGCGGTAGTGGTGCTTGTGCCCGCCGCCGATGTGCCGAGTCGTGATACGACCGTAGTTGTTGCGACCGCCGGTCTTGCTCTGCGACTCGGTCAGCGCCGCGAACGGTGCGCCCTTGTGCAGACCCGCGGTGGCGACGCGCACCATGGCGCGGCGTCCAGCGGAGGTCGGCTTGAAATTGATCAGTGCCATGGGTCCCTACCTCAGGCCTTCGCCACCAGGTCGATCGTCTGCCCCTCACCGAGGCGGACGTAGGCCTTGCGCCAACCGCCGCGCGCGCCGTTGCGGCCGCGGAACGACTTCCGCTTGCCCTTGGCGTTGACGACGGAAACCGCCTCGACCTTGACCTTGAACATCGTTTCCACGGCCGCCTTCACGTCGTGCTTGGTCGCATCGGGTGCGACTTCGAACACGAACTGGTTGGCGACCTCCTGCAGGCGCGCGCTCTTCTCCGACACGTGCGGGGCGCGAATCACGCCCATGAGGCGTTCGTTGCTCATGCCAGCCACTCCTCGACCTTCTTGACCGATTCGACGGTCATGACCACGCGGTCGGCGCCGATCAGCGACACCGGATCGATCGCGGCCACGTCGACGACCGCCACCGAGGGGATGTTGCGGGCGGCGCGGAACAGGCCTTCGCTGCCGTTCTCGGTCACCACCAGGGTGCGCCCTTCGCCGATCGCCTTGAGCTTGGCGGCCAGGGCCTTGGTCTTCGGCGCCTCGACGTCGAACGAGTCGACCACCTGGAGGCGCTGCTGCCGCAGCAGTTCGGAGAGGATCGCCGAAATGGCGCCGCGATACATCTTGCGGTTGATCTTCTGCGAATGGTCGCGGGGCCGCGCGGCGAACGTCACGCCGCCACCGACGAAGATCGGGGCGCGATAGTCGCCGTGGCGTGCACCGCCACCCTTCTGCTTCTTGAACTTCTTGGTCGTGCCGCTGAGGTCGCTGCGCGACTTCTGCTTCTTCGTGCCCGCACGGCCGCCGGCCATGTAGGCGACGACCGCCTGGTGCACGAGGTCTTCGCTGAATTCACGGCCGAACACCACGTCCGACACGCTCACGGCCTTGCCCGAACCGACGATGCTGAGTTCCATGACGATGCTCCTCAGGCCTTCGCGGCGGGACTGATGACCACGTCGCCGCCCGGCGCGCCGGGCACGGAGCCCTTGATCGCGATCAGGTGGCGCTCGGCGTCGATCTTGACCACCACGAGGTTGGTCATCGACTGGCGCACGGCGCCCATGTGGCCGGCCATCTTCTTGCCCTTGAACACGCGGCCCGGCGTCTGGCGCTGGCCGATCGAGCCCGGGGCGCGATGCGACAGCGAGTTGCCGTGCGACGCGTCACCCATGGTGAAGTTGTGGCGCTTGATCGTGCCCGCGAAGCCCTTGCCCTTGGTGATGCCCGCCACGTCGACCTTCTGGCCGACCGCGAAGGCGTCCACCTTGATCTCGGCGCCGACGGCGTACTTCGACGCCTCGATCGCATCGACGCGGAACTCCCACAGGCCGCGACCCGCCTCGACCTTCGCCTTCGCGAAGTGCCCGGCCTGCGGCTTGTTGAGGAGCGACGCGCGCTTCGTGCCCGCGGTGACCTGCACGGCCGCGTAGCCGTCGGTGCCCTCGGTCTTGACTTGCGTCACGCGGTTCGGCGTCGCTTCGATCAGCGTCACCGGGATCGACACGCCGTCTTCGGTGAAGACTCGCGTCATGCCGCACTTGCGGCCAACCAATCCGATACTCATGGTCCTGCGCCCTGGGCCAAAACCCGTCAATACAGCTTGATCTGGACGTCGACGCCGGCCGCGAGGTCGAGCTTCATCAGCGCGTCCACGGTCTTGTCGTTCGGGTCGACGATGTCGAGCACGCGCTTGTGCGTACGGGTCTCGTACTGGTCGCGCGCGTCCTTGTCGGCATGCGGCGAGACCAGGATGGTGTATCGCTCCGTCTTGGTCGGCAGCGGGATGGGGCCGCGCACCTGCGCGCCGGTCCGCTTCGCGGTCTCGACGATTTCGCTCGCGGAGCGATCGATCAGGCGATGATCGAACGCCTTCAAGCGGATCCGGATCTTCTGGTCAGCCATTTCGAATTCCTCTGTTGCGGGGCCGGGGCGCGCACACCACCGGCCACTCGCGTCGTTACGTCACTTACTCGACGATCTTCGCCACCACGCCGGCGCCGACCGTGCGGCCGCCCTCGCGGATCGCGAAACGCAGGCCTTCCTCCATCGCGATCGGGGCGATCAGCGTCACCACCATCTTGATGTTGTCGCCAGGCATCACCATCT